>CAZMKD010000001.1:0-2901 GCA_964566575.1 uncultured Verrucomicrobiota bacterium
TCGCGCACCCGCGCCAATAGTTCCAAGCGTCGTCGTTCCTTCGGACTCATGCGAATGTCTCCCATGCCGCCTCCTGTAGGCGGTGTTGATGGGGACATTTCTATCGAGTCCGCAAGGGGACATTCTCACGGAGTTACGACACCGCAACCTTCCAGGCGTTGCGGTGTTGGATGGCTTACGTTACGCTTGCAAGCGATGACCGACATTCAATCCGACGTTGACCTGATGCTGCGTGTCAAGGGCCGCGATCACGAAGCATTCCGCGGATTGATCGAGCGGCACCAGCGCGCCGTCATCAACGTCATCCATCGCGCTATCGGCGATGCGTGGGAAGCTGAAGACCTCGCACAGCGCGTATTTATCCAAGTCTACCGGTCGGCGGGCCGGTACAAGCCGACGGCGAAATTCACGACGTGGCTGTTCACCATCACGCACAACATGATTCTCAACGAGCACCGGCGCCGACACCGGCGCGCCGCTGAATCGCTGGAGGCGCTTGCCGATCCTGATGATGCCAGTGCGCAGTTCGCCGACGCGCGCGCCGTCGATCCGTCGCAGGAGGTGGCTGAGCGCGAGTTGCAGGAGCGTATCCAGGCCGCGATTCAACAATTGCCGGAAGCGCAACGCACTGCTGTGATCTTGTGCCGGTTTGAGGGCCTGGCCTACGAAGAGATCGCGGCCGTGCTCGGCTGTTCGGTCTCGTCGGTCAAATCGCTGCTGCACCGGGCACGCCAGACCTTGAAGGAACAACTGCGCGGCTGCTATTGAGCCGCAACCTTTCTGGAAAGACGGTGTTGATATGAGCATGACCGAAGATCCATTCAAGAACCGAGACGAGCAGGCTGCGTGGGAGTTGATCGGCCGGCACCGGTCCATCGAGCCATCGTTTGGTTTCGTGGAGCGAACGCTGCGCCGGCTCGAAGAACCGCCTGTCCGTCCGGCGTGGTGGCAGTTGCCGGCGCTACGGTGGGCCTTGAGTCTGAGCTTGTTCGTACTCGTCGCTGGGATCGGCATTCTCCGGTGGGAACGCGCACAAGCGTTGCGCCGCGCAGAGCTCTACGCCACCGCGCAACAGGATTCGTTGGATGATTATGATGTGATCGCTGCGCTCGATCAACTCTATGGAGGGGACAAGCTATGAAGCGTGGCATCTTGATCTTTTTGCTGGCCACGGCCGTTGTCGCCCAGGACGAGCCGAAACGTGAGCGCCCCCCGTTGACCGACGAACAGCGCGCGCAGAAGGAACAGCAACTCAATGACGATTGGAGCAAGCTGCCCCTCGAAGCCAAAATGCGCGTGATGCGGCTACACCATGCGCTAACCCAATTGCCGCCCGAAGAGCGCAAATTCATCCACGACCGCATTGGACGCTTTCTCGCTATTTCACGCGAGGAGCGTCAGCGCATGAAGGAAAACGCTGAGCGCTGGGGGAAGATGACACCGGAGGAACGCGAGCAGGCCCGACAGAACTTCCGCGAGCATCGCCGGCAATTTGAAGAGAAGTGGCGACAAGAACATCACGGGGAAGAACCGCCGCCGTTCCAGCCCCGGCACCACAAGTCGCCGCCCGAGAATCCCGAACAACAAACCGAAACCCCAACCAAGGAGACCCAATGAAGCTACTGAAAACACTCACCGCCATCGCAGTCGTTGGCTTGGCCACGACGCTCGCGTATGCCAATGACACTAATGCCCCCGCCAAACCGGAAGGCAAACACGGCCCGCGTGGCGGCCCCGGCCCGATGATGGAACATCTGTTGCCCCCGCGTGCCGTAGATGGCCTAAACCTCACTGCCGACCAGAAGACGAAGCTCGGCGAACTCGAATCCGCCTTCAAAAAGGACGCTGCGGCTTGGGACACGGCGCACCCGACGTTTCGGGATGACATTCGCAAGGCCCGCGAAAGCGGTGACAAAGATGCCATCCGCAGTACGATGGAACAGCGCAAGTCTCTGATGGACGCCCGCAAAGACTACGTGGGAAAATTTCGCACCAGTTTGACTGACGAGCAGAAGACCAAGCTCGACAAGTCCCTCGAAGAAGCCCGGCAACGCATGGGCAAAGGTCCGCGCGGCGACAAGCACGATGGCCCGCCGCCACCACCACCCGCAAACTAGAGTCTGCGCCAGCGCGTGACGAACGCGCCGTCCACGCCATCGCGGGGTGGGAATGTTGAACGCGTCGCCTCAAGCAGCCAACCGGGATGAGAATCCCGGTACTGCTCGGCGACGCGTTCGTTTTCTTCCGGCTCCAAACTGCACGTGCTGTACACCAACACCCCACCCGGCTTCGTCAGCTCGCCGGCGACGGCCAGCAGTTTCCGTTGGAGCGCCGCCAGCCGCGAGATTTCCGCCGGCTTGATTCGCCAGCGTAAATCCACGCGCCGCCGCATCACGCCGGTATTCGAGCACGGCGCGTCGAGCAACACTCGGTCAAACAGCGAACCACGCAGGCAACGCGCTCCTTCGCAAGCCAACGTCGCGACAATGCTGATGCCCAACCGCTGGCAATTCTCCGTGACCAAGCCTAGCCGGACATTCGAAGAATCGGTGGCGATAATCCGCCCGCGGTTCTGCATCTTCTGCGCGATGTACGTCGTCTTGCCGCCCGGCGCCGCGCACATGTCAAGCACCGACTCACCGGGTTGCGGATCAAGCTGGTCGACCGCAATCAAAGTGGATGGATCTTGAACGTAGTACTGTGCGGGAGCTTCAAAGAATTTCTGCGGATCCATTATCCGGTAGCACTGTGGATGAAATGCTGTCGGCTCCAACACTCCCGGCCAAGGCTTGTCGCCACGCGCGTAAATAAGCGGTGGCGTGTTGTTCCATTCGCACCACGCGTCACCGTGGCGCTGCCACAACCATTGTGGATGCGAGAGTCGCACCCACGGTTCAGCTT
>CAZMKD010000002.1:0-12259 GCA_964566575.1 uncultured Verrucomicrobiota bacterium
CGGCGGGTCAATGCTCGGAACGGCGGCCACGTGCGCCGCGATCTCCCTTTCCAAGAACGAAGCGACATTGGTGACGAATTGCTCGGTGGGGATTAATTCCGCCGACGCGACAGTGGACACGATTGCCGCGAAGGGAATTGCGAAACCACCTACGCCATGCAACTCACGCCGACAACGAAACCGCAGCCCGACCTGCAAGTGGTCTGGGATCCGACGTTTAGCCCCGCCGGCAGCGCCGTCGTCTTCCAACTCCAACTCGTTCTCGCATGGTGAACGAGGGTGGAAGTCCGGAGAAATCGGGCTTGTCCAGCACACTGTGGCGGAGGCATACTTTCTCTCGTGCGAGGCCAACGTGACTGACAAATATCACATGCCGCAATTGCTCGGGACGCTGGGCTCCCGGCGATTCCACGCGATGGCCAAGCCCACCGGCGCGCTCTGCAATCTGGACTGCGCGTACTGCTACTACCTGAGCAAAGAGACTTTGCCGGACGGGCCGGGCTTGGGCCGCATGGACGACGCGACGTTGGAACAGTTCATCCAGCAATACATCGAAGGCGTGACCGGCGATGAAGTCGTCTTCTCGTGGCAGGGTGGGGAACCGACGTTGCGCGGGCTGGACTTTTTCCGCAAAGTCGTCGCGCTGGAAAAGAAGTACGCCAAGCCTGGCCAGCGCGTCGAGAACGATCTGCAAACCAACGGCACGCTGTTGAACGAAGACTGGGCGCATTTCCTCAAGGAGCACAACTTCCTCGTTGGCCTCAGCATCGACGGCCCGCGCCAATTGCACGACCGGTATCGTGTGACCAAAGACGGCGCGCCGACGTTCGAAAAGGTGTACGCCGCGGCGATGCTGCTGCGGAAGTTCGGCGTAAAATGCAACACGTTGACTTGCGTGAACCGCGTCAACGCTTCACGCCCGCTCGATGTGTACCGGTTCCTGCGCCGGGAGCTGAACTCCACCTACATCCAGTTCATCCCGATTGTGCAGATCAAAAACTTCGAGACGACCGCGCCACAGAAATGGGACTCGTCTCGGCTGCCGACGCTTGACAGCCCGGAAGCCAAGCCCGGTCACCCGAACTCCGTCGTCACCGATTGGTCGGTCGATCCCGATGAGTACGGGTATTTTCTCAGCAAGGTGTTCGACGAATGGCTGAGCAAGGATGTCGGCCGCGTGCTGGTCAATCATTTCGAGACGCTCGTGGCGCAGCACCTCGACTTGCCGTCGCAGATTTGCGTCTACAACGAATTCTGTGGCAAAGGTGTGGCGGTGGAACACGACGGCGGCGTGTACGCTTGCGACCATTACGTCTATCCCGAATACCAGCTCGGCAAGATTCAGGAAAAGTCGCTGGCCGAAATGATCTTTGCCCCGACGCAGGTGAAGTTCGGCTACGACAAAGCCGATATGTTGCCGAAGTATTGCCGGGAATGTTCGCACCTCAGCGACTGCTGGGGCGAATGTCCAAAGAACCGGCTCCTGCGCACGCCCGCCGGCGAACCCGGCCTCAACTACCTCTGTGCCGGCCTGAAGAGATTCTACGAGCACGCGCTGCCCGCCGTTGATCGGATCGTGGCCGGGCTACGCAAGCAGTGACGCGTCGACTGTAGCCGAGGCGTGAGCCTCAGCCGAAGCTCACGCTTCGGCTACAGAATTGGGTCGATGCCTAATGGTCTGACCTGTATCATGCGTTCGCTCCCGCATGGATTACAATACAAGAACATGGGCCGTGGTCGTGTCGGTGGCGATTGGGCTGTGCGCCGGTACGGTCTGGCTGGTGAAACGCAAAGACCCGCCTCCGCCACCGAAGACCGCGTACGTGGCGTATGCCGGCTCGGAGAGCTGCCGGGATTGTCACAAGGAAGCGTACAACGAATGGCGGAAGTCTAACCACGGTCTCGCCGAACGCCCGCCATCGCCGGCCTTGGATCAGCACGCGTTCCCCGCCGGCAAGTTTCAAGTCACCGCGCTCGGGCCCGGCAAGACCAACGGCACATTCGCCGTCGAGCGCGTCATCGGCAACGATCCGCTCCGGCAATTTCTCGTGAAATTTCCCTGCGGCCGGTATCAGGCGCTCGAAACCTCCTTCGATCCGCACTCGAACGAATGGTTCAACGTCTACGGCAACGAGAACCGGCAGCCCGGCGAGTGGGGGCATTGGACGGGACGCGGCATGAACTGGAACAACATGTGCGCCGGTTGCCACAATACCCGGCTACACAAGAATTATGACGAACGCACCGACAGTTACGCCACGACGATGGCGGAGATGACCGTCGGCTGCGAAGCGTGCCACGGCCCAATGAAAGATCACGTCGTCTGGCAGAAGGCCAACCGCAATGAAGACCGCGACGACCCGACCCTCCGCGAGTTTCAGCCAAACCAAATCATCGAAACGTGCGCCCAGTGTCATTCGCGCCGGGGCGAACTGACCGGCGACTTCGCGCCGGGCGACCTATTCGACGATCATCATCTGCTCACGATTGTGGACGAGACGGACATCTTCTATCCCGACGGTCAGGTGCGCGACGAGGACTACGAATACGCGGCGTTTCTCGGCAGCAAGATGCACGCGAAAGGCGTCCGCTGCGGCGACTGCCATCAACCGCACACCGCCAAGGTGAAACTTGCCGGCAACCTGCTCTGCCTGCGTTGTCACAACGGCAGCTACACCAACGCGCCGACCATCGACCCGGTCAAACACAGCTTCCACAAGGTTGACCCGCTGTACGTCGATCCCGACGGCATCGACCTCATCGCGTTGGCCAAGCGCGACATCACCACCAACGGCGGCGAGTGCGTCAACTGTCACATGCCGCAGACGTTCTACATGCAGCGGCATCGTCGGCACGACCACGGGTTCACGATTCCCGATCCGCTGCTGACGAAACAGGCCGGCATCCCCAACGCCTGCAACCGGTGCCACGCCGACAAGGACGCCGACTGGGCGTTGTCGTGGACGGAGAAATGGTACGGCGACAAAATGAATCGCCCCAGCCGGCAACGGGCCCTCACGGTTGCCGGCGCGCGCCGTGGCGATGCGGCCGCACGCGATGGATTGCTCGCGATGCTTTCCACCAACGAGCCGCCGTACTGGAACGCCGTCGCGGCAAAGTTGCTTGAGCAATGGGCCGCCGATCCGACCGTCAACGCCGCACTCGTCGAGGCGTCGCAGAACACCAACGCGCTCGTGCGCGCCAACGCCGCGCGTTCGCTCCGCGACGAAGCGGCCTTGCGTCGGTTGCTCAACGACCCGGTGCGCAGCGTGCGGTTTCACGCGGCGTGGGCGTTGCGCGAAGACACGCCCGAGTTGCGGGCGATTCTCGATTTCATGGCCGACCAGCCGCCGGGACAGATGCAGAAGGGCGCGTTCGCGCTCGCGCACGGCGACGCGCAACAGGCGATGGCGCATTACCAGAAGGCCGTCGAGTGGGACGCCAACTCCGCGCCGATCCGGCACGACTACGCGGTCGTGTTGTCGGGCCTCGGCAGCAACGTCGCGGCCGTGGCGCAACTGGAGGCCGCCTGCCGGCTCGACCCGCACGACGCCGAGTACGCGTACAAACTGGCGCTGGCGTGGAACGAACTCGGCAAGATTGATAAGACGATCGAACAGTTGCAGGTCGCCGTCCGGTTGGACGCGTATCACGCCCGCGCGTGGTACAATCTCGGCCTCGCGCTGAATTCCGTGGGCCGTGCCGAAGCCGCGTTAGACGCGCTCAACCGCGCCGCCGCGGCGAACCCATCCGACCCGCGCGTCCCTTACGCCGCTGCCACGATCCTCGCTCGGTCAGGTCGCAACGCCGAAGCACAACAAGCGGTCGCACGCGCCTTGCAGATTCAACCCGGTTACAGCCCGGCACAAGAACTCTTGCGCTCCCTTCGCTGAGTTGGCGTGAGAACCACCGGCCGCGTCGACGAAGACCCGCTGCGTCAAACCAGATATCTGCTCAGGGAAGCTGCATCCTGCGCAACCAAATCGACAAATGGATTCTCCTACCCGACAGCGATCGATGCACCTCGCAGAGAAAGCCGTCGCCACACCGGGGATTTCATGCGGCGGCTTTCGTGGAAGTTTCTCTGACCGTCAAATGCGACGGAAGAAGGACATCCACGAGGTTCTCGTCCTCTGAGTCAGCGCGCTTCAGCAGCAGTTCGGCGGCGGTCACTCCAAGGTTTTCTGGGTCGGCATGCGCCCCCGTGATGCTAGGGTGTTCCTCCTCGCAAACGCGGGTGGCATCGTCGCGATGCTACACGAGGAAATTCAGTCAGGACGAGTTTTTTGACCACCCGAGTTTGGGTGGCTGGGCCGCGCGGTGACGCCGGAATCTCCGAGCGCTTCTATGAAAGACGACTCTGAAAAAGCCCCTTAGCGCTCGTTCCGGGCAAAGATCGGTGAGCAGTGAAGATGCAGCAAGCGCCGTAACACCTCCAGCCAATCGAGACACAAAAAAGCTCGCAGGAGCTTTCGCAAATTGAATCCACAGGCACTCAGCACCGCGTTGAGTTGGTCGCCCACACAACCCTTCAGCCGATTTCGCTCCATCCGATGTTCCGCTTTCAGGTGCCCAATCACCGGCTCGATGGCCGCCCGCCGATTCATCCACCGCCGTAAACTCCGCGCCAGATGCCGGCGTTTGCGTGGCACGACGTGAACCTCCGACTCTCCTTCCACCCCGTGTCCCCGATAGCCCAAGTCCACAAACGCGGTCTTGGGCTTCTGCCCGCTGACGCGCTCCACCTGTTGCAGCGCGCCACCCAAAGTGTGCCCGTCGTAGGGATTGCCGTGCAACGCCCGTGCGCCCACAATCCAGTTGCCCCGCGAGGTGCTGGCCACGCTGACTTTGCAGCCGAACTCGTAACGCTTCTGCACTTTGCCCTTCGCCAGGCATTCCACCTCTGGCGCGTGCACACTGTAGAGCTTCTCCCGATCCTGCCGCTGCTGCGCCAGCAACCGCCGGGCTCGATGCAACAGTTCCATCAGTTCTCTATCGTACTGCGTCGTCTTGCGCTCGATGTCGCGCACGACACGGCCCAGCAGCGTGTGCAGGTGTTTGGTCATCCGGCGCGCCCGCCGAAACTGTTGCGCACTCGCATAGCGCTGCTGACTGGTCAACGTGCGCCGTCCCACCCGCGTGTAACTCTGCCGCAATCCAATTCCGCGCCGCTGCGCCGCCGTCACCAGCCGCTCACGCATCCGATCGTAGAGCCGCGCATCGGTGGGAAAGCGGATGAACTTTTCCTGGACCGTCGTGTCCACGTTGATCCGCTCCAACATCGTCGGCCGGATCACGCCACTGCGCAGCCCCGTCGCGATCAGCTCCGCCAACATCTGCTCCACGCCCGCTTCCTGCAGCCGCCCGCGCCACCGACTCATCGACGAGGGATCGATGGGCAGCCGATGCTCGAAGAACTTGCCGCCGCAGAAATATTGCCAGTACGGATTCTCCACCCACTGCGCGACCGTGTTCTCATCGCTGAGGTCGAAGGTGTGTTTCAGATAGTGCAACCCGACCATCAACCGCACCGGGCAGGCGGCGCGCCCGTTGTCGGCGCAGAACAGCGGCGTGAAGGCCGCGTCAAATTCTGACCACCGGATCTGGTCGGCCAGTTGCACCAGTGGATGCTGGCGATCAACGAGGTGCTGCAGTTCGATGCGAAACAAGTCGCATTGCGGATCGGCGTGAGCGGAGGCTTTTGGGTTCATGGTATTGCAAGGTTCTGAGCGCTTCTGCCACAAAACCGGCAAAACCGGAAGTCTTTTCTCGCCTGAAAAACCACCTTTTCTGCCCAGAACTCAACAATTACAGAAGTTCTTCAGCGTCGACTATGAAATCTTTTCACGGCGGCACGCACCTCACTGCAACTAGCCCGTTCCGAGCTTGAAAATCTCAGCAACCCGTCCATCATCCCGTTGATGGCCCCGCAAAGAAAAACAAGCGGTGACGTTGATAGTACCGAGACTTTGGCCCTTCTGCGGCGGATCGATGAAGCACGCCGGCGGGGGGAACAACTGCCAAAGGGGCTGCCACCGCCACGGCCGTCAGGTCCACTTTGGAAACTCGAGAACTGGTTCGACGTAGACAGTGGTGAATACAGTTGGCATTGGGTGGGAATACCGAGCCCTGACCAGTTGGCGCGTGCACTTGGGCAAGCGGATGACCAATGCTCCGATCGTGAGCAAGTTGCCGAACCTCGTCGATCTGCAACTGTACCGCGGTCGCAACCAGAATCGGACTTACTGAGGCCCAAGGACGCATGGGAGTACTGCAAAGTGAGCCGCAGCCAGTTCTTCGTGTGGGTGAAGCTCGGCTACGTGAATCGGATCAAGCATGGTCGCTACGTGCGCTATTCGATCAAGTCATTAGACGCGATGCTCAAGCGCTTCGAGCAGCAAAGCGTCCGCGCGCCCCGTCACAAACGGAGGATGCGTCGTTTTGAACTACCCTGAGAAAGCGGCTGCGGATCTGGCCGCCCAGTTCTGCTGCCCATTTGCTGCCAAAGAAATCGGACTTTGTAGCACTGTTGCGCACTGGGACGGACTGTGCCACCCTTGGTCCGCAAGAACATGCAAGAAAAGCGCAGGTTCGTATCGCCTTTCAAGACCGCCGCATTCGACCACTCTGCCACCTCTCCGTCTCAGTGGGTGCCGCTACGATACCATAACCTCAGTGCGCTTTGCTCCCGAAATTTATCGCCATCGTCCCGCCCACAAATTCCTCAAAACCACAGTCCCGGTAGCCACACTGCTCCATCAACGGCTTGATCCCGCGTTGCGCCGGGTAGGCTTCCAGCGAGGCGAGGATGTAGGAATAGGCGTCCGCATCGCCGCACGACCACCGGCCCATCAGCGGCAGATGAAATCGCAGATACGCGAAGTACGCCCGCCGCAACCACGCCGACTCCGGCTTCCCGAAATCCAGCGACAGCAGTTTGCCACCCGGCTGCAACACCCGGCGAATCTCGCGTAACCCGCACTCAATGTCTGCGAGGTTACGCAGGCCGTAGCCGATGCTGACGACGTCAAAGCTCGCGTCGGCAAACGGCAACCGGAGTGCGTCCGCGCGAATCCAAGTGCCGGTATTACTTCGAGTCTGCGCGACTCGCAACATCTCGTTCGTAAAGTCAACCCCGACTACCCGGCCTGTGAACCGCAGCGCGATATCGCCAGTGCCGCAGCAAAGATCGAGCACGTCGCACGGCTGACCAGCCAGTTCGACGAGCCGGTATTTCCAATGCCGGTGCAAGCCGAGCGTCATCAAGTCATTGAGCAAATCGTACCGGCGCGCGATGGTCGCGAAGAGTTCGTGCACTTTCTCCGCGCGATGTTCATCGGGCTGGTAGAATTTGCTTTGCACGGCCGCAAAGCCTAGCTAGAAGAGCCGCGATGGGCAACGACCGAATCGACAAGGCCCGGGAACTGTACGAGAAGTTTCCCAGCAATGATCTTTCCCGGTTCAATCTCGCGCAAGCCTACTGCGATGCCGGCGATTTTGTCGGCGCCCTTGAACACCTGCAGGCGCTGGCCGGTAAGAAACAGGCCTGGATGGTCGTGCAGATCCTCCTCGGCAAGACATTGATCGCGCTTCACCGAACCGCTGAGGCGAAGCCGGTCCTAGAAGACGCGCTGCAACTGGCCATCGCCCAACATCACGACGGGCCGCGCGAAGAACTAGCCGAGCTTTTGCGAACGTTATCATGACGAGTGTCCGCTGACTGCACCCAGACGAGCACCATCTCCTGCTCGCCGCTCCTTCGACGAACTCAACCAGAACCGACCGATCATTCCGGCACAGAACGCACCGAGGATTCCCGGCAGCATTCGTGATTCATATCCCCAACTCCGGCGATAATAGTGCCAAGCGTCGGTCGGTGGCGGATAGTTACCTCGTATGCCGGAGTCGAAGAAAATCGGACGCGATGCAATGACTACAGGGATACAAAGTACTGCGAGCAGCGCCAACGCCCTTAGAAGCGGTTGCGGAATGCGGTAGACGAGCCGCACGCTCCATCGTGCAGCAAGGAAAATCAGATACGAGTAGATGACAGCGTGTCCGAGCAAAAAAAGTAGCCGCAAGATATTGTCGTCTCCGTATCCGACCACTCCCAACAGCAATAGTGGGTATGGAGATACCGACTCCCCCAACCCCATAAGCAGATATATCGGCAGAAACATTGCCATGATCACCCAAGTCACCTGCGTTGCCGCATTCTCGCTCAGGAATATGGTCCGTCGCTTCGGAAACACTTCCGCAGGGCGGGACAGTCGCCTGAAAAGCCACCAATGGGTCGCAATCAATCCAGCAGTGAACGC
The DNA here is from genome assembly GCA_964566575.1 of uncultured Verrucomicrobiota bacterium. Lineage (GTDB taxonomy): Bacteria > Verrucomicrobiota > Verrucomicrobiia > Palsa-1439 > Palsa-1439 > CAZMKD01. The sequence goes on from CAZMKD010000002.1 coordinate 8,319, forward strand.
AGTTACTAAGCTCCTTATGTCAGAATCGTAGTTGTGCCATAAATGGGAATACGCAAGCCAACCGTTGTTTCGAATATGGAACACAGTTACCGAAAACCAAGCGACTAGACCGGTAAGACAGCCGGCAACCACTGGTAGCGCGATGATCAGAACAAGAAGAGTTCGCCGGATAAGCAAGGGCCGGCATCGTATGGTCAAATCAACAGCGCGCTTCGCAAGAAGATGCAGAGTTACCGCATAGAACAGGACCTGAGCGCAACTGGCGGCGAACTCAACCCTGGTTTCGAAAAGGTGGAGAAACAGGTTTGCCGCAACCATCAAAAATGTCCCAAAGAACAAGCCAGAATCGACGAATATCGGGAGCGGCATGAAGACCATCATAGAGGCCAAGAGCGCCCGGCTTGACCACCGGGCGCATTCAAACGAATTCTGTCCTACTTCGTGTGTCTGGTGCATCTCTGCCTCATCCATGCGGTTCGAAGGTCGTCGCATCGTGAAAAGCCACGCGAACAACCATCCGCACGCGGCTAATGTCGTCACGCCGAAAGTGTTCACGGAGATTATGGGAGCGACATGCCTGAATGGCTCCAGCCAAGGTCGGATCCAAGTGCTACCGCTGCACACTTGCCTATAGATCGCTGCCAGTGAAAGCGTCCACAGAATCGAGATGCCAGCGATAACCCGCCCAGAGCTTACCACTTCCAGCACTCGCTCCAGTTTCATTCCGCCCGCAGTCTAGCTTGTCCTGCAGCGCGTGCAAGGCCGGTCAGAGTTCTTCCGGCGGCGGGCCTTTGGGCGGGGGCTGCGCCTTTACGACATGAAACCGGCGCTCCAACACCAGCGCATCGTCGCAGTAGAATTCGATCGAGTACAGTCCCGGCGCGGCGAACTCCAAACCGAGAAAATTGAAAGCCAACTCCGCCACCATATTCACATCCGGCAGTTGAATCTGGCCTTTGACCTCAGTGACCGTCGTGCTGGTCTCTTCGTTCGCGATCCGCATCCGGGCGTCGTAGTTGCCGTGACCTTCGGTGAGCGAGACGAAGACACTGAGCTGCGGATGCCGGCAGGGGAACGTCTGACTGGCGATGTTGTTGAAGATGCCGATCAACGATTTCTTGTTTGTTGCCTTGTCTTCGATGATCTGGTCGCACACGACGATGGCGAGACCGGAGGGAGTAGGTTTCGCAGTCATCACTAAATCCGAAATCTGAAATCCGAAGCACGAAGGAATTGCGAAATCCGAATGGACAAATCAGACTTCATGAACTCTTCCGGTAGATTGCGCCGAAAATCTTCGTCAGTTCATCGGCCTCCTGAACCAGCCGGTCCCGCTCGCTGGTGTCGTGATCGTCGACATTCATCAAGCGCAGAAAGAACTGGCTTTCCTTCGCCTCCTTGCGGCAAATCTTGATCTTCATGATGAAATCTTTCGCACCGAGCGACTCGTTCGCCTCGATATAGTTCGCGCCCACCGATCCCGACGCTCGCACCAACTGCTTGATGTCTTCGATGTTGGCAATCGTGCGCGGCAAGTTCTTCACGAAAACGCGCACGTCTTGTGCAAACCGAAACGTCCGCTCCTCTAAGTCATACCGCTTTCCATTGCCGGAAGCATAACCAACCACATTCTCTCGAACGAACAACGGTTTTGGATTTATCCCTTTTCCGATTCCAACTTCCTTCGGATTTCGGATTTGGTGCTTCGGATTTCCCGTCATCGGGATATGTCCTTCTGGCTTAGCACGGCGAAGCCGGCTTTCAAGAGCACGTCGCGGGCGTACTCGGGATCTTCGCAGTGCATCGCCAGCAACGCCTTGTCGCGCGGTCGGACCATCAAAGAGTAAGTGTACTGGATATTGACCTCCGCGGCGACAAGGTGGCGCAGGACAGCGTCGAGTTTCTCCGGCCCGCGTGGGAGTTCCACCACGAGCACGACAGACTCGCCGGTCGGGATTTTCGCCTTGTGCAACACTTCCCGGCAATGATCGGGGTCGTCCACCACGATGCGCACGACGGAAGAATCCGCGGTGTCTACGACCGAGATGCCGCAGACGTGGATATTGGCGTCGCTGAGCGTGCGCGTCAGGTCGAGCAACGCGCCGACTTTGTTTTCCAGAAAAATCGAGAATTGTTTGACCAGCGGCGGACGCATCGCCTTGGCGGTTTCGGTCTGGGCTTCAGCCATGATTCTCCTCGCGGCGGCTACTGTAGCGCAGCCGGTCGCACTGGCAACACTCAAATTGAGAAGTCCTGCGCAATGTGCGCGACCTTCAAGTAGTCGATGATGTGTGCAACGCACTCGGCGGCGCTCTGTTTGTCGGTGTGGACTTCGACATCGGGTTTCTCGGGAGCTTCGTAAGGTGCGCTGATGCCGGTAAAATTCTGAATCTGACCGGCGCGCGCTTTCTTGTAGAGGCCCTTCGGATCGCGCTGTTCGCAGACTTCGACCGGGGCGTTGATGTAGATTTCGATGAAGTCGCCGTCATCAACCAGCGACCGCGCCAGCCGGCGATCATCCCGGTAAGGGCTGATGAACGCGGTGATGACCAGCACGCCAGCATCCATCAGCAGCCTTGCCACTTCGCCGACGCGCCGGATGTTCTCCTGCCGGTCCTCGGGGCTGAATCCTAGGTTGGCGCTGAGGCCGTGCCGGATGTTGTCGCCGTCGAGGATGTAGGTGTGCGAGCCCATCAAGAAGAGTTCACGCTCCAACTCGGTCGCAATCGTCGACTTGCCGGCCCCGGACAAACCAGTGAGCCAAATGATCGCACCCTTGTGTTTGTTGCGCTGCTCGCGAACTTCCCGGTCGATCTTGCCCTTCGACCAGAAAATATTCTGGCTCTTCACGCCGGACAGCACATCGCGCCGGTCAGGATACTCGCCCTTCGAGATGACGCCGCCACCGCTGACCATGTGTTTGTCCACGATCACGAAACGGCCGGTCGGCACGATGCGGTCGTAGTTGTCGAACGCGATCGCCGACTTGGTCCGAACGGTGATTTCCGCCACGTCGTTGCGCGCGATGTGATCTTGCTTCTTCTCAGCTAGCGTTGACGCGTCGATGATCTTCTCAATGGATTGGATGTGACACTCAACTTCTGTGCTAGCGAGTTTGAGTTTTACCCGGCGCCCGATTTCGAGGTTCTGTCGGCCAAGCCAGAAGAGTTTCGCATTGAACACGTCGGTCTCGATTGGCGCGTCCTGTTCGTGTGAGCCCATCTGCCCGCGCTCGACGTAAATCTGCTCCGCCAACGTGATGCCGATGGACTCGCCGGCGCTGGCAGACTCCCGACCCTTGCCGGGCCAGCCTTCGATGCTCTTGACGTGGCTGATCTTGTTGCGGGGCGAGAAGAGAATCGTGTCGCCGACTTTGATCGTACCGGATTCGACACGGCCAGCCAGGATTCGCCGCGCATCGAACCGGTAAACATCCTGAATGGTGAAGCGCAGTGGTAGGTTCTTTTCCGGCGGTGCGACTTCAAACTGGTCGAGTGCTTCGAGCACGGTCGGGCCGCTGTACCACGGCATCTTCGCGGACTTGGTGGCGATGTTCTCGCCGTGATACGCCGCGATGGGAATAAACAGTCGGACCGAAACGCCGAGTTGCGTGAGAAAGGCCCGGTATTCCTTCTCGATGGCATTGAAAGTATCTTCGCTGTAGCCCTTCAGATCCATCTTGTTGACGACGACAGCGACTTGTTTCACGCCGAGCAACGAAAGCAAGAAGCCATGCCGGCGAGATTGTTCTTGGACGCCTTCGTTAGCGTCGATGAGGAGCAGCGCCGCTTGAGCGTTGGCGGCGCCGGTCACCATGTTTTTGAGAAACTCCTTGTGACCGGGCGCGTCGATGATCACGTACTGGCGCTTTGGCGTGCGAAACCAAATCTGCGCGGTCTCGATGGTGATGTTCTGATCGCGCTCAGCCTGAAGGCCGTCCA
>CAZMKD010000003.1:0-1577 GCA_964566575.1 uncultured Verrucomicrobiota bacterium
CCGTAGGTGTGGTCTCCGAAGTAGAGGACGTGGTCGCCTGCCGCCCCCAACGCCCGCTCGAGGTAGGCGCCTCCCCCGCCTCGCCCCGTGACCGCGGAAAGTCGCCGGCCTTTCAATTCCTCGATTGGCACCGGTGCGTCCGGATTCGAGAAGAAGCCGGGTTTCCCAGCCTCCACGATGACCACGTGGAAAAGTTCGCTCCAGTGGCTCGGCGCGCCCTTTCCGCGCTGCAGAATATGTTGGAGCAGAAGGTCCGTGTACGCCCACTCGCTGTTCGTGAGGAGAAAGAGTCGCTTTCCGCTCCGGCGGAACTCCTCGAGCACCGTGCGCAATTCAGGATCGAAGCGGATGTAGCGCTCGAGGTCGCTCGTGATCACCGACTTCAGGCTTCCGTCGCGATGCGCCTCGTCGATCATCTCCCGCACGTCGGTATAGATTGCCTCGTAGTCGATCGCGACGCCCGTCTTCCGGCGCTCCAGGAGGTCGATGACGCAGAGGTACAGGTAGACCTCGGGGAGGTGGAAGAGCGTGTCGACCGAGACGTAGTTCTCGTGTCCCAACCGGATCCGCGACGTCTTGTAGGCGCGGTTTCGCTCCTCGGACCGAAGCGGCGTCAGACCGTGGAAGGCGCGCGTGACGAAGTTGAAGTAGTCCATCTTGAGCAAATTGCCCCGCTTCTTGTCGACGACCAACCCGCGAATAACGAACGTGGGGTCGTACTTCAGATCCAAGATCTCGTGCGGGTACTTCTTGTTCTCGACGAGCTTCTTTTTCGTGAGATCGAAGGCCAGCTCCTCGACGTGCTGCGGGTCGTAGTGGGCCAGCGTGTGGTCGAGGTCGAACCCGATCGCCCGGATCTGCGTCATGCGGAGGTTCCGGTCCACGAAGACGCGATGCTTGCGAGGAATCCGGTGCTCGCGGTAGCGGAGCGCGCGCGCGGAGGGTTCGTTCGGCATCGGGCCGACGGGCCCCGTCTTCTGTCGCTGCTTCGTCTCGGGCATGGGCAGGGATTGTAGGGGGTCGCCCTTGACGCCGCAACACCGCGTCCCTACTCTGCGGGGGTGAATCTATGCCTCTACGAGGATCCCGAGGTCCTATCCTTCGGTCCGCACACGCTCCTTCGTCCCGTTTTTTCCCTCCGGTGCGGCATCTTCTCCTTGATCGAAAAGATCGTGCGCGCGTTTCCGGAATCGCCGCTTGTCCTGGCCGTTCGCCCGGAGATGGAAGAACTGACGCGGCTTCTCTATCCGACCGCGCGCGTCGGGGACCCGCCGCCGGAAGAGACGCTTTTCCTGAACGGGCGGCTCTGCATGACGGACGACGAGGTGCTCCACTTCCTTGCCGCGGCGAAACAGGAGGCTTCCTTCATGACGGGGGGCGTCCTCTTCGCGGCCAAGGTGGCCGGCCCGCGCGTCGCGCATGTCGCGAAGTGGCTCCGCACGGGCGATCCCGAGAAGGCGTTCGAGGAGCTTCGCTTCCCCGCGGAGGTGACCGGCTTTCTCGCGCGCTCGGCCGCGGACCTGATTCGGTGGAGCCCACGGCAGATCGTGCAGGATTTCCGCTACGCCTTCCTGGCC
>CAZMKD010000004.1:0-2417 GCA_964566575.1 uncultured Verrucomicrobiota bacterium
CAAGAACTGTAAAAAACACCCCATCCTAAATCTATTTAACCTAAATTATGCAATAGAAATATACCCCATTTCAAAACCTCATGCCAGTAAGGGTTTCAAGATTAATTTCATTTTCCATAATGGTCAATACCAATTAAGACAAGGACTTTCTAATGCATAGCATTAGAAACCTAAACCCAGTAGGCGATTGCATCACTTTTTAGGGAAACACTAGTCTCTTTTTCTACGCCTAATGCATAATCTCGGTTTAAGGAAGTTAATATTCAAAATAAAAGAGGCTGTAATAAAAGTCTATCCCACAGAGACACAAAGAACTAATTAACTAATATTGAAATACTGTTTGTGAGCTTTGTGGCCCTGTCTGCCGTTAGGCAGGTTTGTAAGATATGAATTACAGATAAACTTTCGAAAATGTATTAAGGGCATCTCTAAAAACCCGATTTTTTGTTAGAAGTTCGTTATCAGATGATTATTGATGCAGTTTGGTTTGATAATCTTGTTTTCTGTTTTCATTTTCGGTATTGTTTCAACCCTTTTTTATTTTGTTTGCTCTCTTTTTAAAGAGATAGTCACTATTCGGCTATCATTTTACTTCTATTTTCAGTTGAACTAGTCGGAACAGGTTATAAGTCAGGTTCATTAGCCCAATTCCGGCCTCGTTTCTTATAAAGTTTCTATAACGTAAATACATTTTGTTCATGCTATTGGTCATAAACCCAAAAATATGTTCTACCCTGGCTCTTGTTTTTGACTTCTTTCTGTTTCGCTGTTGTTGCCTTTTGTTTAGCGGATGACCCCGGTACCCTTTTTCATGGATGCAGCTTACAATATTTTTCTTGCTGCATATTTTTTCTATTGCTTCACTTCGATATGCACTGTCTGCATGTACGGTCTGATCACTGTCCTCTTTTTTATCCAATAGCTTATCTATTACTTCGCTATCATGTACGTTGGCGGTGGTGGCTTTATATCTGGTGATGAGTTTAGTTTTTCTGTCGGCCTTTATATGATTTTTATACCCAAAATAGTTTTTACCGTTATGTGTTACCCATTGGGCATCGATGTCTTTCTGGCGCAGTTTATTTTCATCCCAGTCTTCGGGTATGATTCCTTCTTTGATCTCTTTATTTTCATCCCGGCTGTTGCGTTGTATCGGTACTTCTACAATAGAGGCATCTACTAATTTCCCTTTATGCACAATGATGCCGTCTTTATCTAACTGCCTATCTAAATGGCCAAATATTTTTTCTATCATGCCCCCGGCAGTGAGTTTATCACGGAATAGCCATATTGTTTTTGCATCAGGTACTGGATTATTAATACCTAAGCCTAAGAACCGCATAAAGCTTAAGCGGTCCAGTATAGCATACTCTATTGCATCGTCACTTACATTATAATACCGTTGTAAAATCAGTATCTTAAACATCAATACACAATCGTACGCAGGGCGCCCACCCTTACCCGGGTCAATATCCTTATCAAAATATTTTTCCAGGGGTTTACGGAAAAATTCAAAATCTATATGCTTGCCCAACTGTTCTAAGGGGTCTTGCTTTTTACTCAACTTCTCTAACCTTATTTGCTCATCAAATAATCCTCTTGTTTTTGACATATTTATTGTTTTTATCAAAGACAACTGTTTATACTAAAACATTGCTTCGTACCTTAGGTTTTTAGAGATGCCCTTAAGTAATTTTTCAAAGCGTCTTCAATACATCATTCATGTTTCTTACAGCGTCTGCACTTTTATTGAATGCGGCGTGTTCATCTGCATTTAAATCAAAGCCAATGATTTTCTCCCACCCATTTTTACCAATCATTACCGGCACACCCAGGCAAATATCTTTTTGTCCATATTCGCCATCCAGAGCTACACAACAAGTAAATAATTTTTTCTCATCCCTTACAATAGCTTCTACCAGGGCTGCCCCGGCAGCACCCGGTGCATACCAGGCCGAGGTGCCAAGCAATTTTGTAAGGGTAGCGCCACCTACCATGGTATCGGACACAATTTGTTTTTGTTTTTCTTCACTCAAAAATTTTGTAACCGGCGCACTATTCCATGTAGCCAGTCGTATCAATGGGATCATGGTTGTATCACCATGGCCTCCTATAACAACAGCATTCAGGTCAGTAGGGCTGCAGCCGAGATGCTGGCTCAATTGATATTTAAATCTTGAGCTATCCAATATACCACCCATACCAATGATGCGGTTTTTAGGTAAACCAGTCGAGGTTAATGCGAGGTAAGTCATGGTATCCATCGGGTTGCTGACAACAATAATGATGGTATCGGGAGAATGTTTCAGTATATTTTCACAAACGCTTTTTACTATACCGGCATTGGTCCCGATTAATTCCTCACGGGTCATACCGGGTTTGCGGGGTATGCCTGAAGTAATCACTACCACATCCGA
>CAZMKD010000005.1:0-14658 GCA_964566575.1 uncultured Verrucomicrobiota bacterium
CGTGTTGACCCCCTGCCCGCCTGGGCCGGAGGCGCGGCAGGCGGTGATGTCCAACTCCTCCGGTTTGATTTCGATGTCTACTTCCTCCGCCTCTGGCAGCACGGCCACGGTGGCGGTGCTGGTGTGGATGCGGCCCTGGGCTTCGGTGGCCGGCACGCGCTGCACTCGGTGCACGCCGCTCTCGAATTTCAGGCGCTTGTAAACATCGGTGCCAGTGACGGTGAAAATGATCTCCTTGAAGCCGCCCAGGCCGGACGGGCTGGAATCGAGCGTCTCCACCTTCCAACCGCGCGCCTCCGCGTAGCGCGTGTACATGCGATAAAGATCGGCGGCGAAGAGCGCGGACTCGGACCCACCGGCCCCGGCGCGAATTTCGATGATCGTGTTGCGCGAATCGTTCGGGTCCGGTGGCACGAGGCCGAACTGGATCGCGCGCTCCAACTTCTCCAGTTTGCGCTGCAAATCGTCGAGCTCGCCTTTCGCGAGCTCCGCGATCTCAGCGTCACCGGACGCGACGAGTTCCTTGGTCTCGGCGATCTGTTTCTGGACAGCTTGCCACGCTTCGTAATCGCCGAACAACTTCTTCAACCGCTGAAGTTCCCGGGCTAGATCGCCGGCACGCCGCTGGTCGGAGTACACGGCCGGATTAGCGAGTTCCGCCTCAAGATCGGCTGCGTGTTTACGGAATTTATCGATGCTGGCGGCGAAGTTCATATTGGTTACGGACGATTACACAAACAAAAAAACCCCGCGCCGGTATGACTCGACACGAGGATTCTCTGCGAAATCAGCTACTTGGCTTTCTTGGCGTACCGCTTCTGGAAGCGTTCGACGCGGCCAGCCGTGTCCACGTACTTGGCCGTGCCGGTGAAGAATGGGTGACACTTTGAGCAGATGCCGATGCGCATGTCTTTGCGCGTCGAACGGGTCTTAAACACGTTCCCGCACGCGCAATGGATGATGGCTTCTTCGTAATCAGGATGAATCTTGGCTTTCATGTGCGTCTCAAAGGGCGCGCGAATCTACAAAAGTAAACCACCGGGTGCAAGCTGCATTTTAGTGTTACAGTCGCGAATCGAGGTCACCCTCAACTGGTCCTTTAGCCTTCGCTTTTCTTCGTCGACGTCGGATGAGAAACAAGTACTGAGGAAAAGCCCAGCACACAGCCATGAAAATGAGCGATGCGATGCGAAGAACTTGATTCATTTCGAGTGGCGGGTGCGTCATTACCCTCGTCAGGATCCACCATGGCAAGAAAACGATCAGGAAGCTGTATCCGAGAAGTCCCAAGATGCTGAAAGAAAACTGGAGTAAAGCGCTGACATTACCGGAACCGAACCTCTCAAAGAGTTTAGCGTTTATTTTCTCAGCGCCATCGAGCACTACTTTGGCTACCAGACACGACACCAAGCCTATACCTAACGGCACCGCTATCGCGTAGCTCAAGAACCAGAGACTTGTCTTCACATCGCGCTAAACGATTTACTCGTGTCGTTTGACAATCAACGTGGCATTGTGGCCACCGAAGCCGAGGCTGTTGTTGACGCAGGCGTTGACTTGCATCTCGCGGGCTTTGTTCGGGACGTAGTCGAGGTCGCAGTCGGGGTCGGGGTTTTCGTAGTTGATGGTGGGCGGAACGATGTTGTCCCGGATCGCGAGCGCGCAGACGGCCGTCTCGACCGCGCCGGCGGCGCCGAGGAGGTGGCCGGTCATGGATTTGGTGGAGCTGACGACAAGCTTCTTGGCGTGCGCGCCAAATACGGTCTTGATAGCTTGAGTCTCGCACTTGTCGCCGACGGGCGTGCTCGTGCCGTGGGCGTTGATGTAGTTGATGTCTTCGGGGTTGAGACGGGCATGCCGGAGAGCCATCGCCATCGAGCGGGCGGCGCCTTCGCCTTCGGGGGCCGGGGCGCTCATGTGGTAGGCATCGCCGGTAATGCCATAGCCGGCCACTTCGCAATAAATGTTGGCGTGGCGTTTCCGGGCGTGTTCGAGGGATTCGAGGATGACGACTCCGGCACCTTCGCCCATAACGAAGCCGTCGCGTTGGGCGTCGAACGGGCGGCTGGCGCGAGTCGGTTCGTCGTTGCGGGTGCTCATGGCACGCATCGCACAGAAACCGGCATAGCCCATTCGTGTGATTGCCGCTTCGCTGCCGCCGGCCACCATAACGTCGGCATCATTATGAATGATGGCGCGGGCGGCTTCGCCGATAGCGTGGGTGGCGGTGGCGCAGGCGGAGACGACGGCGAGGTTGGGGCCTTTCGTGCCGAGCAACATGGAGACGTAGCCGCTAGCCATGTTGACGATGAGCATCGGAATCATGAACGGCGAACAACGGCCGGGACCTTTGGTGAAAAGCGTGTGCGCCTGGTCCTCGATGGTCTCCATGCCACCGATACCGGACCCGACCAGGCAGCCGACCCGATTGCGGTCTTCTTGGTCGAGATCGAGCTTTGAGTCAGACAATGCCATCTTGGCTGCGCCGCAGGCATAGTGGACGAAACGGTCGGTGCGGCGCGTTTCTTTCGCTGGCATGAAGGCGTCGGGCTTAAAATCTTTTATCTCACCACCGATTTTACAATCAAAGTCGGTGGTGTCGAATCGCGTGACCGGGGTGATGCCGCTCTTGCCGGCCAGGAGGCTTTGCCAAAACGTATTGAGTTCGTTACCAAGCGGAGTAACGAGTCCGATGCCGGTAATAACAACGCGCCGTTCGCTCATGGTTGTAAAAAAGTCCGGTCAGCAAATTGGGGCATAAAGTGTGTGTTTGCAACCCACTTTATGCCCCAAGCCGGTAGGACTGCTGGCCAGTTACTTCTCGCCGCGTTCCTCGATGTACTTGACGACGTCGCCGACGGTCTGCAGCTTCTCGGCATCCTCGTCCGGGATTTCCGCGCCAAACTCTTCCTCGAATGCCATGACCAGCTCGACGGTATCGAGCGAGTCTGCGCCAAGGTCTTCGATGAATTTTGCTTCCGGTGTGACCTGATCGGGGTTCACGCCGAGTTGTTCAACGATGATTTCCTTCACGCGATCTTGCACTGATTTTTCTGCCATGATCGTTCCCTCCTTAAATTGTTGTCACATTGCCAAGCCGCCATCCACCGTGATGACCTGCCCGGTCACATAGCTCGCCAGATCGCTGGCAAGAAACAACACTGCATTCGCCACATCCTCGACTGTGCCCAACCGCCCCAGTGCGATTCGCCCCTTCAACGCCTCCTGCGCCTCCGCGCCCAACGCATGCGTCATATCCGTAACTATAAACCCAGGCGCGACCGCATTGGCGGTAATCCCACGCGATGCCAACTCGCGAGCGACTGATTTCGTGAAACCAATCAGCCCTGCCTTCGACGCGGCATAGTTAGTTTGGCCTGCATTTCCCGTCAAGCCAATAATTGAAGTGATATTGATGATGCGGCCGCCGCGTTGTTTGAGGAACACGCGCGTCAGCGCCTTCGTGAAATTGAACGCGCCCTTGAGGTTGGTGTCCAGCACCGTGTCCCAATCCTCGTCGCTCATCCGCATCAACAATTGGTCGCGGGTCACACCAGCATTGTTGACAAGGACATCCACGCGCCCGAAGTCCCTCAAAATCCTCTCGCATGTTTCCGCGACTTGCTTGCCGTCGACCACGTCCACCGCGTACGCCGACGCCTTAACGGCAATGTCTCTGACCGTTGCCTCGACATTGGCCAGCGTCCGACCGCAACAAGCGATGCTTGCGCCTTCGCTCGCAAGCCGGATGGCAATCGCCTTACCGATGCCGCGACCGGCGCCGGTCACGACTGCGACTTTGTTTTCAAGCAACTTCTGCATGTCATCCTTTCAACTGCGCAACTGTCGCGTCCAGCGTCGGACCGTCGCCGACGGAAAGCATCTCGACATCTTTCGTGATGCGTCTCATCAAGCCGGACAGTACGGCGCCCGGGCCGAGTTCGATAAACCGCGTGAACCCTTGCGCCACGAGCCATTGCATGGATTCCGCCCAACGCACCGACGATGTGACTTGGCGGACAAGCAGATCCTTGATCTCGTCGACGCTTGCGCCGGGCCGCGCCGTAACGTTGGACACGACTGGGACGCACGGCGGCTGCATCGGGAGTTTGTTTAACGCGTCCGCGACTTTTACCTTGGCGCTCTCCATGAGTCGGGAATGATACGCACCGGCCACGACAAGTGGGATGGCGCGCTTGGCGCCGGTGGCCTTCGCGAGCTCGATGGCCTTCGCGATCTTGTCTTTGTCCCCCGAGATGACCGTCTGACCGGGACAGTTGAGATTTGCGACGTCCACGCCCGCCTGCCGGCATACAGCTTCGAGCGCGGCCCCGTCGATGCCCATGAGACTGGCCATGCCGCCGTTGGTGACGTCGCACGCTTCCTGCATGAACCGACCACGGGCCTGCACCATCCGCAGGCCATCTTCGAAGCTGACCGCTCCTGCGACGGTAAGCGCGGTGAATTCACCGAGTGACAGGCCGGCAGTGGCAGCGAACTTTAGATCTGAGACTTGCGATCTCAAGGCTTCGAGACACGCAAGGCTGTGCAGGAAGATCGCGGGTTGCGCGTTGTCAGTCTTGGTGAGGACATCGTCCGGTCCGTCGAAGCAAATCTTCTGGAGATCGCGCCCGAGCACGTCGTTGGCGCGTCCGAAGAGCCGCCGACAGACGTCGAGTCGCTCGCATAAGTCCCGGCCCATACCCACGGTTTGACTGCCTTGACCGGCGAAAAGAAGCGCGGTCTTCTTCATTTTGCGGCAACTTCGGCGCGTGCCTCGGCAGCGAGCGGCGTGCTGAGATAGCGTTCGCCGGTCGAGGGAGCGATCGTGACAATCAATTTACCTTTGTTCTCGGGCCGTTGCGCATATTGAATCGCTGCCCAGACGTTTGCGCCAGAAGAGATGCCGCAGAGAATGCCCTCTTCTTTGGCCAGCCGACGCGCCATCGAAAACGAGTCGTCGTTTGCAACCTTGATGACTTCGTCGATGATGCTGGTATTGAGGTTGTTTGGAATGAAGCCGGCACCGATACCCTGAATCTTGTGCGGCCCCGGCTTCCCGCCGCTGATGACCGGCGAATCGGTCGGCTCAACTGCCACGCACTTGAAGCTGGGCTTCTTGGCCTTGATGACTTCGCCGACGCCGGTGATCGTTCCACCGGTACCGACGCCGGCAACAATAGCATCGACCCGCCCATCGGTATCCTGCCAAATCTCAACGGCAGTGGTTTGGCGGTGAATTTCTGGATTGGCTGGGTTGTTGAACTGTTGGGGCATGAACGAATTCGGTTTCTCCTTCAGAATCTGCTCTGCGTGGCGTATTGCTCCCGGCATCCCCTCGGCTCCGGGTGTTAGCACCAACTCAGCCCCGAGCATTCTCAGCAGTGTCCGCCGCTCCACACTCATGGTTTCCGGCATTGTCAACATCAGTCGGTAACCTTTTGCGGCGCAAACAAATGCTAACGCGATGCCGGTGTTCCCTGATGTCGGCTCCACGATCAGCGTGTTCTTGTTAATTCGCCCATCGCGTTCCGCTGCATCAATCATGGCGACCCCGATGCGATCCTTGACGGAACTTAGCGGGTTAAAGAACTCGCACTTGATCAGGATTTCTGCATCAATGCCAGCGGTGACGCGGTTGAGCTTTACCAGAGGGGTGCGACCAATGGTTTTCGTAATGTCTTCAAAGATTTGACCCATGACAGTCTCCGATTAGGAAGTTTCGAATTGAGAATTCGGCACACTTGGCTAATGCTTAGCCTCTTGTAAGTGAACCGTATGTCAAAGGCAAGCATGGTTTTGTGGATCAGCGCTGACGCCGCTCACTCTTGGCACGTTGACGGCGAGGAAACTCCGATCTGTGGATGAAAAAAGATTCAGGAGTTGCACGCCAAGGAGGTGGGGGTGGGGAACCCCTCTGAAGAACGTGCAAGCTCCTGAATCTATAACTACGACAAAGATTACAGCCGCTACCGTGAGATTGCAACTACAAATTTGAAACCACACAGCCCATGCCCCACCACTCGACTCAGCCGACGAAAGACGAACTCGAATCCAGCGCTCGGGCGATCAATCTAGCATTGGCAGACTGTCCTGATAAAGAGTGGAATTACAGCCGCATTAATCTGTTATGTAGCGACTTATCTCGATTAGATTCACCATATGTTTTGTGGTGTGACCGAGTCGATCTTCACACGAAGGAAGGTCGTTCCAATTATCGGGCCTGCTTGAGCGAGGTCGATTGGGGCGAACGGCACTCCTCAGAACTCGGAGTCTTGGAAATCATTAGCCTGCGCATCAACAAGGCTTTACTTGAGTCGACCGATGACGAGTACTGGCAGATGTTATGGCCTATAATCAGAATCATCGAGAAGCAAGAGCTTGTAAGCAATGGCATTACGGTCGGATTTTGGTATGAAGTACAAGAGGTAGCTGGTAAGGAGTTCGACAGTCGCTAACCGCCGGCAACCGGTTGGATGACTTCCAACCGGTCGCCTTCCTCAAGGAAGATATCCCCAAGCTGTGATCGCGAGAGGACGAGCCCATTCCGTTCGACGACCACCTGCGTTGGCTTCCATCCCGCCATACGGAGGTAAGTCACCACGGAACAGGGCAGAATCACAACATCGACCTTCCCATTGGCAACAATGGACGCTTCAGCTTGTTTCATTGAGTGTGGCTTCCCAATCCTTCCACACGGGTTCGTAGCCCTTGGCCGCAATCATGCCGGCGACCGCCACCGGACTGCGACAATCCGCGATCTCGAACTGCTCCGTCGCGTGCCCTCCCTCGGACTGGATGAAAGCGTGTTCTGGCTTCACCCGTCTACCACCTCGGGTGAGATGCAAGTCTTCCTTCCCCTGCCCTGTGTACCCGCCGGGCTCTGTGTGACTGCCAGCACTCATCATCGTCACGCCAAGTGGCAATAGCCCATCCCTGAGCGTTGCCGACTCCCGCGTGCTTAGCACGATTCCGATTTCTGGGTACGTCAGTCGCAACGCGCAGATGAACTGGACCAAATCCTTGTCGCTGACCGGCACCAGCGGGTGAAACTCACCCGCTGCTGGCCGCAATCGCGGAAAACTCACGGTCACCTGCGCCTTCCAACATTTGCGCAGCAGATACTCTACGTGTGCCGCGACCGCCAATGCCTCGTACCGCCAGTCGGCCAGCCCTAGCAATGCGCCGACACCCAGCCGCTTGAAGCCTGCCTCATACGCACGTTCAGCCGTCTCCAGCCGCCAGTCAAAATCCGTTTTCGGCCCGCCGGCGTGCATGGTTGCGTAGACCTGACGGTCATAGGTCTCCTGATACACGACCAAACCCTCCGCCCCCGCTTCGACTACGCGACGGTAATCAGCCTCTTCCATCGGGCCGACCTCGAGAGAAAGACTCGACCACTTCGGACGCAGCCGTGCCACGCACTCGCGCAGATAGTGACCGGACACGAAATGGGGATGTTCGCCGGCCACGAGCAACAGATGCCGAAACCCCTGCTGGTGTAAATACCGTGCCTCCGCCTCGACTTGTTCCGGGGTCAGCGTCACGCGCAGGATCGGGTTGTCACGCGAGAATCCGCAGTACTTGCAGATGTTAATGCACTCGTTGGACAAGTATAATGGGGCGTACATCCGCACGGTCCGGCCAAAATGCCGCAGCGTGGTCTCCTGCGAACGCTGCGCAAGTTGCTCCAAGCATTCCCGCCGCGCTGCCGCCAGGGAAATCAATGCGGCGAATCCGGCCAGGCCCCGCTTCGCCGACTCAACATCGTCGATCGTCGCATTTAGGGAAAACCGGTGCAACTCCGACAACGGAAGCGCGTTAAACGTCGATACGAAACTCATGTGTTCAAAAAGCCCGTGAGCGGGCTGGTCGGCTCGGCCTCCCGGCGTTTCGGCGCGAGCCCGATCTCATAGGCGGCGCGACCAGCTACGACCGCCGCCTTGAACGCCTCCGCCATCCGCACGGGGTCGGCGGCGACCGCGATGGCCGTGTTTACGAGGACCGCGTCCGCACCCATTTCCATCGCCTGCGCCGCGTGTGACGGCGCGCCGAGGCCGGCATCGACAACTACCGGCACGGTCGCTTGTTCGATGATGATTTCGATGGACGCCCGCGTCTCAATTCCCCGGGCACTGCCGATGGGCGATCCCAGCGGCATCACCGTCGCACACCCAGCATCTTCGAGCCGCTTCGCCAAGATCGGGTCGGCGTTGATGTACGGCAACACGGTGAAACCCTCCTTCACCAGAACCTCGGCCGCCTTTAACGTCTCCACCGGGTCAGGCAACAGGTACCGGGGGTCGGGATGAATCTCCAATTTCAGCCACTTCGACCCGGTCACCTCGCGGCCTAGTCGCGCGAGCCGGCAGGCCTCGTCCGCCGTCCGCGCTCCGCTGGTGTTCGGTAATAGCAGGATTTTCTTCGGATCAATGAACGTCAGAATGTTCGCAAACTTGTCGCCCGTGCCGGTCAGATCGGCGCGGCGCAAGGCAACGGTGACCATCTCTGCACCGCTGGACTCAATGGCGGCAGCCATCAGTTCGCCCGACGCAAACTTGCCGGTGCCCATGATCAGGCGTGAGGTGAATTCGCGCCCGGCAATTAGAAATCGTTGTGGCTTGTCGGTCATTTCTAAGACGGAGGCTTGCCGGTCGCCTGCCATTGGCCTCGCTGGAAAATCACGCCCTTGTTGCCATGGGCTGCGGCTTCCTGGTCCTGCCGTTTCCACTCGGCGATGTGTTCTTCCCAAAGCCGGCGCTTCACGAGCCGAATCTGGGACTTGAGCGCGTCGAGATCGCTGAGCTGTCGCTCCAGCGATGTCTTCTCCATCTCGAGTGCATCCTCGCGATCGTGCAACGCATCCAATTCCATCTCTGTCGCCGTGTGCGTCACCGTCAAGTCGGCCAACTGGTGGCGGACGGTGACCAGTTGATTCGACACCGTGCCAAGCAGAGTGACGACTTTCGTGCGGTGATCTTCGACCGACGCCAGCTTGTTCTTCTCGTCTCGCAAGTCCTGTTCGACAACCTTGACGCGTTCCTGCAATTGGGCGATGTGCTCGTCGGCTTTCGCCTTCTCGGTAGTCGTCGTCGACTCCAACTCCGTCACGCGCTCGATCATCTGCGTCCTGATGGACGTGAGTTCGAGTTTCGCCGCGACGACTTGATTGCTCGTGATCAGCAACTGCTCGTGCGCCGTCTTGGCATTCTGCACCTCGTTAAAGTACAGTAGCCCCACAATCAGGAGACCGACCGTCAGTAAAATCACCACTACTCTCATCGTGCGATTCCTTCCCCTGTCGCAACGACTTCGTTCGTACTGCCCCGCCGGTAACCTTGCAAGTCCAGCGTCACGTACATGTAGCCGATTCGTTTCAATTCCTTTGCGACTGCGTCGCGCATTCCAACCAACTGCGGCAACTCATCCGCGCCGACTTCGATGCGCGCAATATTCTTGTGGTGACGGACGCGCACATCGTAGAACCCGGCATCGCGCAACACATTCTCCGCTGCCTCGATCATCGCCAGCGCTTCCTCCGTGACCGGCTCGCCGTGCGGTATCCGCGACGATAAACACGCCATCTGCGGTTTGTCCGCCGTCGGCAACCCGAGCTGCGCCGAAAGTTGCCGGATCTCCGCCTTGGCAAAGCCAAGCTCCTTCAACGGCGCGCGCACCTGGTATTCCTTCGCCGCCTGCGCCCCAGGCCGGTAATCGCCCACATCGCTGGCATTCTCGCCATACACAATCGTCTGCCACCCCTCTGCCTTGGCGATTTTCGTCAACTCCTCGAATAATTCGCTTTTGCAGAAGTAGCACCGGTTGGTCGGGTTGCCGGTGTAATTCGCATCCGCCATCTCGTTGGTCTTGATCACGCGCACCGGGAACCCGAACTGCCGGGCAATCGCCAGCGCTTCATCGAGTTCTCGACGCGGCAAACTCGGCGAATCCGCGATCACCGCGAGCGCATCGTCACCGAGCGCTTCGTGCGTCACCTTCGCCAGAAACACGCTGTCCACACCGCCGGAGTACGCGACAAGCGTGCGTCCGCACGAGCGCAGCAGAGCTTTGAGTTGATCAAGTGTCGCGGCCACGAACGGATGCTACGACACATCCTCGCCCAACTCAACATTCCAGTAGGCAAGGTCGAGGAAGTGCTTCCAACTGTCGTGGGCCACGGCACTAATGGTGACGTTGACGAACGGTCGCCACTTTGGACGCTTGGGCTTCTTGATCAGATGCATGCCGCACTCGGTTGGCGTGCGGTTGGCCTTGCGCGTGTTGCACGGGATGCAGGCGCAGACGATGTTCTCCCACATCGTCGTGCCGCCGCGGTCGCGCGGGATGATGTGGTCGAGGTTGAGGTCGCGCCGGTCGAAGTGCTTGCCGCAATACTGGCACATGTTCCGGTCGCGCTCGAAGATGTTGTGCCGGGTGAATTTGACTTCCTTGTGCGGTAGCCGGTCGAAGAACAGCAGTAGAATCACGCGCGGAATCTTGATTTTGAACGAGACGGTGTGCACGACATCGTCGCCGGCATGATCGCGCGTGATGTCGCGCCACTCGTGGAAGTCGAACGTCTGGAAGTTGCCGCCGTTTTCCGTGACGACTTCGGCGTGGCCCATGTACAACAGCGTGAACGCCCGTTCCACCGTGCAGACGTTAATCGCCTGCCAGAGGCGGTTGAGCACCAACACATTTTCGTTGAGCACGTTCCTCATGGACAACCTTCGAGAGTGCAAAAAGCCTAGCATATCGCCCCGGTAGTTCAAGCTCGACATCACCGGCGTTTTTTTCAATAACCGTTCCTATCATGAACCGCAAAGTTACCGTTTTCGGAGCCGGCTTCGTCGGCTCGACCACCGCCCAACGCATCGCCGAAAAACAACTCGCCGACGTCACGATGATCGACATCATCGAAGGCATGCCGCAAGGCAAAGCCCTCGACATGATGGAGTCCGCCTGCCTCGAAGGCTTCGACGCCAAAGTCACCGGCTCCAACAATCCCGCCGCTGTCGCCGGCAGCGACCTCGTCGTCATCACCAGCGGCATCGCCCGCAAGCCCGGCATGAGCCGCGACGATCTGCTCAAGACCAACGCCGGCATCGTCGGCGGCGTCTGCGACAACATCAAGAAACACGCCCCCAACGCCACCGTCATCGTCGTCAGCAACCCGCTCGACGTCATGACCTACCTGGCCGGAGTCAAACTCGGTTTCCCGAAAAACAAAGTCATGGGCATGGCCGGCGTCCTCGACAGCGCCCGCTTCCGCTGCTTCCTCGCGCTGGAACTCGGCGTCTCCATGCGCGACGTCGACGCGATGGTGCTCGGCGGCCACGGCGACGACATGGTCCCGCTCGTTCGCTACGCGACCGTGGCCGGCATCAAAGTCGAAGACTTGATTCCCAAAGACAAACTCGACGCGATGGTCACCCGCACCCGTAACGGCGGCATCGAGATCGTGAATTTGCTGAAGACCGGCAGCGCCTACTACGCGCCGAGTTCCTCCGTCGTCGAAATGGTCCGCGCCATCCTGCACGATCAAAAGCGAGTCTTACCGGTTGCCGCGTGGTGTACAGGCCAATACGGCGTCAAAGACATGTTCGTCGGCGTCCCCGCCGTCCTCGGCGCAAACGGCGTCGAGAAAATCATCGAACTAAAACTGACCGCCGACGAACTCGGCCAGTTAAAAAAGTCCGCCGACCACGTGCTCGAAAACGTGAAGCGGCTGAATTTGTGAAAAAAACAGAACGCGATGCTTTAATCGAAACGTGTATTGCAGTCGCCAAACTCGCCGGCAGGGATGTTTCTCGCGGTCAGATTAAGGATGATTGTCTCGATGCGCCGCACAAAAGGCCCTCGGAAGATGCTGCGCCACTTATCTACATATTCTTGCTGTTCGACAACCCACTGAAAGTTGGAAAGTCTATCGCCATAAGAGGCACAAGGGTTGGCAACCATTACAATCCCAAGACCAAGTCATCTCTGGCCAGGGCCATCCTCCAATGCAAAGCGCCGATCAAGCAACTCTGTCCACAGGAGATGCATCGCGAAATCGATGCCTTGGAATGGAAGGAACAAGTCGAATCCTGGATGGAGAGGAATCTGACCTTGGTCAGATTGCGATTCGACAGACGCATTGACCCGATGGTCGTCGAGCTATTGGAGATTTTTCTTCAATGCAAACTACGCCCGCTATTTGAGGGAACGTCCAGAGGCGCCGGATCGCTAAAGAAATTGCAGTCCATTGATCCATGTGTATTGGAGCGCCTTCTTGAGCGATTGCCTCTTGTACTCAAAGAGAACCCTTTACTCAAACCGAACGTCGAACCGTAGGGCATCCGTTCCGCGTCACGGCGCGCCCGTCGGCCTGCCGCGTGTCACGTGGTCGCACTACCGGCAACTTCCGCAAATCGACCTCGGGTTGATCATTGTACCAGAGTTCGGCTTCGGCCAAGTCGATTCCGTCGTTGCTCACGGCGCGGGTTGATTTTACGTTTCCTGACGGTTACACTGGCTGGCGAATCATGGGAGGCAGGATATGCCGACGCCAATGACGAAGGAACAAGCGCATAAGTTGGTGGATCAGATGCCGCCGCAGGCGACGTGGGATGATTTGATGCATGAGATTTACGTCCGGCAAGCCATCGAACAAGGCTTGGCCGATAGTAACGCGGGACGCACGAAGTCAGTGAAGGAAGTACGGAGCAAATACGGGCTATGAAACGTGCTGCGAACCGCCGGTCACCCGTCAAACGGCCCTCCGGGGTGGATGAAGGGCAGATCATCGAGGCGCTGCGCTTGACGCCCACGCAGCGGTTGGAGAAGGCTTGGCGGTATAGCGATTTTGCCCTAGAGTTGCGACGTGCCACTGGAATTCGACCGCGTCCTGCGAAGTCTGGTTGAGAATCGCGTGGAGTTTGTGATCGTGGGCCTGACCGCCGCTATCGCGCAGGGCGCTCCGCTCGGGACGGTTGACCTCGACATCTGCTACGCGCGGACGCAGGACAACGCTGACCGATTGGCGGCGGCGTTGAAGCCGTTTCATCCGCGGCTGCGCGACGCTCCGGAGGGTTTGCCCTTCAAGCTGGATGGCAAAACAATCATGATGGGCTGCAATTTCACGTTTGTCACCGACGCTGGAGATGTCGATATTCTCGGGCATATTTCCGGTGTGGGAGAGTATCGAGACATTCGCAAGAACGCGGTCGAGACCGAGGCGTTCGGACTCCGCTTGCTGATGATGTCGTTGGAGGACGTGATTAAATCGAAAAAGGCCGCAGGACGGAACAAGGACAAAGCTCAACTCCCCGTGCTGGAGGAAACATTGCGTCTGCGCCGTGAGCGCGCCAAAGATTTGTGACCGACAGTAGGTTGTTCGAGGATGCGCTGGGGTCTCCGTTGATACCCCTCCTGAAACGGAGACTCGATGCAGGGGATTTTTTGTCTCTAAATTCCGTGGCCGACGCCGGCAAGCCGTTCGTCGTTTCCTTACTTTCTCAAATCTCCAATCGCCCCGTCCTCGTCGTCACCGACGGCCTAAAATCGCAGGAAGCATTCTTCAACGATCTCCAGACGTTTCTGCCGGACGCGCAGTTCTACCCGGCATGGGAGACCTTGCCGCACGAGGATCAACTCCCGCACGCCGACACGATTGCCGACCGGCTGAAAGTGCTGTCTGCTGTATGTGGGAGCGCCCTTCCGGGCGCGACGGGGCCGGCAATCACAAACGACAATCGCGCCCGGAAGGGCGCTCCCACAATTGTTGCGTCCGTCCAAGCGCTTATGCAGCGGACATTCTCACCGTCTCAACTTTCCGTCCTTCGCTTCCCGCTTACGCTCGGCCAACGCCTCGACCTTCAAGACTTTCAGGAAAAACTCGTCGAACTCGGCTATCACCCGGAGTTCCAAGTCAACGAACGCGGCGACATGGCCGCGCGCGGTGGCATCGTGGATTTCTTCCCGCTCGACCGCGAATTGCCGGTGCGCGTCGAGCTTGCCGGCGACGAAGTCGAGTCCATCCGCAGCTTTGATCCGGTATCGCAGCAATCCAAAGAAAAGCTCGATTCGCTCATCGTCACGCCTGCCGGCGAATTGGGCTTGCTCAAGAAAACGAGCGAGCCGGTCGCGCCCCTCGTCGATCTGCTGCCGCGCAACACGTTGTTGGTGCTCGACGAGCCGGAGCAACTGTTGCTCGCCGCTGAACAGTATGCGCGCCAAATCCCGGACAACGACAAGTTCTTCGCGCCGTGGAAGCACACACTCGACTGCGGCTTGCCCCTCGTTCAACTCACCGAAGCTATCGCACTCGAACCACCGGACAATTACATCAATCTCCGCTTAAACTCTCTCGACGCCTTCCGCCCTCTCGACACACGCGCGCCCGACCCGCAAATCGCCGAGGGCATGCGTTGGGCGTTCTTCGCTCAGATGGAACGCTGGCTCAACGAAGGATACCGTCTGCACATCCTCTGCAGCACCGACGGCGAGCGCCAACGCTTCGAAGAACTCTGGCGTGAATCCAAGAAGTCTGTCACCCTGAGCAAAGCGAAGGGCCTCACAACCGATGCAAGTCAGATACACGGCGATGCAGGGGTTCTTCGCTCCGCTCAGAATGACAAGCTGGGAGTTTCATCCCTCATAATTCATCCTTCATCC
>CAZMKD010000006.1:0-14520 GCA_964566575.1 uncultured Verrucomicrobiota bacterium
CATCGGCGACATTGGCGGCACTGCCACTGCCGGGCCTGACGTCGCACGGCACGGTTACATCGGCCAGCTCACGGAGGTTGTCAGCATCACCGTTACAGCCTTGCCGGTCTCCGTGAACGAAAGCAGCACCAATCAGCTTAGCGGCACGGCCACGATGGACGACGCGACCGTGGTGGCGTTAACTGGCTCGGAGGTAAGTTGGAGTCCGTCAGCGTATCCGATTGCTTCGATTGACGGCAGCGGAGTGGCAACGATGTCCACCGTTTACGCGAACATATCAGGGACATTCAGCGGGAAATACCTCGGCGTTCTTGGATCAGGTTCGTTGCTCGTGGTCGACAGCAGCCCTGACAACTACGGGGGCTACGCGGGCGACGGCTTGTCCGACTCCTGGCAGGTCCAGTACTTCGGGTTCGATAATCCGAACGCTGGCCCGACGATGGACGTCAGCGGCACGGGTCAGAACAACCTGTTCAAGTACGTCGCGGGCCTCGACCCGACCAATTCCGCTTCCGTGTTTGTGCTACAGATCCAGCGCGTCGCCGGCCAGCCCAACCAGCAGAAGCTGGTCTTCAACCCGCGCTACGCCGACCGGACCTATGCGCCCGAGTTTCGCACGGACTTGCTGGCTGGCAACTACGGGGCACTGACAAGCACCATAACGAGCGACAACGGCTTGACGCGCACCGTCACCGACACGAACGCCGTTGGAGCCAGCAAGTTTTATCGCATCCGTATTACTTACCCGTGAGCTGTCTTGCCCTGTAACAATTCGACCGCGTGGGGGATCGTGTCCGCAACGAATTCGACGCACTCAACGGCACCTTTCGGGCTGCCGGGCAGGCAGATGACCAGCGACTTCCCAACGACAGCGGCCATGTTCCGAGAGAGGATTGCGTGCGGGAAACGCTCGAAACTCTTCGCCCGCATCACCTCGCCGAAACCCGGCAACTCTTTCGTCGCAATGACGCGAATGGCCTCGGGTGTCACATCGCGTTCGGCGATGCCGGTGCCGCCGGTCAGCAGAACCAACGAACATGACCGCGCGAGTTCAACAGTTTTATCGCCGATGAGCGATTCTTCATCCGGTACGACAGCGTTGCCGGTCACGCTCCAGCCGCGGTTCTCGCAGAACGTTTTCAAAGCCGGGCCGCCCTTGTCCTCGTATTGGCCACGAAACACCCGGTCGCTCACCGTAATGATGCCAACAGAAATCATTTCTTCGTCTTCGAGAGGAGACGGATGCGGCCGATAGCCATTTCTTTGTCCACCGACTTGCACATGTCGTAGATCGTGAGCGCCGCCACGGCGACCGCCGTCAAGGCTTCCATCTCGACGCCTGTTTGTGCCGCGATCTTCGTAGTCGCGGTAATCTCGACCCGGCCCGGCCTCAGTCGTAGATTCACGTCCACGTGCGTGAGGTTCAACGGGTGACAGAGCGGTATCAATTCGCCGGTACGCTTGGCGGCCTGAATACCGGCCAGTCGCGCGGTATTGAGCACGTCGCCCTTCGCGACACCGTTGGACTTGATCAGGCGCAGCGTGGCCGCCTGCAATCGGATCGAGCCAATCGCCACTGCTTCGCGAAACTGGACGGGCTTGCCGGACACGTCCACCATCTTCGCCTTGCCGTCTGTGTCGAGATGCGTGAGCCGTCTCATTTCACCACCAAGACACCAAGACACGAAGGTGTTCTTGGTGCCTTTGTGCCTTGGTGATTCATCTCAGCCCCCGATCGCGACCATTTTGCGGCCGGGAATGTAGTTGTTGCGGAACTCGTGCTCTTCGGGTTTGTTGCGAATTGTCTGCACAAACACCTCCCGGAGTTTCGCGTCCGTCGAATCCGTCGCACGCAGCACCGGCTTCAAATCGTATTCGAGATGCGCCCCAAGACACGGACGCAGTTTGCCATCGGCGGTGAGGCGAACCTTGTTGCACGTCTCGCAGAAGTGCAGATTTGTCATCGCGCCGATGAAGCCGAGATGGATCGGCAAACCGTTGGCTCGGTAATACACGGCCGGCCCGTTGCCGAGCTTGATATCGTCGGGGACGAGTTTGTATTTCTTCTCGATGATCCGCCGCGCGTTACCAATGCTGAGGAAGTTGTCATCGGTGAGCACCTCGCCCGTGCTGATCGGCATCAGTTCGATGAAGCGCAGTGACACGCGCTTGCCGGCGGCGAATTCGATGAGGTCGAGCAGTTCCTCGTCGTTCTTGTCCTTCATCAACACGCAATTGAGTTTCACTTGTGCGCCAGACTCGATGGCGGCATCAATGCCGGTCAGACAATCGGAAAGTTTCCCGGTGCCGGTCAGCTCCCGGTAGAGATCGGCGTTGAGTGTATCGAGCGAGATGTTGACCTTGCGCACACCGGCGGCGCGGAGTTGCCGGGCGAGGGGAGCGAGCAACGTGGCATTGGTGCTCAAGCCGATGTCGGTAACGCCCGGCAGCTTGTTCAGCTCACCGATGAACTCGGCCACGTTGCGGCGCACGAGCGGCTCGCCGCCGGTAACCCGAAACTTCGTCACCCCCAGCGACGTGGCGACGCGCGCGACGCGCAGGATTTCTTCGTACGTGAGGATTTGTCCGCGCGGCAACCATTCGATGGCCACGTCGTGAGGCATACAGTAGGCGCACCGCTCATTGCAGCGGTCGGTGACCGAAATCCGCATGTAGGTGACGAGGTGCATGTGTTGCGCCATAGAGTAATCGGCGCGTGGATGGGTTGCAAGAGCTTCGCGTTGCCACTATATTCGCCGCCGCTGTGAGCACAGGGAAACCCAGAATCTGCGTTGGCATGTCCGGCGGCGTGGACTCCAGCGTCGCGGCATACCTGCTGAAGAAGCGAGGCTACGACGTGATCGGTCTGACGTTCCGCGGTTGGCCGCAGGATTGCCGGTCGATCGAGGAAGACAAATGCTGCGGCCCACAAGCCGTCGCCGACGCCCGGATGGTTGCGCATTCGCTCGACATTCCGTACTACGTCATTGACGAGATCGAGACCTTCCAGCGCGAAGTGATGGATTATTTTGCCGCCGAATATCAGCGCGGCCGGACACCGAATCCCTGCATCATCTGCAACGAGAAAGTGAAGTTTGGTTCGCTGCTGCGCAAGGCGCAAGGTCTGGGTGCCGAGATGATTGCGACCGGTCATTATGCGAGGATTCAGAAGGTCGAAAACGTGGGAGCGCCCTTCCGGGCGCGATCTGCCCGGTCGGGCGCAGAAGCGCCCTCCCACAATGGATTCCACTATCAACTCCGCCGGGCCCGCGACGAGCGGAAAGATCAGACGTATTTCCTCTTCACGCTCAATCAAGACCAACTCGCGCGCGCGATGTTTCCGCTCGGAGAGCTGACCAAAGCCGAAGTCCGCGCCATCGCCAAAGAGATCGGGCTGAAAACCTACGGCAAGGAAGAGAGCCAGGAAGTTTGTTTCGTGCCGGAGAACGATTACCGGAAATTCCTGCGCGAGAGCGCCGGCGTAACCGACCAGCAGGGCGAGATCGTCACGAAGAACGGCAAAGTGCTCGGTCATCATGCCGGCATCCACAATTTCACGATTGGTCAGCGCGAAGGTTTGAACTTGGGCGGCCAGCCGCGTCCGCTCTACGTCCTCGAACTCGTCGCAGAAACCAACCGCGTCGTTGTCGGTGAATCCGGCGAGTTGCTGCGCGATGCGTTCGAAGTAGAGAACTGCGTCTGGCACGGTGACCCGCCGACAGAACTGGTGGAGGTCACCGTCAAACCGCGCCATCAACATCCGGGCTGTGCGGCGGTTGTGGAGCGCGGGAGCGGGGAGCGTTGGAACGTTCGGTTACCGGAGCTGCAGCGCGCCATCACTCCCGGTCAGGCCGCGGTCTTCTACCGGGAGGATCTCATAGTCGGAGGCGGGTGGATTTGCTGAGGGATTCTCGGCGTCGGATTGGTCTTCTGAATAGGTCAAATGCCCGAAGACCAACATCAGGCAATTAACGCTTTTCCGCCCATCACTCCATCGCGGTGTAAACCCGGTGGACGTCGTCGTGTTCGTCGAGGGCGCTGAGAAAGGCGACGACTTCCTGTTTCTGAGCCTCCGGCACGTTCACTGTGTTTTTGGCAACGTAGCTCATCTCGGAAGCGGTGACCGTCCAGCCGGCTTTTGTCAGAAACTTGCTCACGGCATCCAGATCGGCGCGGTCGCAGTAGAACCGGGCGCCGATGTGACCGTCCGGTATCTCGTCGGTCAACGGCTCGACGTTTTGGGCACCGGCTTCGATCGCGACGGTTTCGAGGTCCTGCTGCGGGTTCGCGTGATGGGCTTCGACGACACCGACGTGGTTGAACATCCACGCCACGCTGCCCATCGCGCCAAGTTGACCGGCTTTGAAGAGCAGGCGGATGTCCGGCGCCGTGCGGTTGCGGTTATCGGTCAGACACTCCACGATGACCGGGACCTTGTGCGGGGCAAACCCTTCGTAGGTGACGAGTTCATAGTTGACCTGTTCGCCGGTCAGACCTGCGCCTTTCTTGATGGCACGCTCGATGGTGTCGCGCGGCACAGAATGTTTCTTGGCGGCTTCGACGGCGACAAACAATCGGGCGTTGAGATGCGGATCGGCGCCGCCGAGCTTGGCCGCCACGATGATTTCCTTGGCCAGCTTGCCGAACACCTGTCCGCGCTTCAGCGCGCTGGCTTCGCGGCCTTTTTGTTTCCATTGAGCGCCCATGCGGGGCACTCTTAGCAGTGGTGGGGAGGGGTCTGCAAGCGTGAAGCACGGCGCGCTGTCGAAAGGGCGCGCGTGTTTAGGTGTTGTTCTAGGCCACTGAGTGTGTATAATGAGTCAATGAGTGATACCATGACCGACCCAGTTGAAACCCATGCCAAAGCTCCCGCGTGGAAGGAGATCGTTGCCAAGTACCAAACGCCCACACTCGGCCGAAGCGTCTGGCAGATGATCAACACGTTCGTGCCCTACGCCGGGCTTTGGTATCTGATGTACTGGAGTTTGTCGGTGTCCTATTGGCTCACGCTGCCGCTGGTCATCGTGACCGCGGGATTCATGGTGCGAATTTTCATCATTCATCACGACTGCGGGCATGGGTCGTACTTCAAATCCCGGAGGGCCAATGACACGTGGGGGTTCATTACCGGTGTGCTGGCGTTTACGCCGTACTATCTGTGGCGGTGGGAACATGCCGTGCACCACGCGAGTTCGGGCGACTTGGATCGGCGCGGCACGGGCGATGTTTGGACGTTGACGGTGCAGGAGTATCTGGAGTCATCGCGGTGGCGGCGGTTCACGTACCGGCTGGTGCGCAATCCGGTCGTGCTGTTCGTCATTGCGCCATGTATTCTGTTTTTGGTCCGGCATCGGTTTGCGCCGGGCAAGAAGGCCGGCTCACGCGAGCGGCATTCAGTGTACTGGACGAATCTGGCGCTGTTCGTAGTGGCGGTGGCAATGAGCGCGATTTTCGGCATTAAGGCGTACCTGGTCATTCAACTGTCGGTGGTCGCGTTAGCGGCGTCGGCCGGGGTGTGGCTGTTCTACGTGCAGCACCAATTCGAAGGGGTGTATTGGGAGCGGCGCGAGGATTGGGATTACGCCGAGGCCGCGCTGCACGGCAGCTCGTTCTACAAATTGCCAAAGGTCTTGCAGTGGTTTTCGGGCAGCATCGGCTTTCACCACATTCATCATTTGAGCCCGGCGATTCCCAACTACAATCTCGAGAGGTGTCACAAAGCGGAACCGCTGTTTCAAACGGTGAAACCGGTCACGCTGCTCTCCAGCTTCAAATCCTTCACATTCCGCCTGTGGGACGAACAACATCGCAAATTGGTTGGCTACCGCCATCTCCGCACCCTCCGCCGGCAACAGCGGCGCGCGGTTCGGTGCTGACCCGGGAAGCTCCAGAAGTCCTCGAACAGAACAGAATCGAGAAGCAATGCAACAACAACGATTTGGTGCTCGCGCCGAATACCAGCAGGGGGAAGACCAGCGCGTTAAGAACTCGGCTAGTCTCGCGGCGAAGTTTCAGAAACTCAAGTCGTTGACCGTCGATTTGGCGTACTACGGCGCCGATGGCGACACCAAGAGCAGCCAGATCAAGTACTCGGTCAATCTCCAAAACGCGCGATCGGTCTTCCGCTTCAGTTGTCCGAACAACGAGTGCGTCCGCGGGGATTTCGATCTCACCAAAGATCTCGCCGCTGCGGTCTCCGCTCGCCGAACGTCAGTGACTGGCGAGATTGTTTGCCAGGGTTGGCGCAGTCGCACCACCATCGACACCGCCCACTGCAATAATGTGCTGCGGTACAAGCTCACGCTGGGGTACTGACGGCGGCACGTCGCGCTAGATTACAGAGACGACACGGAATTCCTGTGGCGGACCACAGGTCTGGAGTTTGACGCGGTCACCGACGTTCTTCCCGATGAGTTGCTGACCGAGCGGGGATTCGGGCGTAATCACGAGGACTTCTGTTCCTTGGTGGCGAATCTCCAACCCGCCGCCGACCGGGCCGAGAAAATACAGCATCCGCGAACCGTTGCATTCGAGTTCTAGCAACGCCGTGAGAGCGACGGGCGTTTCCGGCCGGAACTTCTCGAGTGGCAGCGATTGATAAACCGCCAGCGCCGCTTCCGTCTCCGTCGCCATCCGCGCTTGCGAACTGGCGAGATAAGCGGTCTCCAGTCCGCGCGTGTCGTACCGGTCCTCGGGCTTGTTTTGTTCGTCAGAAGCGTCGGCGTGCATGGCACGGGAGGCGCCGGCCAACGTCGCGAGTTGTTCGGTGAGTTGCTCGACGATCTGGCGGACGATGACGCGCTTGGAAATCACGACGACGGCACCGATCTACGTCAGGCGATACACGATCCGCGCCTTGTCCAGATCATAGGGCGTCATCTCCATCTTCACACGGTCGCCGACGGACAGGCGGATGAACCGCTTTCGCATCTTGCCGGAGATGTGCGCCAGCACTTGGTGTCGATTCGGCAGTTCGACGTGAAACATCGTGCCCGGCAACACCTTGGTCACCGTTCCTTCCACATTTAATAAGTCTTCCACGAATTCTCCCAGTTAATTGTTGACCAGTGTTAGCGGCGAGCAGTGTGACAGATCCGGCCGCCAATCCGAAGTCAATTCGGGGGTGTTGACAGACGACGGGCGCGCGGCGATACAGGGAGGCAGAGGTCACGTCGAATGGCCCGGTCACCGAACATCGGAATCGTCATCACACTCGCGTTGCTACTCCGGCTAACGCCGCTTCAGGCCGAGCCAGTGGATTTCGAACACCTGCTCGACGAATCAACATTGACGAATCTCGATCGATTGGCAGCACCGGCGCTGGCCGGCTTGGATCAGGAACAAGTGCGGGCGCTGTGCCGAGAACTACAGAGCCGGTTGCAGGGCGAGCATGTGGTGGAGTTGGCGCCGCTGCGGGCAATGACCAGTGCCGTGCTGCCCCTACTGCAGCAGGACGAAGAACTGCGACCGTACGCCGCGTGGCTGCGCGCGCGGCTGGATTATCTGGCGGTGGCCGACGAGTTGCGCGTGGTCATACCGGCGCCACGCTTGGAACTGAGCCCGCCGCAAAACCAGAGTCCAGACTTGGAACGGCGCCTTTGGGAGAAGCGACTGAAGGAAATACCGGAGTTTCCCAACACGCAAATGTACGTCCCGAAATTGAAGGCGGCCTTCGCGGCGGAAGGTGTGCCAACAGAATTGGTGTGGGTTGCTGAGGTCGAATCGGGGTTCGACCCCCGAGCGATGAGTCCGACCGGCGCTGCGGGATTGTTCCAACTGATGCCGGACACGGCACGGATGCTGGGGCTGACGATTGCCCCGCACGATCAGCGGCTCGATCCCGAACTCAGCGCGCGCGGCACCGCCCGCTACCTGAGGTATTTGTTTGAAAAGTTCGGGGACTGGCAGTTGGTCGTCGCGGCCTATAATGCCGGGGAAGGACGCGTGCGCCGGTTGTTGGAGAAACACCGGGCCCGTCGCTACGACGAAATTGTGCTGGAGTTGCCGGCCGAGACGCAGATGTATGTGCCAAAGGTGCAGGCGACAATCCAGCGCCGTGAAGGCGTCGCCTTGGCCGACCTGCGGCCACCGAGAACCATTGCGCGCGAATCGGGCTGAATGACAAGAGAGATTGGCGATCGACGGATAAGCGTTTGTTTCCGCAATGTCATACAAAGATACCGACACCTATCAAGCGATAATCTGCAACGACGCGAACAAAAGCCTACCACGGCGCGTCCGAATCCTGCAGCGAAGGGCAGGCGGCGGGGTATTGATCCGGTAGCTCAAGCATGTAGTCAGACTCTTTGCTAGTCTTTCGCATCTGCGACGATCTGCAACATCAACTCTCGAAAAGAGGGCACGAGCTCTGCAACCTCCCGAATGCGATAGTGACAGAGAATTTCTTCGTGATCGAGCCGCACAACACGGTAGTCCCCATCCTTGCGACGATGGCCACGCAAATCGAAACACACTGGATCGTAGTTGCAGTCTGGCCCTTTGCCGAACTGAATGAATCCGGCCGGAATCAAACTCTCAACCAAGCCTTAATCTTGGAATATCCCTTCGGCGAGGCCTGCGAAATCGGAAGTGCCGGGATTCGCAAGGAGGCGGAACGACCCAAGCGCGACTTCGCCTGCCCAGCGATAGGACAAAATCAACTACTCGTACAAAGGTGGGAAACGCGCCGGCAAACGCGCGGATAAGGGCGATAGCCACGACTTGTGCGACGCGAACTCGAACGCATGAATCTCGTCGTCGAGAATCGGAAACGTCTTGATGAACTTGGCTAATATCTATGCGTCTTCCATCTTTAGTCTAACATTGTAGTATGCGGCAATTTTGGAGTCTAGTTTTGAATCTTATGCTTGGCGAACTGGATGCCGGTCATCCCTGACTGACATGGCCGGCTTGCTCGAAACAGTCGAGGGCTTCGCGGTAGCGCTCGAGTTGATTCAACACGCGGCCTTTGCCGACGTACGCCTCCGTGAGCGAAGAATCCAGCGCGAGGACTTGCTCGTAACAGGCGAGCGCGTCTTCGGGCCGGTGGGCCTGCTCGAAGGCGTTCGCCCGCCGCAGCAACGTCTCGGCGCTGACGTGCGGCGCGACCGGCGGCAGTGGACGTGGTCGGACGTATCTGAGCAGCGCGCGCGTGTACAGCACGAGGAGCAACATGCCGGCACCAAGCACCACGCCCACCGCGAGCATGAGCCGCCGCAATGACGCGACTTCTTGCCGGGTGTCGTTGACTGCACGGAGATTGGTTTGCTGTTGTGCCTGGACTTGTTGAACGGCTTGGACGGCGAGATTGACGATGGCCGACTTGTCGTCGCGAGAACGAGCGGTTTGATTAGTTTGCGCAAACGTCGCGGCAGCGCATGCCAACAGGGCTGCGCAAACGCATCCACCGCGATTGCCGTACGCCATCACGAAGGGTTCCCCCGACCGCGAAGAGTAGGGGATTTGCCCTCGAAAAGCAAACGCGATTTCGCTACCCTGCGCCGACATGAGCGAACCCGTCCGCTGCACATGGTGTTTAGGGCATCCGTTGATGACCCGGTATCACGACACGGAGTGGGGCGTGCCGTTGCATGATGACCGGAAACATTTCGAGTTCATCATTCTCGACGGTGCGCAGGCCGGACTGAGTTGGCAGACGATTCTGCTGAGGCGCGAAGGATACCGGCGGGCGTTTGATGGCTTCGATGTAGAGAAGGTCGCGCGATACGATGAGAGGCGCGTCGCGAAACTCCTGCGCGATCCCGGTATCATTCGCAACCGGCTCAAAGTCCGGTCTGCCATCACCAACGCGCAGCAATTCCTGACAGTCCGGAACGAGTTCGGCACGTTTGACCGGTACATCTGGCAATTCGTCGGCGGGAAGCCGCGCGTCAATCGGTTCCAACCATGCGAAATTCCAGCCACCTCAAAGGAATCCGATGCGATGAGCAAAGACATGCGCGCGCGCGGATTCAACTTTGTCGGCTCGACGATTTGCTATGCGTACATGCAAGCCGCCGGCATGGTTAACGACCACGTCACCGACTGTTTCCGCTATCGCGAGGTGCAGCGGTAGATGCGCGTCACGTTTCTGGGGACCGGCACCAGCCACGGCATCCCGATGATCGGGTGTGATTGTGCCGTCTGCCGGTCGGACGACCCGCGCAACAAACGGCTGCGGCCATCAGTGTTTGTCGAGATTGGCGAGACGCATTTGCTCATTGACGCAACACCGGATTTTCGCACGCAGGCCTTGCGCGCCGGTATCCGGGCGGTGGACGCGGTGCTGGTCACGCACACACACGCCGATCACGTGCTGGGTCTGGATGATTTGCGGGTATTCACGGAGCGGTCCGGCAAACCGATGCCGATCTACGGCTCAACGTCGGCGCTCGCGGATCTGCGGCGAATGTTTCCTTACGCGTGCACGGAGAAACCGGCGTGGCCGTCGCTGCCGAGCTTCGCGTTGCACACCGTTGAACCGGATTTGAAGTTTGAGATTGGAGATTTCAAATTATTCGCCGTTGATCTGCCGCACGGGCGTGCCCGGGTGTTGGGATTCATTTTCAGACGCGACTTTGCATACCTGACAGATTGCAACGCTGTGGCAACGGCAATTGTCCAAGCGATCGAGGGCGTCACGGTGCTGGCGCTTGATGCATTGCGGGACCGTCCGCACCCGACGCATTTGACGATCGCAGCGGCAACGGACATCGCGGGGCAGGTGGGTGCGAAGTTGACGCTGCTCACGCACTTGTGTCACGACGTGGATCATGCGACGGTGGAGAACGCGTTGCCGGCGAGCGTACGGCTGGCGTACGATGGATTGAGAATCGAAATCGATGAGGATGTTTGCCGGATTTTGGATTAGTCTGCTGACGTTGACCGCGGCCTGGGCCGGCGAGAATCTCGGCCGGCAAGTGCTGGTCGTCTACAACGAATCCGTGCCCGAGAGCAAACCATTGGCGGAGTACTACGCGCAACGCCGTGGCGTGCCGACCGGCCAGATGTGCGCCATCCGCGTACGCGACGCCGAGACGATTACGCGCAAAGAGTTTGACGAACAGGTGCGCGGGCCGATCCTGCGTTTCATGGTCGATCACGGGTTGTTGTACCAGTTGTCTTCCTCGCGCGGCGTGCCGGAGACGTTCGACAACAGGATCACATACGTCGCCTTGATTTACGGCGTGCCGCAGCGCATCGAGAACGATCCGCATCACGTCGAACCTGGGATTGATACGCACGTGCCGGCGCAGCTAAGCCGCAACGAGGCGGCGGTGGACAGTGAGTTGACGTGGTTGCCATCCAGCGGCGTGCCGTTGAACTTAGCAGTGCCAAATCCTTGTTTTAACAAGTCACCCGCCGTGTTTGAGGCCTTGCGAAAGAAAATGGTGCTGGTGTCGCGGCTGGACGGGCCGGACCCGGCCACGGTGCGGCGTATGATTGATGATTCGTTGGCGGTGGAACGGACCGGGCTGTTGGGAAAGTGTTACGTGGATGTCGGCGGCCCATTCGAAGATGGCGAGAAGTGGATGCGACATACCGGCCAGATTTTCCGCGAGCAGGGTTTCGAAACGGTCATGGATGAAAAGCCGTCGTTGTTTCCGGAAGATTTCCCGATGACGGACGCGGTGATGTATGCCGGCTGGTATTCGGAGCGCGTGACCGGGGTGTTCAAGCGACCGGATTTCAAGTTCCGCCGAGGTGCGGTGGCGTATCATTTACACTCATGGAGCGCGGCGCACTTGCACGACGCAGAGGCGACATGGGTCGGGCCGTTGCTGGCGCGTGGTGCGGCGGCTTCGTTTGGAAATGTGTTCGAACCGTATCTAGCGATGACGCCGCATGTGGATATGTTTTTCCAGCGACTGTTGGCCGGGGCAACGTTTGCCGAAGCGGGCTGGTACAGCCAGCCCGTGTTGAGCTGGCAGACGACATTTGTGGGCGACCCGTTGTACCGGCCGTTTGGCTTGTCCGTGGACGGGCAAATCGCTCAACTCGAAGCCGAGAAGAATCCCGATGTGGCTTGGGCCTACTTGCGCAAGATCAATCTGTTGCTCAATATTGGCAATATCGGCGCCGCCGAGCAGTTGTGCGCTGAAAAGGCCGCAGCGCTCCGCAGCCCGGTTTTGATGGAGAAGCTTGGCGCGTTGAAGCTGAAAAAGAACTGACAACACGCCGCGCCTCTGCTATCACGGCTCTCGGATGAAGGTCGGCGTTCCGAAGGAGGTCGTTCCCAACGAGCGGCGGGTGGCACTTACACCCGACGCCGTCGGCGCGTTGATCAAGACTGGCTTGGACGTAGTGGTCGAAGCCGGCGCGGGTGAAGGCGCGTTTTTTTCTGACGCCGATTATCAACGCGCCGGTGCGAAAACCGTCAGCCGAGCGGAAGCGCTCGCCGCGGACCTCGTGGTCAAACTCCACAAACCCACGACCGCGGAAGTGGACGCGATGCGTGAAGGCGCGGTACTCATTTCATTTCTCTATCCGGCGAGCAGCGCGGATGTGGTCAAACGCCTCACGGACCGGAAAGTCACCGCCTTGGCGATGGAAGCCGTGCCGCGCATCAGCCGCGCCCAGTCGATGGACGCTCTCTCCTCGCAGGCCAACGTGGCCGGCTACAAAGCCGTACTCATCGCCGCCGAGACGTCGCCGAAATTTCTTCCGATGATGACCACCGCGGCCGGCACGATTCGCCCCGCGAAAGTGCTCGTCCTCGGCGCCGGCGTGGCCGGCTTGCAGGCCATCGCGACCGCCCGACGGTTGGGCTCCGTCGTGTGGGGCTACGATGTGCGCGCAGCGGTAAAGGAGCAGGTCGAAAGTCTCGGCGCGAAGTTCTTGGAGTTCGACATCGGCGTGAAGGACGCCGAAGGCGCAGGTGGGTACGCCAAAGAGTTATCCGACGACGCCAAACGCAAGCAGCAGGAACAACTCGCCGCGAAGACCAAGGAGTTCGATGTAGTCATCACCACTGCGTTAATCCCCGGCCGGCCTGCGCCGCGGTTGATCACAAAGGAGACGGTGGCCGGGATGAAACCCGGTTCGGTGATTGTGGATCTTGCGGCGGAGACCGGCGGCAACTGTGAGTTGACCGAAGCCGGCAAGACCGTCGTAAAACACGGCGTGACAATTTGCGGTCCGGTGAACGTGCCGGCAACGATGCCGGTGCACGCAAGTCAGATGTACGCTAAGAACGTCACCGAACTGTTGAAGCTGCTGGTGACCAAGGACGGAAAGCTGAATCTCGATTTCAACGACGAGATCATCAAAGGTGCCTGCCTCACCCACGACGGCAAGAACCTGAAAGCCGTTCCCGCACCTGCCGGCAAGTAAGCCAGCAGAAGTGTTATGCCGGAAACGGCCATTTTCACCACCAAGATCACCAAATCTTTGCCCGCCGCGGCCGGTAACCGTCGCGCAAAGCCGAGTGTGGCACTACTGGCACGGCACTTGCGCTTAGAATGAGGGCTAAGATGAATGAACAACCGCAATCGAATGTTCCCCCGAGAATCAGCGAGATGCAAAAACCTTCTGCGCGCCCGAAGCAGTGGCGGCGGTGGGCAATCGGCGTAGTCACTGTCTCATTGGTCTCTGTATTGGCCGTAGTGCTCTTCGTTACAAAAGGTCCGAATTCCACCCCAGAACATTCAATTGAACAACTTAAACTCGCCGCTCAACGGCAGGATCGAGGAGGTGTAAGTCAATACGTGGATGCAGAGGCATTCGCCAAGAGCGTGAGGGCGGCAATGAAGTCTTGCTGGCATAAGGAAAACGCTAAAGACGGGGATAATGGATTCTTCTCCACACTGCTCAGAGGAGGTTTCGATTATCTCGGTGATGGTGCGGTCGATGTAATGTTTACGCCTGAGTCGGTTATCTCAATGTTTTGCGGGCAAACGACGAGTGAGGTAGCGAAGGAGAACTTTTCGAGCTATGCCGACCAAAAGATCGACGGAGTTGCCAATCAAGGCGATTTGAAAGTGCAGGCAGGCGGCATTTTGGCGAAGTTTTTGGTGCGCGGTCTGATCTCCTACGCAATCGACAAGGCAGCGCCAACAAACGAAGTTGCGTCGGCGGGTAAATACGACGTCACCAGCGTCTATGAAAGTCCCACTCGTTATCTCATCAAGGCGACCAATCGAGACGCTACAGAGCCGTCAGTTGGATACGTTTTCAAAAGATATTCATATTCCACATGGAAACTTTCTGAGGTTCGCATAT
The DNA here is from genome assembly GCA_964566575.1 of uncultured Verrucomicrobiota bacterium. Classification (GTDB taxonomy): domain Bacteria; phylum Verrucomicrobiota; class Verrucomicrobiia; order Palsa-1439; family Palsa-1439; genus CAZMKD01. The sequence continues at coordinate 14,221 of CAZMKD010000006.1, forward strand.
TCGAGACCAACGCGGCTCGAACCGAACAAGCGTCGCGTTAGGGTGTGGTAAGCAAGACGCTCGTTTGTGCCGGCCATGCTCCCGGCCTGTTCGTCTCTCGACATTCCCATCTTCATGGCTTGCGGTACGGCTAGCCCCTTTCCCGCAACCGGACCGGCGACTGCCTGCGCAACCGCCGCCGCGCCTGCGAACTATTGGCGGTGTCACAGCACCTGTGCCGCTGTAGTGGCGACCTTTGGGTTGGTTGCCCGCTAAATCAACCACTTACGCTGCCGTCCCCCTCCAGTAGCGGAAGTCGGG
>CAZMKD010000007.1:0-21643 GCA_964566575.1 uncultured Verrucomicrobiota bacterium
TCGCGCACCCGCGCCAATAGTTCCAAGCGTCGTCGTTCCTTCGGACTCATGCGAATGTCTCCCATGCCGCCTCCTGTAGGCGGTGTTGATGGGGACATTTCTATCGAGTCCGCAAGGGGACATTCTCACGGAGTTACGACAGGTACCGGTAAAGTCATTGCCCACGACGCAGCCGTGAGCTAAACTCTCAATTGTGAATGCACTCAAAGACAACGTCGCCGAGATGATTCGCAGTCTACCGGAGGATTCGACCTTGGAAGACATCCAGTACCATCTCTACGTACTGGAGAAATTGCGGCGCGGGCAACAGGCCATCAAGGATGGGCGGGGCGTATCGCACGAGCAAGCCAAGGCGCGACTGGCAAAATGGCTGGCCGCCTGATTTGGTCGCCGCAAGCACTCGACGACATCGAGGGCATTGCGGAGTACATTGCCCGCGACTCGGAATTCTACGCCGCCGTGGTGGCCCAACGACTCTTTGAAGCCGCCGAGCCACTGACCACCTTCCCGCAAAGCGGGCGCATTGTTCCCGAGGTCAACAATCCAAAGATTCGTGAGCTGTTCGTCCACGACTACCGGTTGATGTATGAAATCGACGGCGAAGAGATTCACGTCCTGACCGTTGTTCACGGCAAACGCAACTTCGATCCAGAATTGCTCAAACCGCCCGAATGAGCCGTTGTCTTCGGGCAACTGCTGGGGCCGGCAAATCGGGAACTTAGTCCTTGGGCCATGCAAGCTCTTCCAAGAACTTGGCAATCGCCGCGGATGTCTCTTCTTCGAGTTTCTCGGGATATGTCGCAAGAACCTTCAGGAACACTTGCCCGTTTGGAAATACGTACAACACATGGTGTACGCGGGTGTTTCTACCTTCGACTACCTCCGAAAACCCCTACACAGCCCGCCGTCCAACCTGTCTTACCCCACCGGGTTGGACAATAGCAGATGCCTCATAAATAAGTTTCGCCGACGGATGGGTCTCTTCGGCCTCCCACTTCTCGTCGGAAAAGGACTTCTGCAGAGCGTCTGATCGCGCTGCGTCTGTCGAAGTTTTCTGGTCAACAAGACTATTCGGATAGACGTAGACCGTCATCGTCACTGATTTCCCCAAGCGATAAGCCACCGATACATCTCGCCCCATCGGATCATAAACATGCGTGTCGCCTCGTGCAAACTGAGCCACGGTTCTCGGAAACCGAAAGTGTGAATAGCTATGGGTGTAGATGTCACCGCTTCGATCATATTCCCAAGGCTTCGGCTGGTCCTGAAATTCCGCGAGCGCGAGTGCTTGCAGATTGTGTTTCTTCAGATTCTTGGCTGCCCACTGCTTGAAGCGATCCAACTCTAGGCCCGCCGGCTGAGGACGCCATTCACGAACGAAGTAGTTCCACCACACATACTCGCGAAGAAAGTCAGCTTGTTGCACAGACAATAATTCGTCGAGGTATTTGTCCTTAAGCTTCGCCTGTTTCTCCTTTAGTCGCTTCCAGATCTTTAGACAAACTTCTCGAGCCTCAAGTTCCTCATCGAATGAATATCGATATTCTGCCGACGGATGCCGTTCCTGATACGTCGTCTCCATCCACAACGCTCTCGTCGCCGCATAAGCCAACCACGCCGGCAGCGCGACTTGAGAAGCCGACTTGTCCACGACGATAGTCGTCGATGGCTTGTTCGTCGAAACCTCAGCACCGGCAAGAGTTGCCCAACAAAGTACAGCCCCAAGCGTTTGTAGGCAGAATGTTCTTTTTCCGTTCACGACAGCCAGTGTTGGCGTTCCTTCTTTGGGATCAACATTTCGCAATACAAACTTCGTCGCCGACGCGAATCATTCCGTCACTGACCACGTCACAGCGCAGGCCACCGCGGTGGACGAGACCTTCGCGGACTTTTTCTTGCGTGAGTTTGGCGAGGTAGCCGCACGGCTCGCAGAGAAGCACGCCGCGTAGCCGAACTTCGCCCACCTTGAATTCCCGGCCGACGAGATGGCTCAAGGCGACGCCGCGGGTGACGACGTTGCGGCGCGTGTCGGTGGGTTTCAGCTCGACCTGGTAGTCGCGCGTGAGCGCTTCGATGGCTTCGATTTCGATGAGCGTGACGTCGCGGCCGCTGTTGGGTTTCTTGGAGAACGCACCGGCTTTGGCGTGATACCGGTCGCCTTCCAGGCCGAAGCCGGGGACGGCATGGGCGCTCTCGACCGTGCGCAGCGGGTCACCGGCTTTCGCGGTAATCTGAATCGCGATAACGGTGCCGAGCGGTTGGCTCATTTGTCTTGGCCGGGCGCGGTGAGCGGTGTTTGGCGGACGCGAATGGTCATCTTCTTCCGGCCGGTTTCGTCGCCTTCTTCACTCACGGCCTCGAGTTCGTAATCGTGGGAGAAGTGCTGGTGGATGACGCGGCGCTCGAACGCGCTGTATGGCCCAATATGCACCGCGTCGCCCCAGCGGCGGACCCGGTCGGCGGCATCGAGGGCGCGTCGGATGAGTTCGTCGTTGGCGCGTTCCCGGTAATGTTCGCAATCGACGATGACCTTAGGCGAGTTGGCGTCATGGCGCTGCAGGATGCGGTTGACGAGAAACTGAAGGTGGCCGAGCGTCTGGCCGTGTTTCCCAATGAGCCGGCCCGGCTCCGCAGTGGTGATGTGTAACAGTGGCGCGCCGTCAATCGCAAGCTGATCGACCTTCGTCTGGAGGTCGAGGCCATCGAGGATCTTCTGAAGAACTTCACCGGGACTTACAGGTGTGACCGCCGCAGAAGGTGCGGCCGTGATTTGTGTTTCCATTGTCTGGTCCTGTCGTTGGGGCGTTCGGATGTCAGCGGGGACAACTGCGACGCCTGATTATGCCAAAGATTATCTCAAGGTTAGCAATCTCTACTTTGGTTTTCCAGCCGGCAGTGGCGCGGCGGCGCGTTTCTCGTGGCGCATGCCCCACCATTGCTGCAAGATTGAGAGCACCTGCTGCAGCGTCCAATAAAGTGTCAAGCCTGCCGCCGTCTTGTAAAAGAACAGCAACATCATCAGTGGCATGAACATCATCATCTTCTGCTGTTGCGAGTCGCCGGTCTGCGGTGTGATTTTCTGCTGCCAAATCATCGTCACGACCATCACCAGCGGCAGCGGATTGATTGCGAAGCCGGCCACCGTGGCGATCGTGTCGGGTTGCGCCAGATCCTTGATCCACAGGAACGCTGCCCCGCGCAACGCGATGTCGCTGACCAGTACCCGGTAAAACGCAATCAACACCGGCAGTTGCACCACCATCGGCAGGCAACCTGCGGCCGGGTTGATGCCGTGCTCGCGTTGCAGCTTCCACAATTCCTGATTCATCCGCTTTTGGTCGTCCTTGTACTTCTCGCGCACCTTTTGCATCATTGGCTGAAACTTCTGCATCTCCTTCATCGATTTGATGCTCTTGGCCTGGACCGGCCAAAACACAACCTTCAGCGCAACGGTCACAAGAATGATCGCGATACCGTAACTGGGAATCAGGCGGTGAAAAAATCCCAGCGTACGCACGAGGATCATCCCGAAGATGCCCGAGTAAAAATCCATCGGCGTACCGAAGTCCATCAACTCTTCTTGATGACTGCCTAACGCCACCAGCCGGTTGTACTCCTTCGGCCCGGCATAAAACGTGAACGCGCACGACGCGCTGCCATCGTCCCCGCGCGTCACCGGCACGTCGGCGGTCGCCGTCACGCCCCGGACCGGCGTCTTGCCGGCCGCCGGCAAGTCCACGGGCGCGTAGCTGACGCCGGTCACATTGGTGGACGGCGACAACACCATCGTAAAATACTGGCTCTTCACGCCGAGCCAGCCGGCCATGATTTCCTCGTGTGGACGCCCTTCCTTCACGCGATCCGCGATGCGGCCGAGCGTGCGGTTACGGAACTTCGACGCGCCCTGCCAGTCTACGACGATGTAATTCGGTGGCTCGAGCAGCTCCGTGGGCGAGGCCGTGCCCAGCGTCACTGCCATCGTGCCGGCCGATGCGATGGCGGCCGGCAACTCCACGCTGCCGGCCAGGACGTACTCGTTGCTGAGCGTCAGCGTCTTGGTCACCCCGTTGGCGGCGCGCAGCACGACGGTGTGGTCGCCTGGCTGTTGAATCTCAAAGATATCATTGCTGCCCGCGCCCGGCACGCCAACGAGCGACAAAGCCGGGACGAAACCGGCTCCGTGAAGCGTCGTATGGCCGTGGCTGTTGGCGCGGTGCTTGAGCAATTCCACCGACCGGATGCCGCCGCCCCAACTCGTGAACTCGATGCGCACGAATTCGTTTCTGACAACGGCAATCTGCTCGGCGGGACGCGGCTGGTCCGGCTCCGACGGGGCCGGTTCGACAGCCTCGACCACCTCATTGCTCGCCGCGACGGCGACGTTCGTGGCAACAGCCTCGATGACCGGCTTTGGTTTCTTGGGGATCGGCGGGTAGAGTTTGTTGACAACGGTCTGCAGACCGAACAACGCCAGCATACAGACCACGACAACCCAAAGTGTGCGCCGGTCCATCATCGCTCCGGCACGGGATCGAGCCCGCCCTCGCGAAACGGATGACACCGCAACACCCGGCGCATCGCCAGCCACGCGCCCCGCACCGGGCCATGTTTCTCAACGGCTTCGGTCGCGTACGCCGAGCAGCTCGGGTGATATCGGCAGCACGGGCCGACGAACGGCGCCACGAGGAGCCGGTAGAGCCGCAGTAAAAGTAGAAGTGCGCTCTTGATCACGATGCGTGGAGACAACCGGCCGTTTCGAGGAGAGTCATCACTGCCGCTTCCACTTCGGCGTAACGTTTACCGTTAATAGCGGTGCGGGCGACCAGAACGAGTTGCACGTGTTGTTTCAATTTGTGTTGGTTGAGCCGGTACGCTTCGCGCAGGAGGCGCCGGGCGCGGTTGCGGATCACGGCGCCGCCAATCCTGCGGCTGGTCACAACGCCGAGAGCACGGGGTTGGCCGGACGTGTCCAGTGCGTACAGTACCACAAGCCGGCCTTCGACACGCCGGCCTTGATCGTAGACGCGGCGAAACTCAGCGGCGCGCTGCAGGCGCTCGCGTTTCGTGAATGGATGGCTTCCATGCAACCAGACCTCCGCGGTGTGCGCGCGTGAGCTTTAGACCGACAGACGCTTGCGGCCCTTGCGGCGGCGGCGACTCAGGGTGGCGCGGCCACTCTTGGTGCGCGTTCGCTTCAGAAATCCGAAGCGGCGTTGCCGGCGGATTTTCGACGGCTGATATGTGCGTTTCATGACAATTTGTTCTTTCCAAAAGCCCCGCATCTTAGCAGCCGGGTGGGCGATGTCAAGGTAGCCGCACACCTTTGTTTTTTCTTGGTTGGCACAGCGCGCGCAATCTGGTGAGACATAATGAAGGCATCAGCAGTCGTTCATGATCAAGGCCGCCCGAGGATCAGCCGCTGCACTTATTGCCAGACGGGGCGCAGATGGTCTGCAGCCAGCACCGTTAGACGGATGCCGATACGAACAGATGCACAAACTGTTGGTACACGCGCGCCGTAATTGGCCCGGGAACTCCCGGGCCAATTGTTTTCCCGTCCACGGCAATCACAGGCACAACCTCCACGGTTGTGCTTGTCAGAAAAAGTTCGCTGGCGAAAAAGATCTCGCTCTTCTGAATCCGCCCTTCCGTCGTCGGGATGCCGGCGGCGGCGGCGGCGCGCAGCAGTTTATCGCGCGTCACGCCGGAAAGGATGCGCGGTCCTTTCGGCGGCGTCCGCAGTGCGTCGCCGGCTACCATAAAAATATTGCCGGCGGTCGCCTCGTTCACCGTGCCGTCGGCCTCCACGAACACGGCGTCGTGCGCGCCCGCCTGTCGAGCGGCGTTATAAGCCAGCACATTGGCCAGCAAGGCGACGCTCTTGATTTCACAATGTGCCCACCGTGTGTCTGGGAGGGTAATGATCCGTACACCCGTCCGACGCAATTCCGCTGTACTTTCGAGTTTCCGGACGGTGAGAACCAACGTCGGCCGAGGTTCGGCCGGGAATCCCCGATGGCGCGCGGCCCGGCCGCGTGTGATTTGCAGGTATACCACCGCCTCGGGAAAGGCAGCACGGGCCACGGCTTCGGTGATCAGTGCCGCGAGTTGCTCCGTAGTGAAGTTATGCCGGATCTGGACCGCGTCCAGACTTCGAAAGAGGCGCCGGAGATGTTCCTCCTCCGCAAACGGCCGGCCGCCGTAGGTGCGAACCACTTCATAGACCGCGTCGGCAAATTGAAACCCGCGATCCTCGACGTGCACCATGGCGTGTTCCAAAGGCACGAATTCTCCGTTGACGTATGCGATGTCAGGCACGGCGCGCGACTATAGGTTTGCGGCGTGGGGCTGTCAACGGTCGGTGAGTTTGCGATTGATTCCGGCGGGACGATTCTCTAGTCTGCGGCCGGGAAGCTTTGACGTATGGGCAATCTCCGGCGTGTCATTATGGTCATCTGGCTCACTGCCGTGTCGGGCGGATGGGCTGAGACTAACTCCGTGCCGTCCGACGAGGATCGGTCTTGGCAGAGCCACGTCATCCAAAGCTACCAGACGCTCCAAGAACAGCAGCAGCGCACGCAACGCGCCGTCGAGGAAGCCCGCCGAGAGGCTGAGACGGCAGCGAAACGCAACGCCGAAGCGTTCGAAAACCGCTTCCGGCAGATGGAACAAGGCTTCACGGTGCAGCGGGAGCGTGAGGTCGAATCGCTGCAAGCGTCGCATCGTTTCACGCTGATCCTTGTCGGTGTGGTTGCGGGTGCCGGTTTTTTCGGGATGTTGCTGGTGGCGTTGTTCCTGTTGCGCACGATGAATCGGCGTCCGGCGATGATGGCGCCGGCCATCGTGCGAGAAGACACGATGGCGCTCGCGCCCCTCGATCCAGTTCAGCAAGGTGGTGCGCGGTTCCGGGCAAGCTTCGACCGGCTGGAGCAGCGCCTGAACGAATTAGAAACCACCGCTCAGACCGGCGAAATCCAAGCCGTTGCAGAGTCGCCACATCCGGTCCCCGACATTTCGGCGCGGGTCTCACTGTTACTGGGCAAGGGGCAGGCGCTGCTAAACCTTCAACAAGCTGACACGGCAACCGCTTGTTTCGATGAAGTCATCGCGCTTGATCCCACGAACGCCGAGGCATTCGTCAAGAAGGGCACTGCTTTGGAAAAACTGGGGCGACTCGACGACGCTATCGATTGCTACGACCGCGCGATCGTGCTGGATACGACGATGACGATGGCATATCTGTGCAAGGGCGGCGTGTTCAATCGGCTCGAGCGCTACGGCGAGGCTCTTCAGTGTTACGAACAGGCGCTACGCGCTCAACATAAGTCTGCCGTCACCTAGATTGACCCGTCCGGCGCCGGAGGAAGCCTTCCGCACTGGCATGTCCTCGGATATGAGGCGCACTTGTTGCGACAATTCGCGGTTCTCGGCTTCGAGTGCCGCGATGCGTTCCTGACAGTAGCCGAGCCGGCGTTGAAACTTTACTTGCACCAGAACCAACCGCTGCTCCAGCGCCGCCAACTGATCGGTCGCAGTCTCCTGGGTCTGCAACAATTCCCGGCGATGCCACAAGAGCGTTTGTAGAAGCTTATTTGCCAGCAACCGAGCCAAATGCGGTCGCATTGCGTCTTCGACCGGCGTTACCGCCGGTACGTCGGGTGTCAACTCGAGGGGCATGGCTTCAGCGGAGCGCGGCATAAATTCCCGGTCAGAGCGCAATGGTACGATCATGCTCTCGACACAGGTTGGGCACGCAATGACGGCACCAACACCCTCGTCATCGACGGCAATTTTCTGGCTACACCGCTGGCAGCGAAACTTTATCACGGTCCTCCTTGGCAAACCGTGCGGAGAGTCTGCCACGTTCCGCAGACGAGTCAAACCAATTTCGCGCGAACGATGTCTTAGCGTCCCCGGACTTGGACAAAGGGGATTCGTCGCAGTACGTCGGCCACCGTGAACGCCCCCGTCCGCTCCATATACGCGCGGTCAAACACGAGCACCGGTGTAACCCCGTCGGTCGTAAAACCAACGCGATGCACCTTCTGTTTGATGTGCGAGCCGGTGATCTCCACCATCTCGTCTTTGACTGCCGCGCGCGCCGAAGCAGCAATGCAGAGAGCCAGCATCAGTATCTTTCTCATAACGCCACCTCTAACGACGCAAATATAGTCCAAGATTGCCCCGCTGCAAACCGGCGCTCAAACCAGCGCGGAGAGCTCCGCCCGGACCAAGTTCATCAGCGGCCGGATCGTTGCGCGTCCAAACTCGAACCGGCATTTCGCTTCACCGAACAGCTCCGGCAATGGCCGCGCTCCGCCGATGGCTAACGCCCGTCGGTACGCTTGCAGCGCGCCGGCCTTGTCCCGGCGGGAATTGGCCCAGACTTGCAACGCGCCGAGTTGGGCGATGCCGTACTCAATGTAGTACAGCGGCGACAGGAAAATGTGCAGTTGCCGGTGCCAGAGACACTCCCGCTGCGTCTCGTATCCACTCCAATCCACGTCGCCGCCAAATCGCTCCGTCAGTTCGACCCACACCGCCGCACGATCCTCGCGAGAGTGACCGGGGTGCGTGTAAATCCAGTGCTGAAAAGCGTCCACAGTCGCGACCCACGGGAACAGAGTCACAATGGATTCTAAATGCATCCGACGGGCACGCTTCACTTCCGGCGCGTCGTAAAAGACGTCGAGGTGCTCATTACCGAGCAATTCCATGCTCATCGAAGCCACTTCGGCAAACTCCACCGGCACGTTGCTACGGTAGGCAAACAACTCCTCATCCTTCGTCGCCAGCGCGTGAAACGCGTGACCTCCCTCGTGGAGCAGAGTTTCAACGTCCCGCTGGAGGCCGACAGCGTTCATGAAGATGAACGGCAGCCGGCATTCGCTCAGGTTGCTCTGATAACCGCCGGGCGCTTTTCCTTTGCGATTATCGAGATCAAGTAAGCGTTTCTCCCGCATCAGCCGGAAGTCGTCCCCGAGCCCGGGATCGAGCCGGTCAAAAATCTTCTGCGCGCCTTCCGCCAGCGCGTCCACGTTCTGGAACGGGTGCAACGCCGGTCGGTTCAATGGGTCAACCGCCATGTCCCAAGGTCGAAGCGCCGGCAAGTTCAGTTGCCGGCGGCGCGTGGCCTGCAACTCACGCAACAAGGGCATGACTTCCTGTTCAACGGCGCTGTGAAACTTCACACAATCGGCGGGCGCGTAGTCGAACCGGCGCCGTTGCCGGAATACGTAGTCGAGATAACTCCGGTTTCCAGCGTTGGCGGCGATTTGCCGCCGCAGCTTGAGGAGCGCATCGTACAAGTTTTCGAAGCGCTCGCGCTCCTGCAGCCGACGGTTCGCGACGAGCTCCCATGATTCTTGTCGCATCGCGCGGTCGGGTTCTTCGACGTAGCGGCCCATTTGGACAAGCGTCCTCTCCTCGCCGCGGAACTGGACCGTAAGCGATCCGGTCAGTTTCTGGTACTGCTGCCCCAGCTTCGCTTCCTCAGTTTCCAGCGGCACATTTTCGGGCCGGAAGATTTCGACTGCGACTTGCAGGTCGCGATCGAACATTTCGTACCGAGGACGGGGAAGCTTCGCCCGCAACGGATGATCGGCGTAGAGCTTGGCGAGCGCAAAATGACGTGGCTTCAACACCGGGTCGATCTTCTCGATGAAATGCAGGTACGCGCGCTCGGTTTCCGCGTCTTCGGTGTGACAAGTCATGGCGATATAGCGGTGCGAGGATTCTTCGTCAATCGCGGCGCTTAGCTCGCCCCAATCCAGCAGCCATTGCTCGAACTCGGCCACGGTGCGGCTCGGCCGGGCTTCCAGCCGGTCAAGCAACGGGGCGATCTGCGCCCAGTCGCCGAGGTCAATCGCGGCAGGGACAAACTGGCGTGGTCGGTAGGGTGGTAGTTGCATGGGCAAAAAAGTGGGGGCGGGAATGACCCGCCCCCACCGGGGTTGGTTGCGGTTTAGAACTTCTTGGTCACGCTGGCGTAGATGAACCGGCCTGTATTGTCGTGCACGGCTGCGTCGTAGCCCTCGCCGTTCTGGCCCAAACTCCTCGGGGCGCTGCGGTCGGCGACGTTCTGACAGCCCAGCGTGATCGTGGTTTGCCACGGAGCTTCGTAGTTCGCCTGGAGGTCAACCGTCCACCAGTCCTTCACACGGCGCGGCGGATAGAGCACCTCGTTGTACGAACTCCAGTAGTTGAGGACTGGGCCGAAGCCAAACTTCTCCGCCCAAGTCTCCTTGGGTCCCTGCCAGTAGATACCAAAGCTGCCGCGAACCTTCGGGAACGAGCCTTCACCCGCCAGTTGGACGCTGCCGGCTTCCGGGCTAGACTGGGTAAAGGTCGGCACATAGGTCGCCAGCAGGTGTTCCGTAAAGGTGCCGATCGATTCCGTATCGTGGACGTACTCCGCTTCGAAATCGACGAAATAGGTCTCCTGCTCGTTGATGTTGACGTTCTGACTGTTGATGAGAGTGATCGCTCCGGGGTCGCCGGCAAACGCAGGGTTGCCTGCGTCGCGAACCACTGAACCGGGCGGGAACAAACTGGGGTTCGCCACAACAAATGCAGCACTCGGGGCGGAGATAACATCTTTAATCTTGATGTAGCCCCCGCCGACTGTCACCGTCAATCCCTTCATAAACGGTGGTTGGTAAACGCCCTCAACGTAGTAGGAATCGGAATTCTCGGCGTCGAGTTCGGGGTTGCCGCCGGTGAGGACTTTGTACTGGATGTTCCGGCCCGTACAGACGTCGTCGGTGTCCGGGAACCCGTTCGGGGCTGCGGGCATGCACCGCGCCGTATCCGGGATACCCTGTTCGAACCCAGCCGATTGCCCAATGAACAACTCAGACAACGAGGGCGCACGGAAACCCTGTGAATAGGAAAAGCGAAGCGCCAGTTCCTTGGCCGGTTGCCACTTGATACCGGCTGCGGGTTTCACCGTCGTACCGAAGTCGCTGTAGTATTCGAAACGGCCGGCGCCCTGCAACTGCAGGCTGTACACGCCCGGCATATTCCTTTGCGGAGAGACAATCGGGAGATAACCTTCCCAGTAAATGGCATCGGAATCCCGGCTCCCGCTGGATTTGGGATTCCCACCCGAGCTGACGATTTGGAAAGTATCGGACAACGAGTCCGGTGTGTCAGAGAGAGACTCGTGGCGAGTGGAGCCGCCAATCGCTATGGCCACCGGGCCAGCCGGCAGGTCAATCGTGTTCCCGCTGGCGCGGATGTCATATTCCCAATAGTCATACACACCCTGGCGAGTCGTCCGCACCTTCAGCGAATTGATCGTCGCCTGATTCTGCTGGTTCGGGGCCGAGAGTGGGTTCAGGGCGGTCGCCGGGTTCGTGTCGCTCAAGGCATTCGCCAGCGCGTTCGACGAAAGGAAGTTTTGCCCGTCATCCGTCGAGCGGAGGGTGTAGTAATTATACGCCGTCTCGATGTTCCACGACTCACCGATCTTCAGGCGAAGTCCCGGAAGGACGTGAGCCATGTCCGTATTGATGATATTGATGCGCGGACCGGCTTCGAACAGCCGCCACTTTACTATCGTGGAGAAGCCGGGGAACGGGTTGTAAGGATTGTCCGGCCCGATCGCCCACCCGTCCGATCCGCCGTCGATCGGCGTCGGGTTAATTTGAAAGGTGGTCTGAATGTTGCGGTAGGCGGCCTCCACGAAAAACTGGAGGTTATCCGTGATGTCGTAAGTGAAGGTGGTATATCCACCGTAGCGCTGGGTTTCCGGGGAGTCCACGAGGCGGATATTGGTGTTGAAGATGTTGGCCGACGGGCCGGTACCAAACGTCGCATTCGTCGATATGCCGACACCGCCGGGCGCGCCGCCGGGAGGGACGTACAGTCGCTCTCCCTCTGTCGGTGAACCCGGGCGAGGGTCGATAAACGTAGCTTGTCCTCCGTTGCTGCTGTTGAACGCAAACTTCTTGCTGATGGGGCGGTCGCGCAGGAACGAACTGTTGCGGTGGAAATAATCGAGGAAGATCATCATCTGCGCCTTGCCGGAGATCAGCCCGGCCACCAACGAGTGAGTTTGCTCGCCGATGTCGCTGCGGGCAGCTTGGCCGTATTCGGTACTAATTTCCATGCCGTTGTAATCGCTCCGCAGGATGATATTCACAACGCCGGCAATGGCGTCCGACCCGTAAATCGCCGAGCCGCCGGCTTTCAAGATTTCGACGCTCTCCACGGCCGCCACCGGGATCGTGTTCAAGTCCACGAAGCTGGCCTGCACGCCGCCAAAATTGTCACCGAACGGAGAGGACGCCACGCGGCGTCCATTCAGCAGCACCAGCGTCTGCTGAGGTCCGAACCCGCGCAACGCAACGGACGCTGTGCCAGGCGTGAAGGAGCCGGCGCTTCCCTTTTCGCTGAAGGACTGGTTGCCGTTGTTTTGCGGAATCCGCTGCAACACTTCCGCCACGGTTCGCGCGCCGCTGCGATCGATCATCTCTTTGTCGATCCTCAACACGGGAGCGACGGGCTGCTCTTCCAGCGACGGGATGTTCGAGCCGGTCACGAGGATCGGCTTCATGCGCGTGACTTTCTCGGGAGCCTCTGCCGTTGGCGCGGGTGCGGTGGGTGCCGGAGTTTCTGGCGTGACTATCTCGCTGGTGCCGGCAGCGGGCGGCGGCGCAGTGGGCGCCGGGGTTTCTGGCGCGACCGGCTCGGCCGGTGGCACAACGACGGGCGGTGTGACGACCTCTGCACTCGGCGCGGCGGGTGCCGGGGTCTCTGGTGCGACCGGCTCGGCCGGCGGCACAGCGACCGGCGGTGTGACGACCTCCGCACTCGGTGCAGGTTGCGGTGATTCTCCATCGGCCAATGCGCCGCGGCCTGCGACGAAGAAGATGGTGAATACGAGAGCGAACGTGGAAACAACAACGGCGATACGGCGAGCGACTTCCGGACTCCCAATCATACCTTTCATAATCTCCTAGCCTCCGATTGGATGAATGTTGTGGAGCTGTTGGAAGAACGACGTCAGATAATCACAGACGCTTTCAATCCACAAGCTTTTATTGACAGCTTTTTATTGACACGACCGGGCGCGCACGCGTCCGTTGATTGCGCGTTGACGAGAGGCTGACCAAGGGTTAATGGTTCAACACATGAGTTTCTTCAATTCTTCCCAATGCTTACGGGTCTTGAGATATAGGGCAGTCGCTATTGGCGTATTTGTGGGGCTAGCTCTGGATGTACACGCTGTGGAGTTGATTCTTGTGCAAACCAACGTGACCATGTCATCGGGCCGAACGTTCCAAGTGCCGATTAGCGCTTCTGATCCCGATGGCCAGCCGCTGAAATTCGCCGTTACCGTGAACAAGAAGAGCGCGATGACTGCCGTCTACTCGCCGCGCACGAACCGCAGCCTCCTGCTCGATGTGAGCGGGGTGGACGCGACCAACGGCCCGTTCACTGGCGAGATCGTACTGCAACTTTTCGAAGATCTCACCCCACTGACCACCGCGCGAATCATCGATCTTGTGAACAGCAATTTCTACAATGGCGTGACGTTTCATCGGGTGATTCAGAATTTCGTGGCGCAAGGCGGCGATCCGACAGGCACCGGCGCAGGCGGCTCGGGGGTGGCGCTCGATGATGAGTTTGTGAAAACATTGACCTTTACCGGCTTCGGCCAACTAGCCATGGCTAATTCGGGTGACGACTCGAATGATTCACAGTTCTTCATTACGGACGATGACCTTTCGCTCGACGATCCCATGCGGTTGCCACCACAGCATTTGAACTTCAATCACACGATCTTTGGACAGATAACGCGGGGCTTCGATGTGCTCGCGAAGATCATGGAGACACCGGTCGCATCGTCGAACAACAAGCCGCTCTCGAACGTGGTCATCAATGCCGCCACCGTCATCACCAATTCGCAGGATGCCGTGCTGCGCTTGACGGCCGCTCCGAGCTTTCTCGGGACGGTGCTGGTCACCGTGAGCGCCACCAACGCCGAAAACCTGTTCGCCTCGCAGACGCTACAGGTGAACGTCATTACCAACAGCGGCACATCGGCGCCATTTCTAGGGCCGATTCCCAGCAGCATCACCACCACACAGAACACGGCAGCGACGTTTATACTCACCACCACCGATATCGATGGGAGGCCGACAAGCCTAGCCGTAGAGGATACCGACACCGGAGGATTCCCGTCGTATTTGTATATCCTTGGGGATCCACGAACAGGTCGGTTATGGTTCAACCCAGACATGACACTCACGGGCACAGTCCATCTGGTCATCGGCGTGACTGACGACATTTACATTCGCATTCACCAGTACGATACCCAGCGGTTCTCGCTTACATTCGTGCCCTGGAGTGCAACACCAACGATGACGATCGTCCCGCTTAAAGGCATGATGCAGGATACAGCGAAAGTCGAAGGAGATCGCGTCAAAGTGACCGGCCCCTTCGCATTTAACGATCAATCCGACCACACCTTCACTAGCAACGACGTACTTGTCCTCACTGTCGGTGATCCCGTGACCCCGTTTACGGTCAGAGTCACACCGGGCAATTCAGGCTGGAAAGTACGTAATGGCAGGGCTCGCGCCAAGGCGCATGTTATCTCCGGGGTGTTCAGCAACGTGGCGGTCTCGGCACAGTTCAGCCTCCTGAAGAGTAGTTTCTCCATGTCCATCAGAGGCTTTGACTTCCCGGCCTCGCTCACCAACCAGATTCAGATCGGCGTCGCACTCGGGAACGACTACACAACCGATGTCCGCCCATGGGTTGAAACCAAACCCGGTATTTTCAGACCACCGGCCGTTCCCTGACAGACACCAAAGTTCAGTAGCAAAACGGTAGGAGTCCCTCACGCTCGGTTGCCGGTGGTCGTGTCAATAACACGTGAAGTTGGCCGCTTCTTGTAACAAGTGATCTGTCCGCTTTTGATTGTTGGTTGTTGTCCGCTAGTTTTCCTTCCCCCGAGGGGAAAGGAAAACTTTTTCGTCAGGCCGCTCGTTTCAGTTTTGCCTCAAGGCGTTGCCCATCCGCTCGATACCAGCCCAGTATGTGCGGCCCATACCGCACCGACCAGCGTCCGTCCATGTGCTCACAGACCTTGACCCGGCACTTCGCGTAGCTCCACCGACTCGATTGCGGCGCAATCTGCAGGCACAGCCCGCTCACCGGCAACACGCTCACCGGCCTTGCGCGCGACAATCTCAGTCTCATCCGCTATCTCGAATACGCCGTCGACGGCGGGGAGTGGAAATTCTT
Organism: uncultured Verrucomicrobiota bacterium; assembly: GCA_964566575.1. Taxonomy (GTDB): domain Bacteria; phylum Verrucomicrobiota; class Verrucomicrobiia; order Palsa-1439; family Palsa-1439; genus CAZMKD01. The sequence goes on from CAZMKD010000007.1 coordinate 15,259, forward strand.
CAACCCGAAGGACGGCGTCTATGACGACCGTGAAGAATCGTTCGCGGTGAATCTTGAGCCGCTCAAGCCCGGCCCGCACACGATCGCCGTCCGCGCGACGGACGACGAAGGCAACATCGGCGTCGAGAAGATCGCCGTTCGTGTGAAGTGACGGTGAAGCTTGCACCCTGAGCTTGTTGAAAGGGCGCTGCCTGACTACACTTCGCAAGCATGTCTAGCAAAGACCTCCGAACATACGAAGTCACTTTTTGCAGCCGCATTTCAAAGTGGGCGGATTCACTTTTTGAAAGCGATCCATCCCTGCCTTTCAAGCGCACGGACATTGAGCAGTCCAAGGGTATCAAGCGCAAGCGTTCCGATCTGCGCGTCTATGGCGCAAACAAACAGTTGATCCTTGCCGGCGAGGTCAAGCTGCCCGGGACTGTTGAGGGACGCAACGCATACAATTCCGCCTTGGTGGAGGACTCCTACCAGAAGGCATCTGGCGCAGGAGCGGAATTCTTCTTCACTTGGAACGTTAACAAGTTCGTCCTGTTCGATGCGAAGAAATGGCAGCTACCCATCATGGAGCGGCGGGTTAAGGACTACGATCTCGGCCTTGATCTCGACAATCCTAATGACGTTGAACGCCCCGAAGTTGAAACCCGCATTCAGAAATTTCTGGCGGACTTCTTCGCCGACCTGCAAGCCATCGCAGAAGGGAAGCAGCCGGACTGGGGAATGCCGCCCGACCAATTCTTCATCCGCGCGTTTGAAAGCCATATTTCATGGCCGGTCAAACTCACGGCGGAATTTCTGTGGGCGAAATCCGCCGCCGACAAAACTTTTGATGCGCTCTTGCAGGAATGGATGGCCGGTGACCAAGGCTGGACGGTCATTCGCAATGACCCGAAAGTGTGGCGGATGCTGATTGACCGGGCCGCGCGCACGCTCTGCTACGTCTTTTCCAATCGTCTGTTGTTCTACGAATCCGTCCGCACGAAATTCAGCGACCTGAAAGAGTTGCATGTCCCGAAGAAAGCCAGTTCAGCAAGCGAACTTTACGCCCATTTTCAAAAGACCTTTCAGAAGGCGGTCGAGGCTACGGGCGATTATGAAACCTTGTTCTACCCGTTTGAAAAGGATTGGGCTGGGCCGCAAGTTTTTGGCCATGAACATTCTTTGGAAGCTTGGCGTTCGGTTTTGGAAAATCTGCGCCCCTTCAATTTCAAAGAAATTCGCACGGACATTTTGGGCGGTATTTTCAAGCGGCTGATTGAGCCGGAAGAACGCCATAAATTCGGCCAGCATTATACCAACGAAGACTTGGTGGATGTGGTCAACGCCTTTTGCATCCGCAAAGGGGATGACACGGTGTTAGACCCCGCGTGCGGTTCCGGCAGCTTTCTTGTTCGTGCATACCATCGCAAAGCGCATCTTGATCCCAGCCGAGCACACCAGGAACGAATCGCGGAAATCTTTGGCTCGGACATCTCTTTGTTTGCGGCGCACCTCTCGACGCTCAACTTGGCCGCGCGCGATATTAACGACGAGGAAAATTATCCGCGCATCGCCCGCCGGAATTTCTTTGAAGTCCGCGACGATAAACCTTTTTGGCAATTGCCCCAAGGGTTGCGTGGCGAAAGGAAACTTGGCCCGATCTATCTGCCGGCACTCAATGCCGTTGTCGGCAATCCACCTTACGTTCGCCAAGAGTTGATTCCGCGACGCAACGATAAGCCCAAACCCAAGCCGATGCAGGCCAAGGAAGACTTGCTCGAACTGTGTGCCGAACTCTGGCCGGGCTTGAAGCTTAGCGGACGGAGCGATCTGCATTGCTATTTCTGGCCGGCCGCGACTCATCTTCTGGCGGACGGCGGCTGGTTTGGTTTTCTAGTTTCGTCCAGTTGGCTCGATGTCGAATACGGGTTTGCCTTGCAAGCGTGGGTTCTCACGAATTTCAAGATTCATGCGATCTTGGAAAGCAACGCCGAGCCGTGGTTTGAAGATGCCCGCGTGAAAACGTGCGCGGTGATTCTCCAAAAATGCGACGATCCCGCCGAGCGGAATGCGCAACTGGTCAAGTTCGTCCGCCTTGATGTGCCGTTGGCAGAAATCTTGGGCGAACGTAGTGACGAAAACTCCCGGCAAGAAGCCGCCGAGAAGTTCCGCGACACCATTCTGCGCTGCAAGGAAAACAAAGCCCGCGCGGGGTTTCGCATTGTGGTCAAACGGCAAAAGGATCTATGGGAAGACGGCTTGCGTGCCGGCAAACTGTTTCAGATGCAGAAGCAGCGCGATTTGGCAGAGGGTGTCGTTCCCGCCGATGAAGCTGAAGACGACGAAAATGGCTTCGATGAAAACGGCAACGGAATACTTCACGAGGCCGCCGGCATTTATGGCACGCCTTACGGCGGTGGCAAGTGGGGCAAATATCTCCGCGCACCGAATCTTTACTTTCAAATCATGGAGCGTTACGCCAGTCGCTTCGTGCTACTCGGCGAAATTGCGACAATTCGTTTTGGCGTTAAGAGTGGCTGCGACGCCTTCTTTATGCCGTCGGACGTTTCCAAGAACTTTCTGGAGGATTATTCCAAGCTAGAGTGGAACGACGCACCGCTTCATACGCACTGCAAACGCGCTGAGGTTGAATCTGGAGAAGTGAGATTGGTGGAAGCGGGGGACGGCACGGTGCATCCGGTGGAAGCAGAATATCTCAAACCGGAGCTTCACAGCATGATGACAATTCACCGGCCCGTAGTGAAAGCCGGCGATGTGAAGTCTCGTGTTGTGATGGTGAGCAAATCCAAAGAAGAACTCACAGGCAGCTATGTGTTGAAATATTTGCGATACGGCGAAACGAACCCCGTTACAACCAACAAAAAGGCGAACGCCTTGACAGTCTCGAAACGTGCAACGTGCGCTAATCGTGATCCGTGGTATGACCTGACCTACACGAGGCCGGGACAACTGATTTGGGCCAAGGGCCAACAATACCGGCACGTCGTCGTTTTCAATAAGCATCGGCTGACAGCTAATTGCCGCCTCTACGATGTCACGCTCATTAACGAGATTTCGGAACTTGCCGAGGTTCTCGCGGTGATTGCCAATTCCACACTCGTTGCCTACTTCAAAACATTTTACGGGCGTTACACAGGCACTGAAGGCAGCTTTGAGATGATGGTGGTTGATTTGAACTTGCTGGAAATTCCCGACCCTCGCCATGTCACCAAAGCTGTTGCCAAAAAATTGCTCGATGCTTTCGATGAGCTTTCCAAGCGCGACACGCAGCCGATGGTTGAAACAGCATTCATGGAATGCCGTTCATCGGAGCGCATCAAGAAGTTGGCGGAAAATCCGATTGAGTTGCCACAAGAATTGAAGATGCCGGACCGTCGTGCGCTTGACTTGGCAGTATTTGAATTGCTCGGCATGGGCAACGCCGAGGAGCGCGAAAAATTATGCGATGAACTGTATTGGGAAACCGCCAACCATTTCCGGCAAATCCGCATTGTCGAAGTTCAGAAGCAGGAGCAACGCGCTGGAGCAGAAGGCCGGGAGTTTCGCACCGATGAATTGGCCGCCGATTTGTGGGACAGTTTGCCGGAGGAAGACAAGCAACCGCTCGTCACGTGGATCGCTGCCCAAGTCAGCGATGGTATGCCAGTAACGATCCCGGAAGGCCACGCGAGTATTCCCGACGCTAACGATTTTCTGGCTGCGAGCACGGTTTTCTTCCGGCAGCCCACCGCCGGCGGCAAGACCGTTGTACAACCGGTCGCGTTGCCGAGCCGCGCTCATGCGGAAATAGTTCATTTGCTGACGCAGCACGGCTTTCACGGCTCGTTAGCGCTGCCGAAGACAGAAAAGGCCGCGCACACTTTGCAAATCCAAATCACGAAACGCCTTGCCGGGCTTACCGCAAAGGCGAACGAGTTATCACGCAGCCGGACAAGCGGTGAAAAGAAAGCGATGGAGCTTGCTCGCTTGCTTGAGTTCTGGATGCTGCGCGGCAAACCCAGTCGAGAAGCCAAGCAAAAGGAATTGGCAGACAAAGCCGGAGACTGATGTCTTACGTTAGCACGCACCCGAAGCTGTCACCCTGAGCGCAGCGAGGGGCCTGGCCACGAATCAGCAAAATTCTTCGCTTCGCTCAGAATGACAGACTTGGGGATATGATCCGCCTCGAACACGTCAGCGTCGAGTATCGCCTGAAAGCGGAACGCGTCCAGGCGTTGCGCGATGTGCAGTTGCACGTCCGGGAGGGCGGCTTCGAGGCGATCATGGGCGCAAGCGGTTCCGGCAAGACCACGCTCATCCAACTCATCGACGGGCTGCTCACACCGTCCGCTGGCGACGTGATCGTGACCGGCCAGAACCTCCGGCAACTCAACGACCGGGAAATCTCCACGTTCCGGAACCGCACGATCGGGTTTGTGTTCCAGTTCTTCAATCTCCCGAGCTACTACACCGCGCTCGACAATGTGGCGTTGCCGTTGGTCTTTGCCGGCGTGTCCGAACGGGAACGTCGGGTGCGCGCGCGGACGTTGCTCACGGAGTTTGGCCTTGGCGATCGGCTCGCGCACAAGCCCGACCAACTCTCCGGCGGCGAAGCGCAGCGCGTCGCCATCGCCCGCGCGCTGGTCGGCGATCCGAAGATCATCCTCGCCGATGAACCGACCGGCAATTTGGATCGCGAGACCGGCACGCACGTTTTGGAGTTGCTGCAGAAGATCAACCGGGACCGCGGCGTGACGGTGCTGCTGGTCACGCACGACGAGAAGGCCGCGGCCTTCGCCGAGCGGATCATCCGCATCGAGAAAGGGCAACTGGCATGAGAGCGCCCTTCAGAATTGTGGGAGCGCGCTTCTGCGCGCGACGGGCCCAGTCGCGCCCGGAAGGGCGCTCCCACATAGGACGGGTCGAATGATTCGCCGGCGCGACCAGATCCGGTTGAGCGCGCAGAAATTGGCGCTGCGTAAGAAGCGCGCGGCGTTTAGTGTCATTTCCGTAGCGCTTGGCGTCATCGTCGTGGTCGCGGTCAACTCCCTGATCGAAAACGTGCGCGATCTCATCATTCGGACGAGCTTCACCGAGGACATCGACAAGAACGTCATCCGCATCTACGTCCTGGACAATCCGTACGAGTACACGCCGCCCGGCAAGCAGAAGAAAGATGCGTCGAAGAAGCGGTACCAGTTTCTGAACGAAGTGGCGTTCGATGAGATGCGGGGCTGGTCCGAAGTCGTCGCCGCGGATCATCCGGTCACGGTGACGAGTTTGAGTTTCGCCGAATTCCAAAACCGGCCGCGCACGGTCTGGCAGGCGGTCGGAGTGCCGGACCCGATGCTGCGCCGGTACGTTTCGGATCCGGCGGTGCTGGCAGCGTGCAGCAACGCCGTGCCGCTCGTCGTCGGCGAACGAAACGTCCGGCTGGCGTTCGATGAGTTGCACAAGCGGTTTGTGGTCAACTCCACCAATGAGGTCCAGACTTGGATTGGACGGGACATCACAATCACCGTGGGCGATACGACGGCTAGTCTGCCGCGGTTCAACTACGACTACGAAAAGAAGGAGTGGAAAGCAGTGAGCGATGATGATCTCGCTCAGCAGCGCGAGGCCATCCTGCGCAGCAATCGGGACCAGTTCGATCCGACGATCTTCAACACGACGTTGTCGCTGCGCGGGCGCGTGGTCGGGTTTTGCCCCGGCAACCAGGTGTTGATGCCGCTGGACACGGCGGTGCTATGCGAGAAATGGCTCGCGCACCGGCGCGATCTCGCCGCGTTGTGGCCGGTCTCCCGCGAGGAAGAGGTCGAATACGGCGCTCGCGGCCGGGCGACGCCGACGGCAGGGGAGTACACCGAGGGATTGGTTCTAGTGAAGAACGACACCGACGTCGATGTCGTCGCGAAGCGGATCAAGGAGATGGGATTCGAGACGGCCACACGGGCGAGCGCGTTCGAAAACACGGTGAAGGAGTTTGACATGGCCGTTCGGTTCGTGAAGCGCATCGCGTTCGCGTTCGGGGCGGTGATCCTCGGGCTGGCGTGCGGACTGTTGTGGAGCACGACCTCCCGGATCGTGTCCGACAGTCGCGTGGACATCGGCTTGTTTCGCGCGTTGGGGGCGACGAAGGGCGACATTCGCAAATTGTTTCTTAGCGAGGCAGTGTTGCTCGGGATGCTCGGCACATTGTGCGGGATGTTGCTGGGCTGGGCGCTGGCGTATGAAATCAGCCGCTGGACAGTCAGGCTGGTACACCGCGAAGTGGCCGATCCTGAGCAGATGTTGATGTTACCGGACTCGGTGTTCCGGGTGGACGTGCCGTTCTGCCTGACGCTCCTGGCCGGGGCGGCAGTGTTCTCGATTCTTGCCGGCCTCTGGCCCGCCAACCGTGCCGCCA
>CAZMKD010000008.1:0-1775 GCA_964566575.1 uncultured Verrucomicrobiota bacterium
TGCGGCGTCTTCCTTGATGTATCCCTCGCTGTCGGTCCCGCACGCCGTGTACAGAACCGTGATCCTGGCTGTCGCTTTCAATCGCGCCAGCAGATCTTCTCCTTCCCCCTCCTTTCTGGCTGTGAACTTTGTCGCCCAGGCAATGAGGCCGCGCGGGTCGATGCAGCCGGACAGCTCGTGGCTGCGCCGGAGCCTGCGCGTCTCGTTCGCCACCTTCACCATGACCTTTGCGACGTCTTTCGGAATGCCGCTGCGGTCTCTCAGCAATTGCTCCTCGTCCTTCGCCGGCAGGTAGTGGTACTCGAGCACGACGGGGAAGCGTGAGACGAGCGCCGCGTCGAAGCTCTCGACGTGGTAGCCGCGTCCCAGGTTGGAGGCCATGACGACGCAGAAGTCGTCGCTGGCTTCCACTTCTTCCGACCCATGCTCCGTGAGCACCACCGCCCTGCGGCTGAGGATGCCGAGGAGGATGTTGAGGACCCTGGCCGGCATGCGGTTCGCCTCGTCGATGAAGAGCATCGAACCTTCCTCGCGTAGCGCCTGCGTGATGATCCCGTCGCGCCAGGCAAAATTGCCTGAGCCGTCGGGCACGTAGCCGCCGAGTAGGTCGAACTCCTTGAGTGATGAGTGCCCTTCGATGACGAAGAGGCGCCGCGGCCTGGTGAGCCGTTCGTGCGTCTCGAAGACGCAGAGCGACTTGCCGGTGCCGGTGTGTCCGATGAGCAGGCAGTTCTGGTTGGCGTCGATCGAGTTGATCAGCTCTCCCAGCTGCCAGCCCTTGAACACGGGCGTCGGCGTGCCGCATGGCACACTGACCTTCGGAGTCTCGGGCTCCTTCTCACTCTTCCGGTAGCGTTTGAGCTTTTTCCGGTCGGTGAGGATCCGGTGGTCGATCGCCGCGACGGGTGTCGCCGGCATCGGTTCGACCGAGTCGAGCACGCAGAGGTGTTCGAGCCGGTCGTTCTCGGGGAGCGGGTCGGCGGGGCCGTAACGAAGCCAATAGTAGAGCTCGTCCGCGACCGTGGCCGCCTTCTCCGAGATCGCGCCGTCGACCGCACCACCGTTTGCCTCGTGAGCTGCAAGCAGCTCCTCCCAGGCGTCCAGCAGGTCGGTCGCTTCTTCCTTCCGCAGCAACGCTTCCGCCATGGCGATGAGGCCGAGGTGATACGTCACGTTGCCGCGGGGGAGATAGGCGCCGGGGCCGCTGTCGAGCCACCAGCACTGGTGGTTCGGGCCTCCGGACTGGCTGACGCTCCTGACGAAGACGCCGCCTTCAGCGACGCTGGAGATGCTGATGGTGTCGCCCTTCAGCATGACCAGGACGCTCTTGGCGAGCATCGCCGACAGGACGCCGGTGCGGCTGTTCCGTTTCGCCGGCTTCCCGATCGGGTCGAGACCCTTGAGCCACGGGTAGCCATCCACCTCTCGCTTGCGGGAGAAGAGGATGTCTACGGTGCTCCGGCCTGTGCCGTCCTTGTACACGTTCTCTTCCCCTTTCGGTCAGTGAATGGATGACGCCGCGCGCTTGCGATGCACGGCGCTCAGCACGATCTCTTTGGTTCTCGCCTCCTTTCTCTTTAGTACGGCCCGCGACGGGACGCCGTCCGGCCAGCACCGCTCGGTGAACGAGCAGTAGCCGTTGCACTGCCAGAGCCCGTCGGACCCGGCACGTTCCGGCAACCGTCCGTCCTCCAGTCCTTCCTTGAGCTTCTTCACCCGCGGGACGAGCCAGCCCATCAGCTTGTTGATGTCCATCACCTTGACCTTCGCCCGTC
>CAZMKD010000009.1:0-10821 GCA_964566575.1 uncultured Verrucomicrobiota bacterium
CAACCAACCCAAAGGTCGCCACTACAACGGCACAGGTGCTGTGACACCGCCAATAGTTCGCAGGCGCGGCGGCGGTTGCGCAGGCAGTCGCCGGCCCAAGCAGTCGAGCAGCAACGCGACGTCCCGCGACGGTTCGGTGCGACGCACCAACAGCAGTTCCCGCCCATCGGTGGTCGGTACGCTCACATCCAGCAGCTGCACCGTCGCCAGTTTCTCGAAGACCACCCGCGGCATCAGCCCGCCGGCCACTGCCCGCAGTTGTTGGCGCAGCGTCGTGGTCAGGCAGTAGGCCAGAAACGCCACGAACAGATGGGCCTCGATCCGCTCCGCTTTGCGGTGAAAGATCGGGCGCAAGCCCAGGTCGCCTTTCAGCGTGCGGAACGCTTCCTCCACCGCCACCAATTGCATGTAACAGCGCCACACCGTTTCGGGATCGTCCGTGCTCAGGTTGGTGCGCAATAGATACCGGCCTTCGCGCTGGCGCACCTGCCGCAGTTTCGCCCGGTCGAGTTGATAACTCAGCGCCCCCGCCGCCGTCACGGTGACGCGCACCAGCCCGGCGGCCACGCGCCCGGCCCGATCCCGCGCCGCGCCGAGCTTTTGCAAAAGCTGATCGCGCGACAGCGCTTGGCCCGCTAGTTCGCCAAGCCGCTGCCAGTACGTCTTCAACCGCCGCTGGCGTATCGCGCGTTCCTTGCCGGCGCGGGCGCGACTGTCGGCCAACACATAAAGTTCCCCGTCCTGCGGCAACAGTTTCACCCGCAACGCCGGGCGCACCTGTTGCCACGGCCGCTCGGCCAACGCCGCCTCCAGTTTCGTCAACCGCCCCTTGGGCGTGCCGACCAGGTACTGCACGCGCGAATCGCTGGCGCGCAATTCCGCCAACACTTCCTCGGTCGGAATGCCGCGGTCCATCACCCAGATGCGTTCCGCTTTCCCGTAGCGTCGCTGGATCGTGGCCAGCATGGCGCGCAACGTCGTCTTGTCCGTCGTGTTGCCGGGGAACATCTCGTAGGCCAACGGCAATCCCTCCGGCGTGACCACCAACGCCACCACCACCTGCACGCAATCCCCGCGCCGATCCCGACTGTACCCAAACCGCCGCGGATCGTTCTCCGCGCGCGGCGCATCGCACTCGAAGTACGTGCTCGTCAGATCGTACAGCAGCACCTCGTAGCGCGCCCCGAACAGATCGCTCCACCGCTGCCGCAAATGCCCGAACAGTTCCTCCTTGTGCGCCAGCAACAGATCCAAACACCGATACAACGTGTCGTCGGCCACCGCCCCCACGTCTACGTTCAGCAAGTCCGCCAACGCCGTCGTCTCGAACCAATGCCGGTGCAACCGCCACTCACTGCCCGGCGAGAGCAGCCGGTAGATCGCCAAGATGCGCAACACTTTCTCCCACTCCGTGCCTTCCCGGCTCCACCCCAACCGCGCCGCAAAGAACTCATCGAGTTTCAACTCCCGCCACAACCCATCGGCCAGCCAACACGCGCCCCACGAGCGCGGCCGCTCCAGCCGCAATGCCTCCAACCGCACCTGCACCGCCGCGACATCCTCAGTCGGTGGCGGTGTTCGATCCGCGGGAAACAACGCACAGGTGACCGGCTGACCGCGCTGCTCATCGAAGACCGCGATCGTCTTCTCCCAGGCCGCGCGTTGCGAATCATTGATCTCGCCGAGGTACAACACATGCCGCTGCACCACGCGTCCCCGGGCGACGCGGCGACTCTCGACGACCGACCACGACCGATGCTCCTTGCCGTCTTTGCGCCGCACGCTGCATTTCAGAAACATGCCGGCAGAATAGCGGCGCGGCGGAAGCCGCCGCAAGGGGGTAGGTCGCCACTACACGCCGTTTGGCAAGCGCCGGCGACGAAATCCTGAGCAATTGCGACGGCCACCGCCACGAAAAAAACGAAAACCCGGTCCGGTTGCGGGAAAGGGGGTAATACTGGCCGTCCTGTTCGCCGAACGAATACACCTGCGCGAGGTTGGGGTGGTTGACGGACGCGGCGGTGCGAGCTTCGCGGGCGAAGTTCTGGATGAACCGCGGGTCGCCGGCCAGCTTTTTCCGGAGGATTTTCACGGCCAGATACCGGTCCAGCGACAGGTCGATGGCTCGGTAGATCGTCCCCATGCCGCCGATGCCGAGGGCATTAAGCAGAAGAAAGTTGCCGAACTTGAGCGGGACGACCGAGAGCGCCCCGCACCGCGGACATTCGACTTGCGTGAACGCCTGCTGGCCAGCGAGGTCAATCGGTGCGTTGCACTGGTGACAGTTGATCGATTCCGGCACTGTGCCCGGGGCGTCCATCGCGACGGCGACGTTAGCACGCGCCGCAAATCCCGAGCAACAGGAAACCCGGCCCGCCGGGATTTGTCCACGCTGCACAAAACACCACAACCACTTTCCGATCTCGGCAGCTAGATGTCCGGGAGCTACACGCAGTTAATCCCCTGCCGTCTCGGGCGTTGTGAAAACCGCAGCCTGTGCGGAGACACGCGGCGGCACCGGCGCTGCTAAACGGTGAAGTGACTTCGAGTTGGGTGGTTTTCTGTTTACAGCCGCTGCGCTGTTCTCTAGTATTCGCCCGCACTCGGAGGGAATTCATGAAGAAGATTGAGGCGATTATCAAACCGTTCAAGCTGGAGGACGTTAAAGAAGCCCTCGCGGGCGTGGGCGTCGAAGGCATGACGGTCAGCGAGGTCAAAGGCTTCGGGCGACAGAAAGGCCACACCGAGATTTACCGGGGCAGTGAGTACACGGTGGACTTTCTGCCAAAGCTCAAACTGGAGATTGTGCTGGCCGACGCCGCTGTGGAGGCCGCCGTCAGTGCCATCCTCAAGACAGCCAAGACCGGCAAGATCGGCGACGGCAAGATTTTCGTCCTGCCAATCGAGCAGGCCGTGCGGATTCGCACGGAAGAGCGGGGCGAGCAAGCCGTCTGACGCCCGCCGCCGAGAAGTGTTAGTCCAAGAAAACTAAGGCATGGGCGCATTGTCCTGTGCCATGAAGGAGAACCATGACACCCAAAGAAGTTCTGGCGCTATGCAAAAGCAAGAACGTGCAGCTTATCGACGTGAAGTTCTGTGATTTTCTGGGCACCTGGCAGCATTTCGCCATGCCGATCGCCGAACTCGAAGAAGAGGTCTTTGAAGCCGGCCTGGGCTTTGACGGCTCGTCCATCCGTGGCTGGAAATCGATCGAAGCCAGTGACATGTTGCTGATCCTCGACCCGACCACGGCGCTGATCGATCCATTCCCGCAAATCACAACGCTGAGCATCGTGGCCGACGCGGTGGACACCATGACCCGCGAGCCGTACAGCCGCGACCCACGCAACGTCGCGCGCAAGGCCGAGGCTTATCTCAAGAGCACCGGCATTGCGGACACCTCGTACATGGGACCGGAAGCGGAGTTTTTCATCTTCGACGACATCCGGTACGGCCAGACCGCCAACAGCGGCTTTTATTATATCGATTCCGTTGAAGGCATCTGGAACTCTGGCCGGGAAGAGTTCCCGAACCTCGGCAACAAGCTTCGCCACAAGGAAGGCTATTTCCCGGTGCCGCCCGCCGATACACAGGTCGACATCCGCAATGAGATGATCTGCGTCATGAAGGATTGCGGGCTGCGGGTCGAGCGCGAACACCACGAAGTCGCCACCGCCGGTCAGGCGGAAATCGACTTGCGGTTCAATTCGCTGGTGCCGATGGCTGACGACATGATGTTGTACAAATACATCGTCAAGAATGTCGCCAAGCGCCACAATAAGACCGTCACGTTTATGCCCAAGCCGCTGTTCGGTGACAACGGTTCCGGCATGCACACGCACCAGTCGCTCTGGAAGAAGGGCAAGCCGCTGTTCGCGGGGAACAAGTATGCCGGCCTCAGCGAAATGGCTCTCTACTATATTGGCGGGATTCTAAAGCACGCCAAGGCAATGGCCGCGTTCACTAATCCGACGGTCAACAGCTACAAGCGCCTGACGCCGGGTTTTGAAGCACCGGTCAATCTCGCCTACAGCTCGCGCAACCGGTCAGCGGCGGTTCGCATTCCAACCTACTCGCCGAGCCCGAAGGCCAAGCGCATCGAGTATCGCCCCCCCGATCCGTTGGCGAATCCGTACCTCGCGATGGCCGCGATGCTCATGGCCGGTCTGGACGGCATCCAGAATCGCATTGATCCCGGCGAACCGCTCGACAAGAACATCTACGAGTTGCCGCCGGAAGCGTTGAAGAAGGTTCCGTCGATGCCGGGCAGTCTGACGGAGGCTTGTGACGCGCTTGAGAAAGATCACGAGTTTCTCCTGAAGGGTGACGTATTCACGGAAGACGTCGTTGAAACCTGGATCGAGATAAAGCGCAAGGAACAGGATCAAATCCGCCTGCGTCCGCATCCGTGGGAGTTCCACATGTACTACGACGCGTAAGAAAATTGTGCAACCCGATCGGGGCGATCCTCACGGATCGCCCCGATTTTTTTCCCCACGGAAAAAGTTTTCTGTGATTCATCACTTTTTTCTTGCGTGCGAAAACTCCGGTCGCTAAGCTGCGCGCGACAAAGGCGAAGGCGAGCTAAGAGAAGGCCTGTGAATAACTTGTTAACAGCTTGGGTGTTCGACCGGGTAAAGCCGGCAAGCAGCACTGACAGCCCGAGATATGGATTTCGTCTGATTCACGCCTCTCGACCGATCGAAGCTGGGTGTGACATGAGTTATGGTCGTTCCGAGCCGGTGTAGAAGCCGGGGTTTGCGTTTTTTGTCGGGGAACGGCCTTTTTTTGCGAGTTTCTTGGATCATGTCTGTCCACACGTCCGGCTTCCGTCTCTCCTGCCTGACTCCTGCGGCATAGGCTGATAGGAAATTTGAACCGATGGGGAACTGTCAATACCTTGTGAATAACTTGGGGCATTGAAGCGAGGAGGCGAGCACGATGACAACACACGATCGACTGTGGAAAGACGCGAGCAAAGTACTGCAAGGGATGCTCAATCCTGACCTTTTCACCCGTTGGTTTGCGCCGGTCACGCCGCTCGAGTTGAAGGATGACGTGTTGGTGCTGGGCGTCGTCAACGAGTTCTCCCAAATCTGGCTACAAGACAATTTCCTTCCGCTTGTGCGTGAGGCTGTGAATCAATCTTCCAAAGAACCTTTGCAAGTGCGTTTTGCAGTTTCAGCCGACCTTAAAGCAGATTCATCCACGGGGCCACACGGCCCAGCAGAGAAGCCCACTAATCCAGTCCGCCAAGTACTCGACATCAAACTCAATCCTCGGTACAGCTTTGACACGTTCGTTGTCGGTCCGAATAACAACTTTGCCCACGCCGCGGCCCTCGCAGTAGCTCAGTCACCGGCGAAGGCTTACAATCCTCTTTTTCTATATGGCGGCGTCGGGCTCGGCAAGACCCACCTGATGCAGGCGGTTGGTCAGGGAGTGGCCCGCTCACAGAGGACAAGCCGCGTTTGCTACATCACCAGCGAGCAGTTTACCAACGAATTCATCCAAGGCGTGCAAACCAGTACGCTCACGAAGTTTCGAAAGAAATATCGGCATGTCGATGTGCTGCTCATCGACGACATCCAGTTTCTTGGCGGCAAGGAGCGCATGCAGGAGGAGTTTTTTCATACGTTTAACACTCTGTTCGACGCGCACAAACAGATTGTCCTCTCCAGCGACCGACCGGCTGCCGAAATCGCAAACCTCGAAAGCCGTTTGGTTTCGCGATTCGAATGGGGTCTCGTCACTGAGATGCAGCCGCCGGCATTGGAGACGCGGATCGCCATACTGAAAAAGAAGGCCGCCCTGCTCGATGTGAAGATACCTGACCGGGTCATTGAATTTCTTGCCGAGAAAATTCGCACAAACATCCGCCGCCTCGAAGGAGCGTTGATTCGGGTCGCATCCTATTCTTCGCTAACCGGCAAAGAAATCACAACTGATTCTCTGGAAACACTTTTGCGCGACGCTTTGCATGAGGAAGCAAAGCGCACGTTGACGATCGACTCGATTCAAAGAAAAGTTGCTGAGCACTTTGATATCCGCCTCGCTGACATGACCAGCCGTCGTCGCCCGCAGAACGTCGCGTTTCCCCGCCAGGTCGCGATGTATTTGACGCGGTCACTGACCGATCGTTCGCTCGTGGATATCGGCGAATCGTTTGGCGGGCGCGACCACGGCACGGTTTTGCACGCGTGCAGACTGATCGAAGGACGAATGGCAGCCGATCAGCGATTGCGCCAGACTATCTCATACCTCCAACAATCATTGCACCGGTAGTAACCTGTCAACAATCTGCGAATTGTGAGTTAGTTTCCTGTGCCGAAGATAGCGACGCTCATTTCTCGGTCGCGTACTCCAAAGTTATTCTGCAGTACTGAGAAGTTGCAAGTGCCTGAACGCGCCTTGACAATGAAAGTTTTTTCAGATATTCACAGCCCGAAGAGATACTGCTTATTTGTTTAGTAAGTTAGAACTATTACTACGACCATGGCCATTAAGCTCCGTGTCACCAAGGAAAAGATCCTCGAAGGTCTGAACCGCGTTCAGAATGTCGTCAGTACACGGACCACGCTGCCGATCCTTTCCAACACATTGGTGCAGGCTGGGAACGGTGGTTTGAGTTTGACGACCACCGATTTGGACATTGCGGTCCGTTGTACGGTTGAGGCCGAGGTCTCGAATGCCGGTGGCACGACCTTGCCGGCGCGAAAACTCTTCTCTATTATCAAGGAAGTTTCGGTTGCTGATATTGAGATTGAAGTTGACGACCGAAACGCAGCTTCCATCCGTTGCGGCACGTCGTTTTACAAGATTATGGGCTTGCCAGAAGAGGAGTTTCCCCAATTTCCGAAGGCGGAGGGCGGCAAGACATTGAAGATGGAGCAGTCGGTGTTGCGCGACATGCTCAAGAAGACGGCATACGGTGTCTCCAGCGATGAAACCCGATATGTCCTTAACGGTGTCTACATGAGTTTCAAAGGGAGCAAGTTGACCGTCGTAGCTACCGACGGTCGCCGGCTGGCACTGATCGAGCGGGACGTCGATGTACCGAAAGGAATGGAGACCGAACTAATCCTGCCGACGAAAGCGGTTGGAGAACTTCAGCGTTTACTGAGCGACAAGGGAGACGCGAAGCTTTCGGTCGGCGAAAACCAGATCATCATAAGCATCGACGGCACGACACTGGTCTCCAAGCTCATCGAAGGCACGTACCCAAACTTCCGTCAAGTGATCCCGTCGGAGGCGAAAGAGCGCGTACCGATGGAGCGGGAATTATTGCTCGCGGCACTCCACCGTGCGTCGATCTTGGCAAACGAAAAATCACAGTCGGTTAAGTTGAACTTTGCCAAGAATAACTTGACCATTACGGCCACGACTCCGGAAATCGGCGAGGCGAAAGAAACGATGGCGATCAACTACAAGGGTAAGGATCTCACCATCGCCTTCAACCCTCAGTATCTGATGGACCCGCTGCGTAATCTCGATGCTGACGAAGTCTTTTTAGAGTTGACCGATGAACTCAGCCCAGGCGTTTTGAAGGTTAGCGAACCGTTCCTCTACGTCCTGATGCCGATGCGGCTGAACTAGGCGGGTTGACAGCGTTTTTGCGCGCTCTCTTACTCTTGGAGCACTGCCTCGTGGTGTAATGGTAGCACAGCTGCCTCTGGAGCAGCTTGTCTAGGTTCGAGTCCTAGCGAGGCAGCCAATGACAGCTCGCGCCAATCCATGTCTGAAATGTGAAGGCTCATCGCCGCAACTTGGCGCATAGGGCAGGTTCGTTATCCCGACACGAACGAGAAGACGCTGGCTGCCGAGTAGGAGAAAGCGGCGCACACCTTCGTGACCAGTAGATTCTTCCCACAGCGGCCACGGACCTAGTCCAAATGAAAGCGGCGCACTCCGTTGAATGCGCCGCTCTCAGTTTTCTACGCTTGTGTCTCTGGATCGACGGGGTTGATAGTTTGTGGGCTCGACCACTGGAACACCAGTTCCTCTAACCCGCCCGCCGATTCTCAAAGACCAAGAAACTAACTTTGAGACAGAGCATTGCGAGTCACTTACACTATTGCACCGCCGCGCGCAATATCAACGTCTGAACTGTGTTAGGCTACTCGCGCCAAGAACGAGGGCCACCTGCACCAGACCGACAAGCGCACGTCTGGTTCCATTTTTCCGTCCGGTTGGCTCCAGTTCGGCAATCTTGCGAACGGGCAACTGCATCAGTTCATACTCGGCTTGCAGCCAGTCATCGATCTCTCGACCAGGTTGTGAACCGCGCTCCCGGCTAATCTGGTTGGCCCGGCGCGCAATCTCCTCGTGGGTTGGCAATACACGGACAATGGTATCAGCGTCTTTTTTCATGTATGTCCTCCTTACATACGAAACTAATCAGTTAGACAGCATCAGCCGCGCCGGCGCTCACTCAAGCTTCAACGAATCACTTTCACTGGTAGCCCATGTTCGTTTATGACCATTGAGGCTATGGTTTGTTGTCGTAAATGAACGGTACCAGTGGTGTGCGATAAGTCGATCTGCTGTTTTACATCCATCATGTGCGGCCGTCTTACGCTCACAGCAGATCTCGTTGAACTCGCTGAACGGGTTAAGTTCCCCGGCTCGAAACATCAAGCAGCCCAGCCGCGGTGGTGACCGTGGAAAAAAGTTTCCAATCACCGGAAAGCTGCGTATAAGTGCTGTCGGTAGAAGACCACCTTCTGTCGCAAAGAATCGGAATGGACACAAACCTTAACACGATTACCGTCACGCTGGACGATGGCTCGCAGATTCGTTGCGCCGCCGGCACGCCCGTCTGCGATATTCTGCCGCAGCATCGCTCGCCGGCGGGGCTCGAGTACCTGGGCGCACTGGTCAACAACGACGCGGTCTCCCTCACTTATCCGGTGGAGGTGGACAGCAATGTCACATTGCTGACGCGGGGCGACTCGCATGGCTTCCAAATCTACTATCGCTCCATGTGCTTTCTGCTGGCCAAAGCGGTCAAGGAACTATTTCCCGACGCACGGTTCGCGGTGCAGCACTCACTGGGCGCGGGCTTTTTCTGCAGCTTCGAGATGAACAGCAATGCCGGCATCTCTGATGAGCAATTGCAGAGCATCGACCGGCAAATGCGAGCCACGGTCGAGCGCGACGTTTCCATCGAACGGCGTAAGATTGCATTCACTCAGGCTGTCCGCTGGTTCGAGCAGGAGAAGCAGTGGGACAAGTACAACCTGCTGCGCTTCCGTAATCCGCCCAAGATCGCGACCTGTTGGTGCGAGAATTTTTCCGATCTGGCCCACGGCCCGCTGGCCTTGAGCACGGGGGCACTAGCGTTGTTCAAACTGATTTTGTACCCGCCGGGCTTCGTGCTGCAAATCCCCGCGCAGGAGAACCCGACAGGGTTGCCTGCGTTCGAGCCGCAGCCGCAGCTTTTCAAAATCTTCCAAGAACACAAGGAATGGGGCCGCATCCTCGGGGTCAGCACAGTGGGCCGCCTGAACGAGATCGTTGTCAACCGGGAGATCGGCGATTTCATCAAGATCGCCGAGGCCCTCCATGAGAAAAAGATCGCGCAAATCGCCGAGCACATCTACCAACACCGGGATCACGTCAAGTGGGCCTTAATTGCCGGGCCATCCTCCTCGGGCAAGACCACGTTCGCCAAACGACTGGCCGTCCAATTGCGCGTCAACGGCGTCCGACCGGTGACCATCTCGGTGGACAACTACTTCGTCAATCGTGAGCAGACGCCGCTGGACGAAAAGGGCAAGCCCAATTTCGAGGACATCGAGACCGTCGATCTGAAGCTCTTCAACGAACACCTCGCGCGGTTGGACAATGGCGAAGAGGTGGAACTGCCCACCTTTGACTTCGAGAAGGGTTGCCGGGAATATCGCGGCGAGAAACTGAGTGTTGAACCCGACCAAATCGTCTTGGTCGAGGGAATTCACGGGCTGAATCCGCGCCTGACCCAGTCTCTGCCACCCGCGCACAAGTTCAGGATCTACGTCAGCGCCCTGACGCAGTTGAACCTGGATTCGAACAACCGCATCTCCACCACGGACAACCGCCTCGTGCGACGAATGGTGCGGGACAACAACTTCCGCAGCAACTCGGCACTGGCCACTTTGAACATGTGGCCAAATGTGCGACGCGGTGAGAAGATCTGGATCTTCCGATACCAGCAAGAAGCCGACATCGCGTTCAACTCAGCCTTGGATTACGAACTGGCGGTTCTCAAACCGCTTGTCGAGCCGCTGTTGGCCGAGATCAAACCGCATCATCCGCAATACGCGGAGGCGCGCCGCCTGCAATCGTTCCTATCCAGCTTCCTCGGCGTCGCCGATCACCTCGTGCCACCGACTTCGATCCTCCGCGAGTTCATCGGCAACAGCAGCTTCCGTTACTGAGCAAACCGATAGGATTTGGGCACTGTCTGCATCAGGCACGGGTCAGGTTGATATTGCGGCAGTGAACGCGGTGCGTGAAGAAAGTGAGCTACCTTGGATTGTTCGCCGCGCCCGAGGGCGCGGCGAGACTTGCCGGTGAACATCCCAACGTGGAGATTCACGTCTGCGCAGTGGACGCGCGGCTCAGCGACAAAGAATACATCGTCCCCGGCATGGGCGACGCCGGCGACCGCCAGTTCATCGGCGACTGATGCTCACCACAAAGCCGAGTCGCCCATTAAAGGTTCCGATCAAGACAAAAGTTCCCGGCACTGGCTTTTCCAGCCCACCTGTTTCTTTTTCGGTTGACCATTCCACTGCGGACGATGATCGCTGTTGGCGCCTGGGTTGTTTCTTGTCGCTG
>CAZMKD010000010.1:0-3590 GCA_964566575.1 uncultured Verrucomicrobiota bacterium
CACATGGCACGGCCCAGCGCCGCCGGAGGATTTCTGGTTCAGCAGCGTGAGCTTGCCCGCTGCGGCGTCCACCGCAAACGCACTCACCGCGCCGCCTTTCATCCCGTTGAATTCATCCATGCGTGTCGCGGCGTAGAGAAATCGGCCGTCGGGCGAGGGGGCGAGGAAGTTTGGGCTGGGGATTGTGGCCGCAAGTTCGGGCGCGGAGAGTTTTCCGGTCCGTTCATCCAACCGAGAAACGTAGATGCCCTTGCTCAATTCATTGGTGAAGGTGCCGAAGAAGACAAGCGGATCTTTGGCCGAGGCGATTGCGGCGCCAGCCAGCAAAGGGAAGACAGCGGCAAGTAGGGCAAACTGTTTCATCGTGTGATTGAAAATCAGTTTCCCGCCCAGTGCAAGGTCCGTTTCTTGTGAGCGCGTTGCTTGGAACTGTTTGGTTGGGCGAGCCATTAACTATGAAGACTCATCTGTACCACCAAGTCTTCTGCGCGCGCCGTTGCCGGAGGCGCTGGAGGAGCATGAACAGCACGAGCACGTTAAGTCAAACTAACACCACAGTATCACCTTTGACAATGCTAACATGCCGATTCTGAGGGGAGCGAGCAGCGGCAACGCCACCCCGCTACCCGACCACCTCCACATGCAGAAACTTGCAGTCGACCTAACGCGCTGAACTCGAAATTCGCCCCCACACCTCCGTTTCGATAACGCAACGAGCCCAGCGTATCCTGGCGACATCTGTCCTCTTGCCAACATGTGTGGTCTTCTTCATGCGACCTTCACGGCCTGACCCGGACGTACTTCTGAATCCTCCGGGGACGCGGTTCGCCGGCGTAAAGGTTCCCGTCCCGATCAACCGCGACGAATTCCGCTCCGGTTCCTTCGACCTCGCGCGGATCACCCCACGGATAGAGAATGAAGGCGGTCACCCAACCGGTTTGGGCGTCGCCGATCCTGATTCCCATTTCCCAGCCTGGATTCTGAACATTGTCGGACTCCGAATCGGTCACGTAGATCTGGTTCTTGTCGTCGAAAGTGATGCCGCTCGGCCGACCGAATTGCGTCCATTGGGCGAGGAATTTTCCCTCCTGGTCGAAGATCTGGATCCGGTTGTTGCCGCGATCGGCAACGAACACGCGGCCTTGGGAATCAATGGCGATGGAGTGGAGCATGCGAAACTCTCCGGGCGCGTATCCGGTCTGTCCCCAAGCTTTGATGAATTTTCCGTCCTTCGAATACTTCACGACCCGGTTGTTCCCCGCGTCGAAGCTGTGGCTATCGGCGACAAATATGTCGCCGTTTGTGGCAATGACGACATCACTGGGGGAGTTGAGTTTGTCTGGGCCGCCTCCCGGAACTCCCGGCGTGCCGAGGGTCAACAGCACCTTGCCATCCGGGCTGAACTTCACCACTTGATGTCCGCGCTTGCCGGGCGGCGTTTTCTTGGGCGCCACGGCGTCGGTCACCCACACGTTGCCCTCGCGGTCCACGTCAATCCCATGCGGCCAGATGAACAAGCCGCCACCAAAGCTTCTTACGACATTGCCCTTCAAGTCGAACTGAACGATTGGATCCAGATCGGAATCAAGACACTCGTTCCCAAACCGTTTCGAATCGGTCGCCGAGCAGCGGATGACGGCCCAAATGTGGAAGCCATCCGGATCCAGCGCGAGATCGCCCACCGCTCCCATCGGCCTGCCGTCCGGCAGCTTGGCCCAGCCATCCACGGCACGATAAGGATTCGGCAACGCTTGGGCCGGGGCAGTGGCAACGCCGAACACGGCGATCAACGCAACTGTCAGGGTTGAAATCAGGCTGCCGGAAGGAAATCTGAATTCAAAGGCGCGTGAAAAATGGCCGGTTGGCTTCATCGGGCTTCCGGGATGTAAGGCGCGCTCGGTTTCTTCTTTTTGCCGGGGTTGCCATCCGCGACTGCCGAATCCGGATTGACGAATTGCGGCTTGGCCTCCGGCTGCCGGGCCAGAATCGCGCGGAGTTGAGCGACCACCTCCGGCTGGCTCTGGGCCAGATTCTGAGTTTCATCCGGATCGGCCTGATAATCGTAAAGCTCAAGGATGGCGGTATCCGCCGGCGCGCCAACGGCCTTCCATTCCACCAGCCGATACCGTTCCGTGCGCACGGCGAGGCCCAGGATCGGCCCCACGCCCTTCGGCAAACGCGGATAAGCCTGAAACACGGCGTCCTTCGTTTTGGTGCCGGGGTTGCCCAACACTGGAACCAGACTGGTGCCCTCCAAACCGGGGGGCGGCGGGATTTTCACGAGTTGGCAGAGCGTGGGGAAAATATCCACGGTTTCAACCAGCGCAGCGGAATGGGTTTTCGGCTTTGTCACTTTCGGCGCGACAAAGAACAGCGGAATCCGCGTGGCTTCCTCGTAATTGGTGTGTTTGCACCACATGCCATGGTCGCCGAGATGCCACCCGTGATCGCCCCACAAAACGATGATGGTGTTTTCGGCGAGGCCGAGCCGGTCCAATTCATCCAGCACCCGGCCTACTTGCGCGTCGGTGTAACTGACGGCGGCGTGGTAGCCGTGGATAAGCTGCCGCTGCAGCTCGGGCGTCAGCGGGCCGACATCCGGAATGTCCGTGTAGTTGCGCAACTCGCCCCAGGTCGTGGCCGCGAACTCCGGCGCGCCGTCGGGCGGCGTTTGTCGCCTGGGCAACGGGAAGGAACTGCGTTCGTATAGATCCCAATATTTTTTGGGTGCCACGAACGGCAGATGCGGCTTCGCAAAGCCCAGCGTTATAAAAAACGGCTGGCCCGAATTTTCCCGGGCAGCGCGCAACCGGCGGACGCCTTCCTCGGCAATCAAGCCATCGCCATAAGTGTTGTCCGGCAAGTCGGCACATTCCACGGCCAGCCCGCGCACGGTGGTGGAGGTTTCCACTTCCAGTCCGGCCTTGACCGCTGCGGAGGTGTTGGCTTCGAGCACAGCCTTGTTTTCCTTCAGCGCGTAGCGGGGCGCTTTCGGCGTCCAGACGGGAAGGCTCCACGAGGCGGGATCATCGTGATTGCCGTGGCCGACGTGGAACACCTTGCCCAAGGCCTCCGTCCGCCAGCCTTGTTGCTTGAACCACTGGCCGAGCGTGACAGTCTCGGGCCGGGCATCACGAAAATTCGTGGCGAGATCGTATATGCCGATGGTCGTGGGCCGAAGACCGGTCAGCAATGCGTTGCGCGAGGGCGAACACACGGCCTGATTGCAATAGGCCCGGTCAAACCGCAGCCCGCGCGCGGCGAGACGATCTAGGTTGGGCGATTGGATCTTTTGGTCGCCATAACAGCCGAGCAACGGCTTGAGGTCGTCCACGATGATGAACAGGACGTTCGGTTTCGATGCGGTCGGCGCGGCCAGCAAGGATCCGACGCCGCCGGTTTGAAGCATGGCGGCAAGCGAGAGCGAGAGCGAGAGCGCACATTTGGTCATAGGGCTATGTACGTGACTCCACCAGCCACAACGAGTAGTATTTTTCGCGGTGACAGAAGATTATCCGCGCACGCTGCTGGAATTGGAACAGCGCTTCAGCGACGAAGCGAAGTGCCGGGCTTATCTGTTTGCGCTGCGC
>CAZMKD010000011.1:0-2430 GCA_964566575.1 uncultured Verrucomicrobiota bacterium
ACGGGCTGGGCGGTTGCCGACTCGTCCTTGAAGAACCAGGCAAGGAGGTTCGAGTGGAACAGCTCCCGGGTGAAGCGAGAGATGAAAGAGGGTGAGCTGATCGAGCCGGCGGCATGCCTGTTCAATTCGAAATTCCAGATCGTCAGCTGATGCGAGAGTCATTGCGAACTCCGTGACGTACGAACGGGTGATGCAGTCCCCGCGGTGCGCACAGGCTTTCACACGGTTGGCGAATGTTCACGCCTCGACGCGTGCGCCTGCGGATGGCCGATCACCTGCGACTCGCCGCCAGCCGTCTGGCGGCGCAGCCGGAACTCCGTGTCTCATGTCAGGCTGAGGTCGGCAACGACGTCGCCACGGCGGAAAGGCTAGCGCTAGCCCGAGTTTCCTGGATAGCTGATGGGTGAGTGGTGTTGTGGCTGGTCAGGGGGCATGTTTGGGTGTGGGTCGTGTATTACCCAGGTTCAGCGGGTGGGTGCGTAGTCGTCGAGGTCGAACAGTCGGTGGAGCCGGCGTTGGGTCGTGGTCATGTCGGTGAGCATGTGGCGGGCGCGGGGCCGTCCGCTGTCGCCTTGGTAGAGGAGCACGGTCTCTTGGATGGCGGCGAGGGTGGCGAGTAGTTCGCGGACGCTCATGTGCATGCCGGCGTGTGCGGCTTGGCGTCGCATGAGGTGGGCGACGGCGAGCGCGGCGACGCAGTAGAAGGCGTGGACGCGGATCTTTTGGTCGGTCCAGTGGAACATGGGACTGAACGACACGACGTGGGGGTCTTTCATTTGGCGGAAGCCGGCTTCGACGTCGGCTTGGCTGCGGTAGCCGGCGATGACTTCGGCGATGGTCCAGTCGTGATGGTCGGTGAACAGGATGCGTTTGCCGAAGATCTCGTCTTCGAGACGTTGTTGTGCTGCGGGGTCGAGCGTCCAGGTGAGGCGGAGGGTCGCGGGGCGGTTGCCGGTGAGTTCGAAGGTGATGACGCGGTCGAGCCAGCGGGCCCGGAGGATGTCGGCGATGTCGGCTTCGACTGCGGCGCGGGCGCGTCGTGTGCGGCCGCGGGCGAGACGTTCGGCGAGCTCGGCGAGTCGGCGGTTGGCTTTGGCGAGCGTCTGCGCGAACCCGCGGGTCTGCGCGTCATGAAACGTGGCCGAGTGGGTGACGACCACGCGGCGTTCGGCGCCGAGCGCGTCGACGCGCGCTTCGAACGCGGTGACGCCCGGGAAGCGTTCTTCGTCGACGATCATGTAGCGGCGTGCGGGCACGGCGAGCAGGTCAGGATGGTTCGACGGGACGAGCGACCCGACGTAGTGCAGCCCGGCCGCTTCGATGACCTGTTGGTTGGCGGCGGAGTCCATGCCGGCGTCATAGACCACCGTCAGGCCGTCACCGTCGTTGGCGAGCGCGCCGAACCGGGCGGCGAGCTCGCCGATCACGGTTGCGAACTGGGTGACGTCAGGCCGGTTGCCCGCATAGGCGTGGCTGCAGATCGGTACGCCACCATCGGCGGTCACGACCAGGCCCAACCCGACGAGACGCAGATCGACGCGGCCCTGTTTGGCGTGGCCGCGCTGGGCGATCGTGTTCCGTTCGTTGGCGGAGTCGACGAACGTCGCGAAGTTGGTCATGTCCAACACCAACCCGGCCAGATCGAGATCGAACACCTCGACCATCGCCGCAGCCAGGCGCCGTTCACACTCGACGAGATGTTCCGCGGACAGCGCGTCCATCGCATCCCAGAACCGGCGGTGATCGAGCGCGGCGGCGCTCACGCGCACCCAACGCGACCCGGCCGTCGTCGCCCACCACTCCGCGAACGCCAGCTTCGAACACGGCGCCACCACCCGGTTCGCGACCGCCAACGCGATGTAGGTCCCGACCGACGCCGCCGCATCGCCCCGGCGCGGACCGACCACGTCATCGACGATGCCCGCCAGATCGAGCCGCTCGAGCACCGACCACACCGCGGCCACGTCACCGAACGCGCGGTGCTGTGTCCGGGTCGGCTCGCCCGGCGCCGACCCGGCAAGGCGCTCGGCGATCTCCTCGGCCGAACCCAAGTACTGCTGGGACACGATCCTCGGCTTGCCACCCACCCGGGCCGACTCCACCAAGTAGTAGTACGTCTTGTTTCCCTGCTTCTTCCCAACGATCGAAGCCATGATCTAGGTAATACAACATCGCGCTCACAATCGCGAGCACTCACGTTCCACAAACGCGCTGGTCAGCGACCTATTCCGAAAGAAATTCGATCAACCGCTTGCAGCCCCCCAAACCGATAGCCCGGAAACTCGGGCTAGGGCTGGAAGCGCACCGGAGGACTCCTGCCGAAGGCCGCCTTCCGGAGGGAGCGGGCGGGAGGACTAGGGCAGTGTGACCTGGCCCGAGGGGATCTCGGTGTAGTTGCTGATGGTCCACGACGACTGCACGATCGTCTGG
>CAZMKD010000012.1:0-2195 GCA_964566575.1 uncultured Verrucomicrobiota bacterium
ATTATCAGTGTCGCAATGTCCGGTAGCGATATGAAAATCGCGTATCTGGGCGCCAACGGAGACAACACGTGGTCGCCGGGCATCGCCTCGCGCACCAACGTGCTGGAGTACTCGACTGGAACGGCCGATGGTGGCTACACGTACAGTTTCGTGAGCGCCGGTCAGACCAATGTCTTAGGCGGCGGCAACGGCTCCGGCGTGGTCACGAATATAGTGGACTCGGGTGGCGCGACGAATGTTCCGTCCCGGTACTACCGCGTCCGCGTTCTGGTGCCGTGATGAAAAGCTTGGTGACTTTTTTTTCTGTTTTGCTGTTGGCTCACGCCAGCGCGGTCGAAGCGGCGACGTTTTACGCTTCGAATGCCGCCTCGATCACCGCAGCGGCGGCGGCGCCGGGGGACACCATCGTCATGCTCACCAACGGGACTTGGAACAACGCCACCATCACCTTCAACAAGCTCGGCACGCTCGCCAATCCCATCACGCTCAAGGCGCAGGTGCAGGGTAGGGTTTTCGTCACCGGCGGCTCGCACTTGTACATCGGCGGCACGAACCTCGTGGTCGATGGACTGGTGTTCACGAACGGCTCCACCTCGCAGACCACAGACATCATCGCCTTCCGCGCCGGCAACGGCAGCAGCGTCCACGCGAAGAATTGCCGGCTCACGAATACGTCGCTCATCGACCTAAATCCGTCTGTGGACACGGTCGGCTACAAGTGGGTCTCGCTCTACGGCACCTCGAATCGCGTCGACCATTGCCTGCTGCGCGGCAAACGAAACGAAGGCGCGACGCTCACCGTCTGGTTGCCCACCACCGGTATTCCCAACGATCATGTCATTGATCACAATCTCTTCGACGACCGCACCTACAGCGGGAGCAACGGCGGCGAGTCGATGCGCGTTGGGGACAGCAACACGTCCACGAACAGTTCCCGCACGCTGGTCGAATCCAACTACTTTTATCGCTGCAGTGGCGACGCGGAATTCATCTCCAGTAAGTCGTGTGACAACGTCTACCGGTACAATACGTTTGTGAGTTCGCAAGGCTGTCTGGTGCTTCGTCACGGCAAACGCTGCACTGTCCTTGGCAATTTCTTCTTCGGCAACAACGTCGCCAACACCGGCGGCATCCGCGTCATCGACGAGGGGCACACGGTCATCAATAATTACTTCCAGGACCTCCGCGGCCGGGACACGCGCGCCGCGCTGAGTCTGGAAACCGGCATCACCAACTCACCGCTCAGCGGATACTTTCAGGTCAAGAACGCCCTCGTCGCCTTCAACACGTTTGTGAATTGCACCAATATCATCATTGGCGTGGATTACGGGGACGGCTCGCAACTTCAGTCGCCGCGCGACTCCATCATCGCCAATAACATCGTCAAAGGCACGGCGTCCCATCTCATCGATATCCAGGGGTTTCCGACCAACATCACTTGGCAGGGTAACATCTTTTTCGGCGTCGCACTCGGCTTCACGTTGCCGGCCAGCAACTCAACCGCCAATCCGCTGCTGTCGTTGGCGGCGGACGGACTCTACCGGCCCGCGACCAACAGCCCGGCCATCGACGCGGCGCTCGGCAGCTACACCAACGTCGTGGACGACATGGACGGCCAACCGCGCCTCGACCCCAAAGACATCGGCGCCGATGAACTCTCGGCCGCTCCGATCACGCGCGGCCCGGTGAAACTTTCCGATGTCGGGCCGGTCGACCCAGACACCGACGGCGACGGCCTGACGGACCAGCAAGAGTTCCTCGCCGGCACCGATCCGAACGACAGTGCCTCATCTTTTCGCGTCACCTCGGTCGCACAAGCGGGCAGCGACCTGCGCGTGACTTGGATGATGGGCAGCGGCAAGACCAACGCTCTCCAGCGTTCCACCGCCGGCGATTACACCAACAATTTCAGCGACATCTTCACCGTCACCAATACTGTCGGTACAACGACGAATTATCTCGACGTTGGCATCGCCACGAACGCACCCGCGAGTTTCTATCGCGTGCGATTGGTGCCTTGACGCTGAGGAATGTAGCTGTGACTCAGGCTAACGAGTGGTTGGCGGAGAACTTTTCTGAAGTCGGCTGGCGTGGAATGAAGTGGGTATGAAGACGCGCGAATCTGGCCGCTGGGTTTGAATGTTTGCAGGAGTTTCGGTGTCTCTACTGGCAACATTCACCATGCGCCAACACTA
>CAZMKD010000013.1:0-25329 GCA_964566575.1 uncultured Verrucomicrobiota bacterium
TCATGATCACGAGCACGAGAAGTACAAGCTCGCTGGTCAATTCGACGGAGTTCAACAGGCGGATGTCCCCGAGCCATCCAAAATGGCTAATCCGTTTGAAAAGCTGGATGATCTGCTGAAGACCAAGGGGAAGGATTCGCCTGATCAGCGATAACGCCCTTGCGACCGCCCCAGCCACTGGGCGACCGCCGACTCTGTCCGCGGCCGGATCGAGGAGCACCGGATCCGCATACCTGAATGTCGCAGAGCCGCGGGAGAGCAAGCAGCCGGGGATCTACCAACAGACTAGGGCGTTTCTTTGACTGTTTTGACGGCTGCTCGGGTAGGCGGCCGGACAGTTTATCCCACGGCAACAGGTTTTCAGTGCGGGTGGGGAGTCACTCTTGAAAGTAATACCTTGAGTCATACCCGCCTCGACTCGAAGCGCTTTGGAATGAGTGGTTGTTGCGTAACCTGTTGTCACACAATAAAAGAACTGGAGCCGGCAGTCGGACTTGAACCGACAACCTTCTGATTACAAATCAGATGCTCTGCCAATTGAGCTATGCCGGCGGCTCGAGCGCCGGCAACTATGCCAACGCCACTTCAAAGTGCAAGGCAAATGCCTGTTAATCGGCTGGACACTTCGCCGCCCGCCACGATCACCTGCACAGACTTGTCAATCATCGCCGCCATTGGTAGAATCCGCAACGTGCCTCGCCGCCGTCGGGGCGAGTTGCGTCCTACCAATGCGACCCGCCAGCCTCTCGTCCCGGCGGTGGCGAGTACGCCTGACAACGTGCGCGGCTTTTGGAGCTTGGCGAGGTTGCGCTTTAGTGCGAGAATCAGTCTCAAGAGGCTTTTTGCTGACGAGACCGTCTTCACTTGGCGGAGAGGATAAGTAAATCGCTATGAAATCGTACGACACAAACCCCGCCCCTAAATTAGGAGAATGATGAAAACACGCACAGCGATTGGCATTCTTTTAGTTTCGATCATCGGATTTGTTCAGCAATCTCTTGCCGTAACCGAAGCTTGGAGTGTCGTACTTACAACATCACGCGAATTGGCGGGAGCATGGCAAGTCGTTTCGGATGGCAGCGGCGGTTGCGCGTGCAAATACTTAGTCCAAGGCACGAACTCTGTATACACAGCGACTTTTCTCTGGTTAAACGCTCAGGGTAACCAGATTTATAGGAGAACGTATGACGACTCGGATCCCTACTACTCCGACC
The DNA here is from genome assembly GCA_964566575.1 of uncultured Verrucomicrobiota bacterium. Lineage (GTDB taxonomy): Bacteria > Verrucomicrobiota > Verrucomicrobiia > Palsa-1439 > Palsa-1439 > CAZMKD01. The sequence continues at coordinate 1,215 of CAZMKD010000013.1, forward strand.
GGTCTTGGATTGCGACGGTGAGCAAGAACTCATTGGTTTATTCACTCAGGAAGTTTCCCTCCAGCCATTCATTCATCGTCGTTGATAGGACTGGACGGGAAACAGCACTTGAGAACTGCGATTTGTCGGGCTTCGGGGTCGCGCCTACCACCGGCGACAAGAGGGGTTTCTTCGCAGTCCGCTATCGCGGGGATAGTGATGGAACCGTTGAGCTGGTTCGTTTTCTGTACAAGTAGTTCGCTATATCCTTGCCCCTCGATCAGGCGAGGGTAAATAGCCTCGACGATTTCCGTTGGGAGCGATTCCTCCATTTCGTTTTGCCTTTGGACGCTACCCTATCCGAACGACCCAGCGGATGAGTGAAGCTGCCGCTACACATCTCCGGGGCGTTGACCTCGTGCTCCGTGCTGCCATCGCCAACACTGCCGTCGGCTAATTTCGGGGTGTGCAAGACCGCAATGCCGATGTTACTCTCACCCACGATGAAGGCACTCCCCGATTGGGACAAGCTGCCGGTGTTTATCATTGGCGACGCTGCCGCCGACCGGACTTTCGTGCTGCATCTTCACTGTCCACGATTCTTAGCGGAGATATTCGAGGATGATTCTTGCGTCATCGGCAAGTCTTTCTGGATTGACGAATCCGAAGGCATGAATGCCCCTCCTTGCCCGGCTCATGCGCGAGGACGGCGACTTCTGCACCGCCGAAGCTGACCGCGAGTAGCATCACCGACACCAACCGGCTTGACCGCGCACTGGCCCCCACGGTAGAATCCGCACCGTGCTTCGCCGCCGTCGGGGCGAGAACCGCCAGCGACCTCGTTTCTCCAAACCAGCCGCAGCCTCTCCTCTCGGCGGTGGCGGGCACTTGACTAGCAGCCACACCATTGTATCTTTGCCTTCGTGTTCGCCGCCGTCGCGCCAAATTTGGGGTAGTCTTGAGGTAGGTAGTACGAGGGGTAGTGTTTGGGTAGTATTTGTGCCCGGCGGTGGCGAGCACTTACTTCGCAGCTACCTGCACAATGAGAAGCGCGAACCATGAGAAAATGCGTTTGTGGTAAACACATTTCGTCGAGAGCAACCTCGTGTCCAAGGTGCGGCGAGCAGTATTTTCCGGTGCGCGACGCTCTCCTCATCGCCGCCGTCGTTGCGATACTGTTCGGGATTGTGATTTATCTTTTGTGGCCTTTACCGTCTCTCGTCAAACCCCTAGAGCTGCCTGCAAATCCCTACCGCTAGTCTAATCACCACGTCCGCCGAGACGATGGCTCGCCTTGCTTGACCGTTGGCGATTCTAGGCTCGATTACCGCGATATCAGCTCGACCCCACCTATCGCGCCGGTATCCGTGCGAAATCACTGGCGAGCGTGTTGCAATGTTTTGTTGCTATGCCGTGAAAGAGTACTAGCGGCGACAAGTCCGGTCTGCGCGTGATTCCGAGGCTTACTTTTTTCTGGAACTGGCCCAGCGCCGGTGACAGAGTGCTAGGCCTTGGAGGAACGTTCGACAATGAATCGCACCGCCCTACTCTGCCTGGCATTGGTGGTGTGCCTGGTCGCTGGCTGCTCCCAGTCTTCCGACGGCAGAGTCCATATCACTTACTGGGAGAAATGGTCGGGCGCGGAGGCGGCGGCCATGCAGGCGGTCGTGGACCAGTTCAATCAATCGCAGGACCGCATCGTCGTGGAGTTCCTTTCGTTGTCGAGTGTGGATCGCAAGACGATCGTGGCGACAGCGGGCGGCGATCCACCAGATGTGGCCGGGCTGTGGCTGAACAACGTCTATTCATTTGCTGACCGGAACGCGTTGACACCTCTGGACGAGTTCATCCGCCGGGACGGGTCAACGCCGGAGCAATGGCTGACACGATATTGCGCGGTGTACGGCGATATGGTCAGCTATCGTGGGCAGATTTGGGCGGCGATCAGTGCGCCGTCGGTGACCGGTCTGCACTGGAACAAGCAGCTCTTCGCGGGGGCCGGACTCGACCCCGACCGGCCGCCGCGGACGTTGGTGGAGTTGGACGAGTTCGCGGAGAAGCTGACGAAGCGCGATGCGACGGGCGCGATCACGCAGCTTGGTTTCCTGCCGCAAGAACCGAACTGGTTTGTGTGGGCCTACCCGGCTTGGTTCGGTGGAAAGTACTGGAACAGCCGCGACATTGCGCTCGATGACCAGGGAGCGTACGAGTGGGTCGCGAATTATTCGCGCCGCTACGGTTTGGAACAAATCCAGGCGTTCAGCAGCGGCTTCGGCAACTTCAACTCGCCGCAGAATGCGTTCCTCGCCGGCAAGGTGGCGATGGAGTTCCAAGGCGTGTGGATGAATCGGTTCATCGAACAATTCGCGCCCGGCATGTCCTACGGCGTCACCGCGTGGCCGTCGACGACGACGCGCGTGGACGACTTCACCGTGGCCGACGCCGACATGCTGACGATCCCGCGCGGCGCGAAGCATCCGAACGAGGCGTGGGAGTTCATCAAGTTCGTCAGCACGGTCAACGCGCAGGCCGAGCACCGGGACGAGTTGCGTGGGGTGGAACTGCTGTGTTTTCTCCAGCAGAAGAATTCGCCACTGCGCGAGTGGAGTCCGTTCTTCGCGCGCCATCATCCGCACCCGTACATCGCCGTGTTCCGACAACTGGCGGAGAGTCCGAATGCCACTCACATGCCGAAGCTCGGCATCTGGGAGGAATACCGGCGCGAGTTGGTCGCGGCGTTTGACGCGGTGCGTCTGTTGACGCAGCCACCCGGTGAGGCGCTGGCGTTCGCGCAGTCGCGCGTGGCCGAGAGCTGGCAGTTGCACCGGCGGAGTCTGGAGCGGCGACAGGTTGCAGGCCGCGTGACCCCACGCGGCGACGCGTCGGGTGACGTGGCCTACACGGGCGGAGAACCATGACCACCTTCGAACGCGGCAATCTCCGCAACGGCCTCGCATTCGCCGCCCTGTGGCTCATCGGGTTGAGCGTGTTCATGCTGTACCCGGTTGCGGCGTCGCTGTTCTACAGCTTCTGCGATTACTCGGTGCTGCAGTCGCCCATCTGGACCGGCACGGAGAATTACCGGCGGATGTGGCACGACCGGGCGTTCTGGATTTCGCTGAAGAACACGCTGTTCTTTGCCGCACTGTCGTTGCCGCTCGGCATGATCGTGTCGTTGTCGCTGGCGCTGTTGCTTAATCAGGAAGTGCGCGGGTTACCGGTGTTTCGCACGATCTTCTACCTACCGTCAATCGTGCCCGTCGTCGCGAGCGCGGTACTTTGGCTGTGGATTTTCAATGGACAGTTCGGAATTCTCAACGCGCTGCTCCGGCCTGTGTTCGGGAACGCCACGCCGACGTGGCTGGCCGATCCGCGCTGGGCGAAGCCGGCCTTGGTGTTGATGAGTCTGTGGGGAGTGGGCAATTCGATGGTGATCTATCTGGCCGGCCTGCAAAACGTGCCGAAGGAATTGTACGAGGCGGCCGAGATCGACGGCGCGGGCGCGTGGCGACGATTCTGGCACGTGACGTTGCCGATGATTTCGCCAGTGATCTATTTCAATCTCATCATGGGCATCATCGGCTCGTTGCAAGTGTTCACGACGGTGTTCGTCATGACCGGCAGCGCTGACGGCAATCCCGCGCGCTCGACGCTGTTCTACGCACTGTACTTGTTCAGCACAGCGTTCTACGACCTACGGATGGGTTACGCCAGCGCGCTGGCGTGGGTGATGTTCGTGCTCATCGTGCTGCTGACCATCGCAGCCACCAAACTGATGGAGCGGCGGGTGCACTATGCCGGCTAGACGCTTCGTGATCTATATGTTGCTGGTCGGGTTGTCGGCGGTCTTCCTGCTGCCGCTGGTGTGGTTGATCTCGACCTCGCTGAAACCGATCGAGCAGACGATGTCACTGCCCCCGACTTGGCTGCCACGGTCAGCCGCCGGCCACGTCCAGCCGCGCTGGGAGAACTACCCGCAAGCGCTGGCCTCGATGGGCGGCACCGGAGCGGCCGCGGTGTCGTTCTGGCGGTTTCTCGGCAACACACTCCTCGTGTGCGGGCTGGGCGTAATCGGCGCGATGTTGTCCAACGCATTCGTCGCCTACAGTTTCGCGAAGGTGAAGTGGCGCGGACGGGAGAAGTTGTTTGCGTTGACGCTGGCCACGATGATGGTGCCGTTTCCCGTGTTGATGGTGCCGCTGTACGGCGTGTACAAAACGCTCGGATGGATCGGTTCGCTGACACCGCTCTGGGCGCCGGCGTTTTTTGGCAGCGCGTTCAACATTTTTCTGATGCGGCAATTCTTTCGCACGATCCCGGAAGAATTGAGCGAGGCGGCGCGCATTGACGGGTGCAGCGAATGGCAGATCTTCTGGCGGATCATCCTGCCGTTGAGTAAGCCCGTGCTGGCAGTCGTGGCGCTGTTTCACTTTCTGTGGGCGTGGAACGACTTCATGGGGCCGCTGCTGTTTCTCACGCGACGGGACACGTTCACGCTCGCGCTGGCGCTGCAGAATTACCAGAGCCAGGCCGGCGGCGTGCAATGGCACCATCTCATGGCGGCGAGCGCGGTCATCATCGCGCCAATCGTCGTCCTGTTCTTCCTCGCCCAGAAAACCTTCATCCGCGGCATCGCCACGACCGGGTTGAAAGGCTGATGTGGGAGCGCCCTTCCGGGCGCGACAGTCTCATGGCCGGATTTTGAACCACAGAGACACAGGGTACGGCGCGACGGTCTCCGCTTGCTGTGCCCCGGCACGCCCAAGCTCACCGACGCCATGCCGCAGATGATGACGAACTTCACTTTATGTTCGTCGAGGCTGTAGATCACGCGGGCGTAATCTTGCGGCACGTTCGATCTCCTCAATGAAATCTACGAACACACGCTGCTTCTCCCCCCGCTCCGTGGGCGTCAACCGCAGCGCCTCGATGATCTGCCCTTCATCCACCCCGGATGGCCGCTGGGAGCGTGACCGGCGGTTCGCAGCGCGTTCTCGCTCCGTACTTCCTTCACTGACTTCGTGCGCCCCGCCTTGCTATCGGCCAAGCCCTGTTCAATGGCTTACCGGACGTAAATCTCGTGCATAAGGTCATCCCATGTCGCCTGCGGCGGCATCTGATCCACCAACTTGTGTGCCTGCTCTTTCGTCATTGGCGTCGGCATCGCTGTTCTCCGTGAAGTTCGCCAACCGGCTCAACAGGCAGGGAATGAAAAATCAACTCGCCAACGCGGCACGACTTACCGGCAACGCAGTGAGCCGCCGGTAGGGCGCGGCCGCCGGGCGCGCCGATGCTGTGACCAGATCGCTTCAGCAATTTTCGGATTGTGTCGGAACTTGCGGCTGACATATTATTCAGTTGCTAGGAACAGCGCGTGGACATCTCATTCAATTGCAATAATTGTGGACAGCACATACTTATTGACGCCGCTGGTGCCGGACTGTCAGTGAAATGTCCGAAGTGTAACAATGCCTTGGTTGTTCCGCGCGAAGCACAGCCGCCAATTCCAGTACGCGCCTCTACCGAACACACAAAGCAATGTCCATTCTGCGCAGAAACCATTAAGAAAGAAGCCACAGTTTGCCGATTCTGTGGCCGAAATCTCGAACAGCCAGCCAGAAGTGAGACAGGTTCGAGGCATGAACTAAGCAATTCGCCGCCTTCTCCTCGTTCATCGAGCTGGGAGCAAGAGAGTGAAACCTCGGGGCTCGGAACAAAAATCGTTCTTCTTGTTTGTGTCGCGGCTCTTGGGCTTGGTGCGTGGTATTGGTTTGGAATGAGGCCCTCTGGTAGATATGTTGCACGTCTTGAAGATCCCCTCATCATGCAGAGCGTCGGCCACGCACTCACCTACGAAGTCGACTTCAGACCAGATGGCACATGCTTCTGGAAAGAAGCTTTTGACGATCACCCATCGAAGTGCGAATGGAGGCTAAGAGGACGGACGATCCAGATCATCAAGAACGGAGAGATAAAGGAACAGTTGCTGTGGGATGGAAAGGATATGATACCAGTGGACAAACGCAATTGTCGTTACCTCAAGCAATAGAATTCCAAGTCAATGAAGTTCTTTCGGCGATTTTATTCGGGGCTTCATGCCGCAGTTACCTACGAGAGAGGATATGATGAAGATCAAGATTTTTTGCAAGAAGGACACACTGGTGTCTCTGTGCGATGTGGATTGGCCAACCATGCCCATGAAGGGGGACACGGTAGTAATGAGCCATGTTCCCTACGTCGTAGTTGATCGTATCTTCCTGACCGAACAGAATCTGATCGCGGGTGTTTATCCTACGCTCATTGTTGAGCAGAAGCCTAATTCAAACGTCAAAGACGTTCTTTAGCCGGGGTTCTACGCGGGAAGATCTCAACGCCTCGCGAACAGCGCTCGCGCCTCAGCGCCGGCAGCATAGCCGGCAGGACCGCGTTGTCTTACCGGCCAAACTTATTCTACAGATTTAACCGCTTCACGTTTTCCAGCACGTGATCGGCGGACTTCTTGAGTTGGCCGAGTTCGTCGGCGGTGAGTTTGAGTTCGATGATTTTTTCGACGCCGCCGGCGCCGAGGATGGCGGGGACGCCGACGAACACTTCTTTGACGCCGTATTGGCCGGTACACCAGGCGGCGGCCGTTGAGCTTGGTCGTAAGCTTCTGCCTAACCATTGGGGGATTCAAGGCGAACGGCAACAGACGAAGCATCTGCCGGTTATGGTTGCCGCAAACGGAAGCGGCGTTTGCCACGGGAATACGGCGTGTGGCGTGTCGTCTGCCTCCGCTCCGTCGAACTCAGCTTGCTGCTGGGGCAGAATAGAGTGAAATGCACCGCCGACGTTCGAATGAGCCAACCGTTCTCCGGTCGAGTATGGCTGGGATTCAGACCCTGAATGCTTCAATCAAATCCGTCGCCAGCATCGACGCCGCGCCGCGCCGCTCGGCGGCCACATCGCCCGCTCGCCCGTGAAGAAAGACTCCGGTCTTCGCCGCCTCCAGCGGCGACAGCCCCTGCGCCAATAACGCGCCAATGATGCCAGTCAACGCATCTCCCATCCCGCCCTTCGCCATGCCCGGATTGCCGGTGGAATTGATCCACAACTTGCCACGCTCCGAGCGTGGCGAGCCGGACCCATCCGTCACCACCGTCCCGGCACCTTTCAGCACCAGCACCACGCCGTACTCTTGGGCAAATTGCTTCGCAATCTCCCACCGGTTCGCCTGCACTTCCTTCGCCGACTTGCCGACAAGCCGCCCCATCTCGCCGGGATGCGGTGTCAACACCATCGCCGCTGGCAATTTCTTCAACGCCGCCGGTGCCGTCGCCACGGCGTTCAACGCGTCGGCGTCCACAACGCTCGGCACCGGTAAGCTGGTGAGCAACTTCCAAATTAACTTTTGCATTTCCGGCTTTTGTCCCAACCCCGGCCCAATTGCCACGGCGTCGAATCCCGGCGGCACCTGCTCGAAAGTCAGTGGCTGCGGCATCACTTCCGGCGGACAATTACTTGCTACGATCGGATAAATCTCCTTCGGCACGGCCAGCGTCACCAACCCGGCACCTGCCCGCGCCGCTGCGTGCGCACAGATAACTGGCGCGCCCGTGTAACCTTCCGACCCGCCAATGATAAGCAAGTGCCCAAAGTCACCTTTATGCGCGCTCCGCCGCCGTTCCGGCAAGACGATGTCCGCGCGCGTGATCAACTCGATGTCGCTCGCGACATCGGCCCCAAGCCCGATATCAGCCACGTCGATGCGACCAACGAAATCCGCTACCGACGGTCGCAGCAAATCAATCTTCGGCAGCCCCATCGTCACGGTCACGTCGGCGCGCACGCAGGTTGACGTGCCTAGTCCCGACGGCACGTCAATCGCCACGACCGGCAACTTCGATCGGTTAATGAACTTGATGGCGGACGCATATGGCTCGCGCACTTCGCCGGTCAATCCCGTGCCGAGCAAGCCATCCACGATCACGTCGGCGGCTGGCAGTTCGCCCGGCCACTCGACGACTGCGACGCCGACCGGCCGATCGTCGCGGCGTGCCAGCAACACGAGCGTGGGGCGACAACCGGCGGCGGCCAGATGACGGGCGGCCACGACGGCGTCGCCGCCGTTGTTGCCTTTGCCGGCAAAGAGCAAAACCGAACGCGAGTCGCGCTGTTTGAGAAAGTCGATGGCGGCTTTCGCGACCGCGAACCCGGCCCGTTCCATCAACTCCTCGCCGGTCGTGCCGGCGGCGATGGCGCGGCGATCCAGTTCGCGCATCTGCTCGGTGGTGACAGCTTTCACGACCGGCAGTTTACTGCGCGGCAATTGCGTTTGACAAGGGCGCGCGCCAGATTCTAGTTTGAGGCACGATGAGGATTTTCTTCTGCCTGTTGATGGCCGGCGGCGCTGTCGCCGCGGAGTTGCCGAGCCAAACCGACATCTCCCTGCTCAAAGAAGTCGCGCACGCCCAAAAACGCGGCCTCGCGTGGCTCGTGCAGCAACAGGAAACCGACGGCTCGTGGCGACATCATCCGGCCATCACCGCGCTTGCCGTCACATCGCTGGTCCGCGCGAAGACGCAACCCGAGGCAGTTGAACGCGGTCTCAAGTTCATTTTGTCGAATGTCAAAACCAACGGCGCGATCTACGGCGGCGGCGAGTCGGACAAATACCCGAATTATTCCACCGCCATCTGTTCGATGGCGCTACTGGCGGCCGGCAAGCTGGAGTACCGGCCGACAATTCTCAACGGTCGACAATTCCTCCTCGCCTCACAATTTGATGAAACGCGCGGCGTCGCATCAACCAACGCCAGCTACGGCGGCATCGGCTATGGCCGGCGCGAGCGGCCGGATTTGTCGAACATGCAGTGGGCGCTCGAAGCGATCCGCCTCACGGAGTCGCTGGACAAGGACCCGGCCGCAAAGAAATCGTGGGATCTACACTGGCAGAAGGCGATTCAGTTCTTGCAGCGCTGTCAAAACTTGCCGGCGTGCAATGATCAGCCGTGGGCAAAGGCCACGACTGACGCTGATCTCGGTGGCTTCATCTATATGCCAGGACCGCCGCCGGTCAGTTTCGCTGACGAAGAACCAAAAGACGAGAAGTCGCCGCTGCGCAGCTACGGCAGCATGAGCTACGCGGGCTTGAAGAGCTACATCTACGCGGACCTGAAGAAGGACGACCCGCGCGTCGCCGCTGCCGTCAACTGGCTGAAACGCAACTACACGCTCGAGGAGAACCCCGGCCTTGGCCAGCAAGGTCTGTTTTATTACTACCACACACTCGCCAAGGCACTCACCGCGTATGGCGACGACTCGTTCACCGATACCGCTGGCAAGACGCACGATTGGCGACACGAGCTGATGAAGAAACTGGTTAGCCTCCAGAAATTCGAGGGTTTCTGGCAAAACGATAACAATCGCTGGTGGGAAAACGACCCCGTCCTCGTGACGAGCTACAGCCTGCTCACTATCGAAATCCTCCAAGCTCGACGCTATCCTTGATTGCCGCCTCTGCTGCGGCTTCTTGGAATTGCAGACTTGTCACCGCCGCCAATCTGACCTAATAATGTTGGGCATCGCGCCCATAGCTCAATTGGATAGAGCGTTGGTCTACGGAACCAAAGGTTGCAGGTTCAACTCCTGCTGGGCGCGCCAGATTTCTCGGAGGCGTCGGAAAAATCGTTGACACTTTGACCGTGAAGAACCTAAAGATTGCCCTCGGCACTGACCACGGCGGGTTTGAGCTGAAGAACCAGCTTCTGAGTTTTCTGCGGGACAAAGGTTTTTCCGTTCAAGATTGCGGGACACACAGCAAAGATGCCGTGGATTATCCGCGCATTGCTTACACGGTGGCGCGGCTGGTCGCCAGCGGCGAGTGCGACAAAGGCATCATGATCGACGGTGCCGGCATCGGCTCGGCGATGGCGATCAATAAGGTGAAGGGCGCGCGGGCGGCGGCGTGTTACAACGTGGCCCTGGCGAAGAATGCGCGCGAGCACAACGACGCAAACGTGCTCACTCTCGGCGCCGGACAGACCAACGCCGAGACAGCGAAGCAAATTGTCGAGACGTTCCTGACGGTGGAGTGCACGGAAGAACGACATCGAAAACGAGTTTCACTCATCAATGCGATTGAACAAGGCCCAATCGAAGTCGGAGCGCATCAAGCCACACTGCTCGGCAGCGTCGGAGACAAACGCGTGAGCACCAGCTCCCCCAGCGACCAGGAACGAATCGCCAAACGCGTCCAGGAACTTCTCGCCGCGCAAGGCGGCCCGGCGATCAAGCCGGCAGCAGCACCAAAGCTCAACATCCCGCAACTCATCGACCATACCGTCCTGCGCCCCGACACGACGAGGACCGACATCGAGCAACTCTGTCGCGAAGCCCAGCAGTACAAATTCTATTCCGTCTGCGTCAATCCGACTTGGGTCTCACTCGCCCGCGATCTACTGGCCTGCACGTCCGTGAAAGTTTGCTGCGTCGTCGGTTTCCCGCTCGGCGCGCAACCGCCGGAGACGAAAGCGATGGAAGCCCGCGCCGCCATCCGGCAAGGCGCGAAGGAAATCGACATGGTCATCAACGTCGGCGCGCTCAAGAGCGGTGACGACGAACTCGTGCTCCGCGACATCCGGTCAGTCGTCGAGGCTTGCCGGGACGGCAGCGCGAAGTGCAAAGTCATTTTGGAAACCTCGCTGCTCAGCAACGAAGAAAAAGCCCGCGCCTGTGAAATGTCGGTGAAGGCCAACGCGGACTTCGTGAAGACTTCGACCGGCTTCAGCACCGGCGGAGCGACGGTCGAGGACGTGTCGTTGATGGCGCGGATCGTCCGTGACCGAGGGCTTAGCGTGAAGGCATCAGGTGGCGTGCGCTCGCTCGCGGATTTGACGAAGATGGTCGCGGCCGGTGCGACGCGCATCGGCACATCGAGCGGCATTAAGATTCTCAAGGAAGCAGCCGGTGAGGTTGTGTCCGGCGACGCACCGAAATACTGAAAGGAATGAACCATGGCCGATCTACGCTCTTACATTTTCCTCGATAGCCTCCAGCCCCAAGTCGCGTCGTTCTTCGCGACCGTGTCGGGCGGCTTCCTCCCGATTGCCGGACAGGCGTCGCTCTTCGTCGAAATCTCCCCGGGCATGGAGATCAACCGGGTCACCGACATCGCGTTGAAGTCCACGAAAGTCACGCCCGGCATGCAGATCATCGAGCGTTTGTACGGCATGCTCGAGGTCCATTCCGACTCGCAGGGCGAAGTCCGGCAAGCCGGCGCGGCGATTCTGGAGGCGCTCGGCTTGAAGGAAGAGGGCCGGTACAAACCGCAAATTTACAGCAGCAACGTCATCCGCCGCATCGACGATTACCACACGATGCTCATCAACCGCACCCGGCACGGCAACATGATCCTGCCCGGTCACACGCTGTTGACCATCGAATGCGGCCCGGCCGCCTACGCCGCGTTCGCCGCCAACGAAGCGGAGAAAGCCGCGAACATCAATATTCTCGAAATCCGCGCGTTCGGAAGTTTCGGACGCATTTACATCGGCGGCGATGAGAAGGACGTGGACGTCGCCGCGAAGGCTGTTGAGCAAGCGATCAACAGCATTACCGGCCGCGAGATGAAAGGCAGTGGTGGATAGAATGCAGTTGTTGTGGGAGCGCCCTTCCGGGCGCGACCGGTCGGGCCAAGAATGGCCCTCCCACAATCAGGTTTGGTATAACAAGAGATAAGGAGACACAGTCATGTCAGATGCATTAGGGTTGTTGGAAGCGCGCTCGTTCGCCGCGATGGTTGAAGGCGCAGACGCGATGGTCAAGGCCGCCAAGGTCGAACTCGTCAGTATGGAAAAGACCGGCGGCGGCTACGTCACCGCCGTCATCCGTGGCGACGTCGCCGCGGTGAAGGCTGCGACCGATGCTGGCCGCACCGCTGCAAGCCGCGTCGGCGAAGTCGTCGCGGTCCACGTCATCGCGCGCCCGCACCAGAACGTCGACGACGTCATTTCGCTCGGCCGCGGCGCAAAGGCTGCCAAGAAGTAACACTTCCTTGGTGGCGCAAGCCTCTGGCTTGCCGTCGTTCCACAGCCGCAACCGGGACGGTCGCGCCACCATGTGAGGGACGCTTATGAATCTTGGCAAAGTTGTCGGCACGGTTGTCGCCACGCGCAAAGAGCCGAGCATGGACGGCCTGAAGTTCATGCTTGTCAAACACGTCGACCCCGACGGCAAGGAAACCGGCGGCCAGGTCGTGGCCGTCGATTCCGTCGGTGCCGGCCCCGGTGAGCTCGTGCTCATCGCCACCGGCAGTTCCGCGCGTCAAACGCTCGCCACCAAAGACCGCCCCTGCGACGCCGTCATCATGGCGATCGTCGACAGTTGGGAAGTCGGCGGTACAGAGAAATACCGGAAGGATTAGCGAACCATGGCCGGTCTCACCGATCAGGAAATCGAGCAAATCGCGCAACGCATCGTCGCCGACTTGGCCGGTGGCGGCAAATCAGCCGGCAAGGAGAAGTCCTCCGGCCCGTCCCTCGCCGGTGAACTCGGCGTCTTCGAATCCATGGACGAAGCCGTCCGCGCCGCGAGCGTCGCATTCTGCCAGTACGACGCGATGGGCCTCAAGAAACGCAACGAGATCATCGCCTCGATCCGCAACGCGATGCGCGAACACGGCAGCGCCCTCGCGAAAATGGCGAACGAGGAAACCGGCCTCGGCCGGTACGAGGACAAGATCCTCAAGAACCAACTCGTCACCGAAAAGACCCCCGGCACCGAAGACTTGCTCTCCAGCGCGATTACCGGCGACGACGGCTTGATGCTGACCGAAGCCGCCCCGTTCGGCGTCATTGGCGCGATCACGCCGACGACCAACCCGACTTCGACGATCATCAACAACACCATCGCGATGATCGCCGCCGGCAACTCCGTCGTGTTCAACGTCCATCCCGGCGCGAAGCGTTGCTCCTGCCACAACGTCGCGCTCATCAATAAAGCCATCGTCGCGGCCGGCGGACCGAAGAACCTCATCACCTGCATCGCCAACCCGTCTGTCGAGAGCGCGCAGGCGTTGATGAAACATCCCGGCATCCGGCTCGTCGTCGTCACCGGCGGCGGCGGCGTGGTGCAAGCGGCGATGGCTAGCGGCAAACGCGCCATCTGCGCCGGGCCCGGCAACCCGCCGGTCGTCGTCGACGAAACTGCCGACATTGACAAAGCTGCGCGCGATGTTGTGTTTGGAGCGTCGTTCGACAACAACGTCATCTGCACCGACGAGAAAGAGTGCCTCGTAGTTTCCAGCGTCGCCGACAACCTGATCAAGGCCATGACCTACAACGGCGCGTGTCTCGTCACGAAGGAACAGTTGCCGGCGTTGGAAAAAGTCGTCTTCAAGAAAACCTACGGCCCGCGCAAGGAAGCCGACATCGACCGCTCGCTCATCGGCAAGAATGCGAGCGTCATCCTCAACAAAGCCGGCATCCGCTGCGACGACAGCATCCGGTTGGGCATCGTCGAGGTGGACCACGATCACCCGTTGCTCTGGACCGAGCAGATGATGCCGATCTTCCCCATCACGCGCGTGCGCGACGCCGACGAAGGCATCGATTTCTCGCTCGCGCTCGAACATCCGCGCCGGCACACGTTCGTCATGCACTCCGACAATCTTTCGAACCTCAGCCGGATGGCGCGCGAGTGCAACGCCAGCATCTTCGTCAAGAACGGCCCGTCGCAAGCCGGTCTCGGTTTCAAAGGCGAAGGTCCGACCTCGTTCACGATCGCCAGCCCGACCGGCGAAGGCATGACCACGCCCAAGAGTTTTTCGCGGTGGCGGCGCTGCACGCTGGTCGGCGCGTTTAGGATCGTTTAGTGAAGAATTACCCGGCCATCGCTGTGCTCGAATTCGGCAGCATCGCGGATGGCATTTACTCGACCGACGCCGTGTTAAAGAAAGCGCCCATCGCCATGATCAAGTCCGGCACCGTCAGCGGCGGCCGGTACCTCATCATCCTCGGCGGATCGCCGGCCTCTGTGCAGGAATCCATGAGCGTCGCGACCGGCATCCTCGATTCCGTCTTCCTGTCCGATGTGCACGAGCGGCTCCACGATGCCCTCCTCGGCAAACGCGCCGAATGTCGGCAAGACTCCGTCGCGATTCTCGAAACCGACACGATCTCATCAAACGTTCGTGCTTCCGAGCGCGCGCTCAAAGGCACCGGCGTTGAGCTAGTCGAAATTCGAATCGCCGAATACGAAATGTCTGGCAAGGCCATCAGCGTCTTCAACGGCGAACTCCACGAAATCGAAGCCGCCATGCAACTTGCCGGCGGTCATCATCGAATCATCGCCCGTCCGCACGATACTCTCACCGAACACCTCAGCGCCGGCACGCGCTTTGCCGAAACCAAACCGCGTGAACTCGACGGTGAGGAGGTAAGCTGATGAAGGCTCCTGAGGTTGTGGGAGCGCCCTTCCGGGCGCGACCAGCTTACCGGCGGAATCGGGCCAAGAATGGCCCTCCCACAATAGCAACAAGAGGAGACTGCTGATGCTACTCGGCAAGGTCATCGGCACACTCACGCCGTGCGTGGTGTATCAAGGTCTCGAAGGTGTTCCGATGCTTTGGCTTCAGCCGCTCGACAAATCCGGCAACCCCAAAGGCGAACCGCTTGTCGCCTGCGACGCCACCCGCATGGCCGGTCCCGGCGAGATGGTTTACTACGAAGGCGGACGCGAAGCCGCGCTGTTGCTCGAACCGTGGTTTGTCCCCGTCGACCACGCCATCGTCGGCATCGTGGACGAACTTCATCTTGAAGGCGGCGCGGCATGATGCTCGGCACGGTCAGAGGCACGATCACCTCGACGATCAACCACCCATTCTACACCGGCAAGAAACTGCTCGTCGTCGAGAAGGAAGACTTCGCCGGCAAACCCGGCGGCTATCTCATCGCGATTGACGGCGGCGTGAGTGCCGGGGTCGGCGAACGCGTGCTGGTGATCGACGAAGGCAACTCCGCCCGCCAAGTCGTCGCCAACGCCAAAGCCCCGCTCCGCTCGATCATCATCGGCATCGTTGACCGCGTGGACGTTGAGGGGTAGTTTATGTGCGTCGTTCTGTAGCCGAAGCGTAAGCTTCGGGCCGAGGCTCACGCCTCGGCTACAGGAAAGAAGAGATGCGATACGAAGTCACAGTCGAAGCCAGCAGCGACGGCTACGTTGCCACCTGCGAAGACCCGCAGTGCAGCGCGACCGGCCTCAGCCCCACCAACGCCCTCGATTCCCTCCGCGAAGAGATCCGCTACCGCGTCGAACTCTGCCCCTGCACGACCGTGGACGACAGCTTCGTCGAACTCAACGTGATTTCTGCTCTGTAAGCTGCCTGCCCTGTTCCCGTCCTTGGACTTTTCCGCTTCGTCGCATCCGTCTTGTCTCCCACGCCTCAACCTCTTCCTGTGTGGCCGCCGCAGGCCACACGGCGTCGCGGCCGTCCCAGATTGAAAAGTATATGTTGCGGGGCTCGGATGAAGTCGGCTCGCCGCCATCATCCACGCAATTCTCACCAACGGAATACAGGACCCAGTCACTGTCCCCTTTGAGCCGGTAGCGCAAGTTCCCGCCGTCCATGTAATCGTGCGGAATTCTACCCAGAAACCCCGGCACAAGAGCGGCCAAGTCTGGTGCAAGCTTGCCGTGGCGTAATTCGAACCGCTTGAGCGCAATCGCTGCCACCGTCATTTCTCTCCGCGTCTCAAATTCCAATAACCTCTTTACATCGTAAACAAGATTTTCGGGCCCCCATGTAAAAGCCCAACGAGGTATGGACATCTGATACCGCCACCTGTCATAAGGGATCCAGTGGAGGTTCTTCCACTTATCTTGCGCCGTTTTCTCAAATGCTTCGCGTGCGACGCTCCATTTAGACGCGCCAACTGCCGTTCGAACGGCGTCCGCTTCCTGCGCCCAGAGCCATACGCCGCGCGCTTGGTCTTGATGTCTCCATCCCGCATACCATGCGATGCCTCCCAACCGTCTGGAAATGTCATCCGATGGAAGTGCGTCCATCTCGGACCAACCTAGTAATTCACGCATCGGCTTGTTGACTACACTATCCCAGCGTTCGAGGGTAATCGCTCGTTGGACTTCTACACTTGGCTCAAACTCATGGATCACTGACGCTTTCTCCCAAGCCGTCTGCAACCTCGCGAGTTGTGCGTCGTTCCACCCGGGCGTCTGTAATGCTTCCCAAGTGACGTCGAGCGCGGCTTCGCCAGTAATCACTCTTCTCATCTGCAATTCGTATAGTTGACTGTCTTGTAGAGATCGCATTAACTCGGTGCTGATCAGCAGATCCTCCAAAGCGGCGTCGAGATCGCGCTGGTGCAAGTCGCTTAGCGCACCTACCGACGACCACGTACCAATTGCCGCCGCAGCCCGGTACTGAGGCGCACCAATCTCGGCGGCACGATAATCGACGGCCGGATCCAGAACCTGCTTCTGCAAGGTCGCGCGTATCGCGCGAAGCGGCTGGCGAGCGAAAGCGACTTTCTCGGCGAGTTCCTCCCAAGTATTAACGTAGTAAGCTATCGTCGGGTCTCGTTTCAATGCACGAACTTCCACGGCCGAGTCTTGCAATCTCAGATCTGTGTCTGGCTGCAATCGGCGCACTACACAGCAACCGGGCCCGATGAAACGGAGGCGAGTGCCAAACTCGAGCGCGCAGGTTTTCTTCGAGTATGAACAGGCCAAAGAGGAACAGGACGGCGAGGATGGTGCGCGTGCTCCATCGCAGCAGCTTCTTCAGGCGTTGGGATTTCATCAGTGCGTTGCCAACATCCCATTTCTTGTAGGAGCGAATTGCATTCGCGACCGGTCGCGATTACAAATCGCTCCTACGGATCAGATGAACGCACCGGCAAACTATCACCAATCAGTGCCTCCGCCAAGACGCGTTCTCGTGTGGGCGCTGGTGTTGAGCGTTGTCACACTTCTCGTCTACGCGCAGACGTGGAAATTCCAGATGCTCTACTGGGACGATGACGTCAACGTGCTGGAGAATCCACTGGTGCAGCAGCCGAATCTGACCGGGCTGAAACACATTTTCACGAAGCCGTTTTCGACCGACTACTACCCGCTAACGTACATCAGTCTCGCCACGGATCATTTTCTGTGGGGTGGACGGTTTGTTGGCTATCACGTTACGCAGACGTTGTTGCATAGCTTGAATGTCTTGCTTGTCGTCTTGCTGGGTTACCGGTTCACACAATCGGCGCCGGCAGCGCTAATTGCCGGGGCGTGGTTCGCATGGCATCCGGTACAGGTCGAGACCGTCGCGTGGATTGCGGAACGGAAGAACGAACTCGGCATGTGCCTGTTCCTGCTGGCGTGGCTGGCGTATTTGAAGGCGGGAGCGCCGCGTGAGGTCACGCGGCCTACAACGAATCGATGGTGGCGGCTGGCGTCGGTCGGGCTGTTCACACTGGCCGTATTGTCTCACGCGCTGGTGATCGTGATGCCGGCGCTGCTCATCGCGTACGAACTGTGTCTCCGACGCGCGAGGTTGACGGAGGCGTTCCGGCACACGTGGCTGTTCTTCGTGCCGGCAGGACTCGGCGCGTTGATGCGCGTGTTCGGTCATTCGGAGTCCGGTCAGCTCGTCGCTCCGTTCCATGGTTTCGCCCAAGGCGTATTGACGATGACGAAGGTTCTTGGCGAACACCTGACTTCGTTGGTGTGGCCGCTCAATCTGAGCAATCACTACACGGAACGGGGCGTGCAAACGGTCGCAGATGCCGGCTTCCTGATTGGCCTGACGTGGATTGTCGCGTGGATCATTGTCGCGCGACGCTCACGGTGGGCATTGTTTGCCGGCCTCTGGTTTCTCATCGCGCTTGCGCCAGTTCTGCAGCTCGTTCCGCATCCGACCTTGCGTGCCGACCGATATCTGTATGTGGCCTCGCTCGGGATTTTCTGGACGGCAGCCCTTGCCGTTCAACGATGGAAATGGTGGCCGCAACTCACGGCAATCGCCTTGCTCGGTGTGACGTTCGTGCGAATACCGGCGTGGCGGGATGCAAAGTCACTCTGGTCGGATTGCGTGGCGAAGCAGCCAAGTTCGATCGTCGGCCACTTCAGCATGTCCGGTTGTTACGTCCGGGAGCAGAACTGGCCGGCCGCGGAAAAGGAGCTACGCACGACCCTGGCTCTACAGGAGAACTTTGCCGAAGGACAGGCGCGGCTCGGCGGCGTACTGCTCATGCAGGGCAAACGCGACGAAGCCCGGCAACACCTACAGCGCGCGCTCGAACTCGACCCGGGGTTGGTTGAAGCCCGGCAGAACCTGGAGATTGCCGGTGGTTACTGAGTTTGTTCCGTTGCCGCAGGACGAGCGCATCCAGATCGCGTGGCCGACGCCGAATCACTCGTTGTTCGACACGCCGGAGAAATTCTTCGCGCGCACGCGAGTGAACCCCGACTACGGCAAGCCCGGTTTCACCCGCGATTGCGGCAAGCGATTCCATCGCGGCTGCGACATCGCACCGGTCCACGTGACCGCAACTGGTAAGACCATAACTGTGATCTTCACTGATTGCGCGACCGGCAAGGATTTTGAGAGTATTGAACCAACCTTTATGCCGCACGACGACGCGTTTCGTGTGTTCGACGGGACAATCGTGGAATTCGTGACTGATCAAAGCCTGTCGGACTTCGGCAAACATGTCGTCGTCGAGCATCGCTGGCCACACAGTGGCGACAAATTCTTTACGCTTTATGGGCATTTGGCAGAAGTGACCGAGGGTCCGCGCCTCGGTAAGATGGGACAAACCTCCCGGGGTGCCGACGCGCGCAACTGGATGGCGGTCACGCCGCACCTGCATTTTGAAGTGCGCGACGCGGCCGGCAATAATTACGACCCGGTCGAGTTCCTCAGGCGCTTCTTGAGACGTTGAACGATCGCACGCACGTCCGGTTGCCGGGCATGTGGGACAACGCCCAGCAGCGGGACGCCACACAACTCCGGCACGACCGCGATATTCGTGCGCTCAGCCAAACCGCGCCGGCCTAGCGTGTCGTTGAGGATGATGCCGGCAATGTTCAAGCCGGCCGCCTGCGCTTGCCGGACCGTGAGTAGCGTGTGGTTGATCGTCCCGAGGCTCAACCGGCTCACGATGATGACTGGTAGTTTCAGTTCCCGGATTAGATCCGCGACGAAGTAGTTACCACTGATGGGCACGAGCAGACCGCCGGCGCCTTCGACAAGCACCGGACAGAAGATAGAAGTCAGAAGGCGGAAGACCGCATGGATTCTGTCCATATCAATGCGGCGATGTTCGAGGCGTGCGGCAACGCTCGGTGCAAGCGGATGACGTAAATAGACCGGGTTGACGATGTCGAGGGGGATTTCGTTGTCCATCAAGCGCGCGAATTGCCGGGCGTCGGCGCGGCCGCCGGGGCCGCAGGCGATGGGCTTGAACGCCGCCGCGGCCGCGCCCTGTCGTCGCAGCTCGCGAAACAGCGCCGTCGTGACGTGCGTTTTGCCAACGCCGGTGTCGGTGCCGGTGATGAAGAGGTTCATAAAAGGGAAATCGGGTCGACATCGATGGTGATGTTGACGTCCTCGGGCGGCTTGAGGCCGTTCATGACTTTCGTGACGGCTTCGGTCAGGCGCATAATCTGGTCGCTGCGGACGATGATCTGATACCGGTAATGGTTCTGGATTCTAGCCAGTGGTGCGGGCGTCGGCTCGCCCATGGTGTCGTGGTCGGCGATGACGTGCTTGTTCAATTCTCGGCCGAGTGTGGCGGCGGTGAACTTTGCCTTCTCCTCGCTCTTGCTGCGGATCGTCAGGCAGACGAGCCGGGTCGAAGGCGGATACCGGAGCTGCTGCCGGTACTCGATTTCCTGATCATAGAAACCGAGATAGTCGTGTTGCCGGGCATATTGGATCGCCGCGTGGAACGGGGTGAAACTCTGGACGACAACTTCGCCTTCGATTTCGCCACGGCCGGCGCGACCGGCAACTTGGACGAGGAGCGAGAACGTGCGCTCGCCGGCGCGGAAGTCCGGCAGGTGCAGCGCCATGTCCGCGTAGATGATGCCGACCAGCGTGACGTTTGGAAAATGCAGCCCCTTCGCAATCATCTGCGTGCCGACAAGGATGTCGATCTTCCCGACACGGAAAGCCTTGAAGATGTCGCGGTAGAGCGTCTTCTTGGTCATGATGTCGGAGTCCATCCGTTGCACGCGCGCTTTGGGGAACGCGGCGGCAATGGCGGCTTCGACTTTTTCCGTCCCCATGCCGGCATAGCGGATGGCCGGATCGCGGCACTCGGGATTCGGACAAATCTTCGGCACGCCGCCGGTATGGCCGCACAGATGACAGCTCAACTGTTCGGCTTTGCGGTGGTACGTGAGCGTGACGCTGCAGTTGGGACACATGGCGATGTAGCCGCACTTTGGGCAGAAGCAATGCGTGGCGTAGCCACGCCGGTTGAGGAAGAGAATCACTTGCTCGTTCTTCGCGAGCCGCGCGGTGATGGCATCGTAGAGCCTGCGCGAAAGGACGCGCTGTTTCTTCTGCCGAATCGCCTCCTGCCGCATGTCGACGATGCGCATGACCGGCATTTTCTGATTATCGACGCGCACCGGCAAGGTCGCCAGGAGGTACCGTCCGCGGCGGGCGTTGTAGAACGACTCCAGCGCCGGCGTGGCCGAACCGAGCACGACGGCGGCGCGCTCGAGTTTGCCGCGCATGACGGCCACGTCGCGGGCGTTGTAGCGCGGCGCTTCCTCCTGCTTGTAGCTGGTCTCGTGTTCCTCATCGACGACAATCAGCCCGAGCGACTGCACCGGGGCGAAGACGGCGGAGCGCGCGCCGATGACGATGTGGGATTGGCCGTCGCGGATTGTGTGCCATTGGTCATGGCGCTCGCCGGCACTTAGATGGCTGTGTAGCACGGTGATTTGCTGATTCGGAAACCGCGCCCGGAAACGCTCGACGGTCTGGGGTGTGAGCGAAATCTCCGGCACGAGCACGATCGAGTCCCTGCCCTGCCGCAGCGTATGGTCGATGGCCTGAAGATAAACTTCGGTCTTGCCGCTGCCGGTGACACCGTGAATCAAGACCGGCTTCAGTGGATTTGAGATTTGAGACTGGCAAAGTTCGAGCGCGATTTGCTGTTCTTTCGTCAACGGCAGCGGCTCGGTGGGCAGAAACACCTCGCCGCCGAATGGGTCGCGTTCCTCGACATGGTCGGTGATCTGAACCAGTCCTTTCATCGCGAGGCGTTTGATGGTCGAGGCATCGACGTTGGCCAGCCTCGCGAGTTTGGCGACGAACAAGCCTTCGGATTGTTGCAGGATTTCCAAGACGCGCCGGCCCTTGGGACGGAGTTTGGCAAGTTGTTCGGGCGTGACTTTGCCGGCGCGAACATATTGGCGCTCCTTCCAACTGATCTTGGCCTTGCGGACAACCTCCGGCAGCGCGCATTTCACCGCCGTTTCCACCGGGCAGCAGTAGTACCGGCCCATCCAACGGGTCAATTCAAGAATCTTTTCGCTGAGCAGCGGTTTCTTGCCGACAACTTCGCCGAGGTCTTTGAGCTGCGGGTGAGCTGACGAGTCGGCGAGGCCGACGACGTAGCCTTGGGCGGTGCGCTTGCCGAATGGCACAGCCACGCGCGAGCCGATGTGGACAAGGCCAGCCAATGCCGGCGGGACCCGGTAATCAAACTCGCGGTCGAGTGCCAGATCGACGACCACTTTGGCGATGGATTGACTCACGTGGCGTCATACTAACATACTGCCCGCCATGAAGCGCAAACGACGAGTGATCGGCCAATGGCTGGCCTTGGCGCTCGTCGTCGGGTCGATCGGGTCGGCGGCGTTTGTGTATTTGCGGTGGCGGTTCCGGGAACAACGGTACAACAAGCTGATTGAGGTGGTCGCCGGCCAGTATGGCGTGGACAAATTTCTCGTGAAGGCTGTGGTGCGACGGGAGAGCAAGTTTGATCCGTTCGTCTACGGGCGAGCCGGTGAGATTGGGTTGATGCAGGTCACCGAAGCTGCCGGGCGCGATTGGGCGCGGGCGACCGGCCGCAAGGATTTTGGGCGTGACTTGCTCTGGGACGAGCGCGCCAATCTCGAGGCCGGCTCGTGGTATCTCGCGCGGGCGTTACGCCGATGGGGCGACAAGGACAATCCGCTGCCGTTCGCTCTCGCCGAGTACAATGCCGGATTCGGCAACGTGCTGCGCTGGCTACCCAACGGCCAAGCGACGACCGCCGCGCAGTTTCGGGATGCGATCAAGTTTCCGGGTGTGCGCCAGTACGTGGATACGGTTACGGAGTCTTACGAAGCCTACCGGATGGAAGAGCAACCCTAGAAAGAAGAGATCGGTTGCTCGCGCTTGGCGGTGACTACCTGGGTGAGGTCAGGTCAGGCTAGGAGAAGCGCAGCCACCGCCGGAGGCCGACGCGAGCAACCGATCAAAGCCTTCACATCCTTTGACCGAGTGACCCACCCGGTGTTCAAACAATTTCACCGGCCTTACAACCCTTGTAATTTCTTGTCCCTAGCCCGTGACTCCTCAGCCAGACGCGCTTTGAACGCGAGCAACTGTCCCGTCAACTTCGTGTCGCCGCTGCCGAGAATCTGCACGGCGAGGATGCCAGCATTACGCGCGCCTCCGATTGCGACGGTCGCCACCGGGACGCCCGCCGGCATTTGCACCATTGCCAGCAATGAATCCAGTCCACCGAGTGACTTCGATTCGATCGGCACGGCGATCACCGGCAACGGCGTGAACGCCGCCACCACCCCAGCCAGATGCGCCGCCCCGCCGGCCCCGGCAATGATCACGCGCAGCCCGCGCGTGTGAGCGCCACGCGCGTACTCGGCAACATCGTCGGGCGTCCGGTGCGCGCTCAGCACTTGTGCTTCGGATGCGATTCCAAACTCCTGCAACGCTTCCGCCGCGGCCTTCATCGTCGGCCAATCGGAATCACTCCCCATCACAATCCCCACCAGTGAATTCATACTGTTGACAGAGACTTCAAAACGTTCTCCAGTTCAAGTCTTTTGTCTTCGCGTAGCCGGTCGTCGGCGTTCCTGGGCACGACGATTGGCGGCGCGATGCGCAGTGTGGCGCGCCCAAACGGCACCGGAATCATAAACGCGTCCCAGCTGTTCAGCGTGATTTTCCAGGCGATGTCGTAGGACACCGGGATGACCGGCGCCTCGGCAAGCTGCGCGAGGCTGATGATGCCCGGCGCGACCTGATACTTCGGGCCGCGAGGACCGTCGGGGGTGATGCCGGCATCGTAGCCTTCCTCCATCAAATGTGTCAGTTCACGCATCGCCTCCGAACCGCGGCGGCTCGATGAGCCGCGCACACAGATGAGATCAAACTTCTCGAGCACGCGGGCAAGTTTCTCGCCATCCTTGCTGGCACTGACCAGAACCGCGACCCTGTCGCGACGACGACTGCTCCAGTGTTTCTTGAACAGGAACGGCATGAGAAAAATCCGGTTGTGCCAGAAGGCAAAAATGGTGGGGCGGGACGGAGTGTCGGCGAGTTGACCGCTGGGGTCTTCGACTCGCCAGCGCAAAGTGCGGCCGATCAGCGACACCACCACGCGAAGTAACCAGCCCATCATACTGCGAACTGCAGATCGTAAAGCCGTTTGTACGTGCCGCCGAGTCCGAGCAACTCGTCGTGCGTGCCTTGCTCGACGACGCGCCCTTTATCGAGCACGATGATCCGGTCGGCGTGTTGGACCGTCGAGAGCCGGTGCGCTATGACCAGCATCGTCACCGCCTGCTTGCCGCGCCCCCACATCAAGTCGTCGAGCGCCGCCTGCACTGCCCGCTCGCTCTCGGTGTCGAGCGCGCTGGTCGCTTCGTCAAGCAACAGGATCGGCGGGTTCTTGAGAATGGCGCGCGCGATGGCCAGCCGTTGGCGTTGGCCACCGGAAAGTTTGACGCCAAGATCGCCGGTCATCGTGTCATACTGCTGCGGCATCTGGCTGATGAAATCGTGGGCGTGGGCGCGTTGGGACGCCGCAATGATTTCTTCGCGGGCGGCGCTGGGTTTGCCGTAGGAGATGTTGTTGGCGACGGTGTCGTTGAAGAGAAAAGTCTCCTGCGTGACGAGGCC
>CAZMKD010000014.1:0-6364 GCA_964566575.1 uncultured Verrucomicrobiota bacterium
TGGCACGTATAGCGTGAGTGTGACAGCAGGTACAGGTTGCAGTTGGACTTCGTCCAGCCCTGTCACGTGGGTAACGATCAGCAGCAGCGGCACCGGCAATGGCTTGGCCAGCTACACGGTCGCGGCCAACACGGCGACGACTTCCCGTTCCACGACGCTGACTATCGCCGGTCAAGGTTTCGCCATCACGCAAGCGGGTGCCACGGCGAGTTGCAGTTTCACGCTTTCGCCCACGAGCAATCCATCGGTGCCAGCGGGTGGCGGTAGCTACAGCGTCACTGCGACCGCGTCGGCTTCGACCTGCTCGCGGCCCGCCTCGACGAGCCCGGTTTCCTGGATTACGATCACCAGCGGCGCCAGCGGCACCGGCAGCGCGACGGTGACCTACAGCGTTCAAGCCAATACACTCACCAGCCAGCGCTCCGCCACGCTCAGCATTGCCGGCGTAAGCTTTACGGTCACGCAAGCGGGTCAGACTGATCAGTGGGCGATGGCGATAGGCGGCGCTGGGACGGACATGGGATACGCCGTCGGCACTGACACGAACGGCAATATCTTGGTGGCCGGCTATTTCAATGGCAGTGTGAACTTCGGTGGTGGGGTTCTGACCAGCGCCGGAGTGGCCGACATTTTCGTGGGCAAGTATTCACCCAGCGGCGCCCACCTCTGGTCCAAACGCTTCGGCGGAATCGGTGACGATCAGGCGCGTTCATTGGCAGTGGATCGCAACGGAGACGTGCTGGTGACCGGTCTCTTCAATGCGAGCGCAGCCTTTGGCACCAGCACCTTGACGAGCTTGGCCGGTCGCGACGCCTTCGTGGTGAAGCTCTCCGGCGCAGCGGGCACGGTGCTGTGGGTCAAGCAGATTGGAGGAGCGAACTTTGCCTTGGATGGAAACGATACCGGCAACGCGGTTGCCGTGGATCCGAACAATGGCGACGTGGTGGTGGCGGGCGAAGTGCAAGGCTTCGTGGATTTTGGCGGCGGGCTGGTTTACACCGCCTCCATGAATCGTGATAGTTTTGTGGTCAAATACTCTGCTTCCGGGACTTATCAGTGGGCCAAGATTAGCTTCCATTATTCACCCGATTGGGGTCAGACTGTTGCAGTCGACACCGGCGGGAACGTGCTGTTTGCTGGTGGGTTCATCGACCCCGGACTCAACTGGGGTGGGCAATCATTGTCCGATTACGATGGCATCCATTGGGCGACCTATTTGGTGAAATTCACCTCGTCGGGGACACATGTTTGGTCGAAGAGCTTTTCCTCCATCGCTTCTGTGATGTCCGCACAGATAGCTGCTGATGGAGCCGGCAACGTGATACTGACCGGGTATACGCAGGCACCGATTAATTTCGGTTCCGGAACACTAAACTTTCCCGTGAATCAGAACAATTCGTTTCTTGTGAAATTCTCTGGGGCCAACGGGTCGTGCCTTTGGTCCAAGGCCTTGGTGGCTGATGTCTCAAGCACCCCCTCGGGGTTAAGCATGGACACGGCGGGTAACATCGCGGTGGCTGGAAGCTTCCAAGGGAGTATCAATCTGGTTGGAGCCACGTTGACCAGTGCCGGTGGGTACGACGGGTTTGCCACAAAGTATTCAGGATCAGGCTCGTATCTGTGGTCTGGCCGGTACGGCGGCACCGGCGCCGATTTAGCCAAGGGCGTCGTGTTCGATCTAACCGGCAACTTGGCGCTGACCGGAGCCACTTTTGGAGGGGGCGATTTCGGTGGCGTAACACTACCGAGCTATGGGGGCTACGACATCTTCCTGCTCAAACTCGCACCCTAGACTCAAATCCTCAATACAGCCACTCAAGGAGGCCGGGATAGAATCCCGGCCTCCTTGTTGTTTTCGGAGTTTGGAGAGGCCATAACGCGATCCTCTCTGCAAGCCTTTGCCAAATCGGCCAGATACTCCGCCGCCAGACCAAAATGGAGCTAACATGATTACAATCAAGGACTTTGAGCTTTAGCTCCGGAATCTCTGCCTCTATCCGGTCACTCATTGGAACAACGGCCCGAGCCACCAAGCTCGTTTTTTTAGCGCCATTTGTGTGCGACATCGCTGCTCCTCCTGAAATCCGTCACAAGGCAAAGAAAGAAATCCTATAATTGTGTTACCATTTTTACTCGCCAAGCCTTTGTAAGACTGCTATGGGCAGGTGTAGAGTGCTAATGGACGTTAGCGCAGTGAACTGAACAAGGCCGGTTTGCGCCGGTAACAGGGAATGGAAATAGTCATGAAACAAATCAATAACGCGCGATCGGTATTTCGATTTGGAAACAAAAACAGCAAAAACAGGGAGAGTGGTATGTGTACATTCAAGCAACGAACCAAGCTGTCGGCCGTTTTCTTGGGATGTTTTGCCGCGGCATTTTTGATAGGTGTTCAGCCTAGTTTCGCGTCGAATCCGAGTGCCTGTGTCGATATTGATAATGGTATTGTCATCGGTCTTCGGTGCGTAAATGCTGCTGGTCAGACGAACGCAGTCTCTGCGGGCAGCAGTCTCGTTGCGGGGCAAACAGTAATAACACGACTGGTTGTGTCACACAATGATGACAGCATTTGCGGCAGGCAGGGAGGGACGATTAAGGCCATCTTCCCAAATTTCCTGACAAATAATATCGTCGTAGACGTTCCATTGATCTGTGACCCGACTCTCTGTGACCCGCCCGGGTTGGCGTCGCTTGCAAGTTTCAGTGGTTTCTATACGGTCAGTGCAGCCGATCTTGGTAAGGACGTCAGCGATGCATTCGCGTGTAATCCTCAGGCTAATTTTATTGAGTTTGGCGGCGTATGGCAAGATGCCGTGCACCAGTGCTCCGATCCTGGCGTGTGCGGCGGCATTCCAAAAGGGTCAATCTGTTTCCCAGTTGTCGCGCGCGGCCTGCGTGTCCAGAAAGACGTTGCGTGCTCGACGGGCCTTGTTTGTAATGCCAGTCTCTCCTACGGCAATTCAGCCAGCGGTGCAAAGGATGCCGATACCAACCCCGAGTTCTGTTACCGCGTCATCGTGGAGAACAATGGCACCGTGGCACTTAATATCACCAATGTCACTGACAACGGAGCGATCGATGATAGTGCTCTTACCTCTGACTTCGCGGGTGTTTTGGCGATAGGCCAGATCAAGACTAATTTCTACGGTCCGATTGAGCTTTCCGCGACCGATACTGACACTGTGACCGTGCTGGGATTCGAGACGGTCAGTTGCCAGCAACTCCCAGTTTCAGCCTCCGATAGTGCCACCGCGACCGTCGTTCCGACGGCCTTTACTTGCACTGTGATATTTAAGACAAACAATGTGGAACTGGCCAACGGCCGTGACGCTTGTGCCACGAACTGCAACCCGTTGGCAGATGTTGGAATCCAATCGGGATCCAGTGTAGACGTGATCGTCAGGGTAACCAATGGCGATGCCACCGGCCAACAGGCCATTCAGAATGGCGTGGTCACGGTGGGCGGAAATGACTTCGCTATCGCGGGCCCAATTGCCCCCGACGCTTCAGCGGACTCTGCCGTGGTTGACACTGTCAGCATTATAGGTTGCTATAGCTTCACCGCCGATGTGGTTTTCGAGGGTGTTGATACCGATAGGTGTCCACCAGTCAACACGTCGTGCAGCCGGAGCTTGGAGATCTGCGGTGAGCCTTGCGTGCAAATCGAGAAGTTGGTCAAGTGCTTGACCAGCAACGAATGCGTGCTGGGCATCTGCACGAACGATCTGAGCCTGTATGCGCCTTCAGCTACCGGAGTCAAAAACGCCGGGTTCTGCTACGGCATTGTGATCCGGAACTGCGGCGACATCGACTTGACTGATGTCACTGTTGTGGACAACCAGCTCGGTAGCGGTGGTCTAGCTGGCTTCCCCACGACCCTGAGTCCTGGTCAATCCGCAACGAACTTCTTCGATAAGGAGTACGGCACCCAAGTTGGCACGATCAGGAACACGGCGACGGTCACCGGCCAAAGCTCAGGAGGAGCGGTGACGGCGAATACGAACGCCGTTGTGACGCTGCTGCCGTTGTCGATCGCCTGCCAGAAGTCGGTCACCGTCGGCGGGATCACCTATACCGGTAACTCGACGATCGAAGTGCCGACTGATTCGCTCAATGACTTGGCATTCTCGGTCACGGTTACCAACACCGGCGACGTCAACCTGCAGAACGTCAGGGTCATTGATACCGGCACGAGTGGATGCCCGGCGTCCACCAACTATATTGCCTCCTTGGCGACGAACGAATCAGTGACCATCCAGCTCTGCACCGTGAGGGGTGTGACTTGCCCGCCGTCAACGACAATCAGAAACGTTGTCAACGTGGATGCGGAAGCCGCCGACACTATCTGCAGCGTCGATCCAAGCGACTGCGGCCAGGTGAAGACGAGCACTTCCTGCGAGAACAGCATCACGCTCACCTGCGTGCAGCCCGTTGCTTGCCGGACGACCGGTGGAGGTAAGCAGTTCAACTTCTGCCAGTCCTCGCGTGTGCCGACGCCGATCCCGCAGTACATCACGCACGGCGGTCAGGTGGGCGCTCCGTTCGCAGTGGCGACGACGTGCATCCTGAATACTCCTTGCATCTGGGGTCAATGGCAGCACGTTCGCCATATCAGTCCTCGGTTGGATGGTGTGTTCCATGCCTCCAGCAATGGGCGTGGTTTTGATAGTGCTAGGCACGACTTTGACAGTCTGCAATGCGCCTGCTTGCCGTGCCCAGACCTGGCGAACATCGACCCGGCACCGCAGCCGGTCGGTGCCGCAGGAACGTGCATCGCGGTGGACTTGAACTACACCAACACGCTCGCGCTGGTGGATGGCAGGCGGTTCGACCTCTGCAATCCAAACGAGCCGAAGAACGGCTGCGGACCAGAGCCGCGTCCCGCTCCGGATAACAAGATCTGCTTCTCCGGCATTGGCGACTACGCGTTGACACATGGCAGGAAAGCCAAGCAGAGCGTCGTGTTCCGCGTGGACATCGAAGATCGAAGTGAGCCAGGTGGCTCGCCCCCGGGCTTGGACGGCGCTGCGAATCCGCCGGACCGCTATCGGATGCGGATGTGGTTCACCAAGAACCCCTCGAATGGGCAGGCTCTATATACTACAGAGCAACTCAACGAGTTGCGGTGCCAAGTAGCCTGCGTCGATCCGCTGAAGGAGTCGGTGCCCTGTGCGCCGGCGCCTGACATTGATGACGGCGGTGATTTGGATCGCGGCAACCGCCAGATCCATCCGGTGACAGGGGCGAAGCCGCCGACCGCGTGCGGCACCGAAGAGCCGAATCGCTGCGATTAGTCAGCCAGAAACATATAGCAGGAGTCACTAAACACGAGGTGGGATGGAAGTTGAATAAGCTTCCATCCCACTTTCGCTTGGCGGTGATCAAGGATTGTGGGGCGCGTCATCATCATGAATCGAGTTGTGTCGGCCGGTGTTGCTGCTGAGCAGATGTTGCTTCGGCCAGCCGCCGGTGGTACAAGCGTCACCGGTGCGAGCTACAATCGTCAGACACGGGGGTCTGTCCAACCATTTATGAGGGTGCTCCTGGCCGCCATGACGCTTCTTGCAATTGCAGGAGGTTCATCTTTTGCAGACGCGCCCCCTCTCGATGGTGACGGCTTCCCGCTTCCCGCTTCCCGCTTCCCTACTGCCTACGGCCGTCTCCCGATGAGCTTTGAACCCAATCAGGGGCAGACCGACCCTCAAGTAGCTTTCCTGGCTCGCGGCAGGGCACACACGCTGTTCCTGACGCCTCAAGAGGCGGTCTTGGCGTTGCGCAGGCCTCGCCAGAAGGAGCGCGATAACCGAGATCGCCACCGGTCAGTGAAGCGGATGGCCGCACTCGGCCCGATGCAGTTTTCTGTCCTCAGGATGCAATTGGTCGGCGCCAACCTTCACGGCGGAATCACCGGCCTGGAGCCATTGGAAGGAAGAGTGAACTATTTTCACGGAAGCGATCCCGCAAAATGGCGGACAAACATTCCCACCTTTGCCAAGGTGAAATATGAGAACGTTTATCCCGGCGTGGACTTGGTGTATTACGGCAATCAGGGAGAATTGGAGTACGATTTCATCGTTTCGCCCGGCGGCAATCCGAAGAGCATCCGGTTTGCCTATGATGGCGTAAGGTCTGTTGAGGTGGATGCCGGGGGCGACCTCGTTTTGCACCTTCCAGACGGGGACGTGCGCTGGCGTAAGCCTGCGATCTACCAGGAAGTCGGCGGCGCCCGTCGCGGAATTGCAGGTCAATACGTGCTGGAGCAGAGCGGGCAAGTCAGGTTTGATGTTGCCGCGTATGATGTCAATGTACCGTTGGTCATTGATCCAGCCTTGGTTTACTCGACCTATTTGGGTGGAAGTTCTGA
>CAZMKD010000015.1:0-9365 GCA_964566575.1 uncultured Verrucomicrobiota bacterium
GCTTCCGGCAAATCTCCTGCGCCTTTGGCAGAAAATCATCGGCCGGTATCCGCACACCTTTGCCCTGGATGCACTCCACGATGAAGGCGGCGACGTCTTTCTTGGACAGCGCCCGGTCGAGCGCGTCGAGATCGCCGTACGGAATCATAACCCCAGGCAGCATCTCATCGCCGAAGCCTTCCCGGAACTCGTCGTTGCCCATGATGGACAACGACCCCATCGTCAGCCCATGCCAGCCGTGGTCGAGGTACGCAAACCTCTCGCGGCCGGTCGCTGCGCGCGCAAACTTCAGCGACGCTTCGACCGCTTCCGTGCCGGAGTTGCAGAAGAACACAGCTTCAAGATGCGGCGGCGTCAGCTGGACCAACTTCTCCGCCAGCAGTCCGGCTAGAAACGCGCAATCCATCTGGATCATGTTCGGCAAATCGAGGTCGAGCACATCGCGAATGGCCCGCGCGACTGTCGGATGGTTGCGACCGATCCCGAAGACGCCGAAGCCACTGAGCATATCGAGATAACGGTGGTCATCTTCGTTCCAGAGATACTGTCCTCGCGCTTTGGTGTAGACCTTGTCAAATCCGATTGTCCGGAATACTTTCACCAGCGTCGGGTTGATGTACTTCTCGTGCAACTCGTAGTTTTCTCCAAGCCGCTCGGACACGATCTTTTTTAGGTCAAACGATGACATAACGCCTGAGTTTATCTCGCAACAGACTGTCGGGCAAGCTCGGAACTAGCAGTGGTTGCCGGACTCACGGCGTCGCCGTAAGAGTGTGGGCTAGTTTGGCCGCACCCGCTTTCCACTGACTGCTTTCCCACTGCCGGTCTGGCCACGGCGGAGTGTCGAGTACTTTCGTGAGGGCGACGCGAGCATCGGCGAGCCGGTCGGTGTCGCGGAGCGCTTCGGCTAGGTAGAGGTAGTTCTCCGGGTAGTCGGGAAACAGTTCGATGGCGCGCTGCAGAAGGCGCAGTCCTTTCCGTGGGCTGCCGATGCTGATCGGCGGCGCCGGCGTGCGTAGGTGCAAAATCCCGAGTACCCGCAGCGGTCCGGCAAAGTCATAGCGTTCGTTGATTTCACCGGCACGCTTCAGCGCCGCCTCCATCTCACCCACAGCGGTCAGGCCGTACGCGCGATCGACGTCGGCGAGCAATCCGACGTTGATAGCGTACCAGTAATGGCACTCGACCCGGTCCGGTTGCAGCTCGCGGCCGTGCCGGGCAAGGACGATGCCGCGCTCAGCCGCGTGTTTGCGAAACTCCGGTCGGTTCTCGTGCTCCGCAAGAAACGCCAGCGCTTGGGCGGCCTGCCACTGCGCGTCGTAATCGTCTCGCAGCGTCCGGGCTGCTTCTTCGAGTTGCCGGGCTGCGCGTGTCACCCGCACCAGCGTGCGTGGCTGCTCGTCGTATAGTGTGAGGCCGTCTGTGCCCGCTCTTGTGGCCTCCGCGACCGTCAATACGAGCGGTTCTTCCGGCTCGACGCGCACTCCGCGAATGCCCTTGCAGCCAGCCACGACAAACACCAAAGCAAGACAGACGTGCCGGCTACTTGCCAAGAAATTTGGCCTCCGCTCTTGCAAGCCGTTCTTTATCGAGATCAACGAACGCATCGACGCGAATACTCTGCAGGATGGCCTTGCCGGCCTCGGAGTCGTTCATCGTCTTGAGCGTCGTTTTCAGTTTTTCGAAGTCCATCTTGCCGTCGGCATCACGAAAGACGACGACAAGACTGCGCGGCAAGGGTTCGGTCTCGAGCACGGCACGCAGTTTTGGGCTGAGCTCGGGATCATCTTTGAACACCGTCCACTGCGCCGCTTCCATCAAGACGCCGTCCGCTGCGCCCTTTGCCCCTTCCGCGAGGTCGAACACCGCGCCTTCGACATCGGTAACAGCTTTCAATCGCACGTCGCCAAACTGGCCGCGCAGAATGACACCGGTCACGTAGCGCTCCTCCGCGGCGAGCGTGGTGGCGATAATCTTTTCGTGGAAGTCGTCGCCCGCATCTTTCTTTGCGACCAACGCGTACCGCTCCTCAGGGACTTTCGTGCGTTTCGTTTCGAGCACTGCCTCCATCCCCAATGCCTTGGCGTATGCGAGATAAAACCCCGGCGTCACAATGCCGACCGGCGGTTTCTTAGCGGTGCAGAATTCCACGGCCTTGGCCGGAGTGTTGAACACATGCGGTTCGTACGTGCCTAAATAGCTGGTCAACCCGGCGAGCGTCGCGCCGGCCGCGTCTTGCGTCGCGAATTTTTCCCCCGTCTTCAGGAACAGAAACGCCGCTGCGATGATGATATTCATGTTCGGTGTCTCACAACGATCCAAAGTTTTTCCGCCACAGACAACCGTATCCGCTGGTCGAAGACAGCGTAGTTGTGTCGCTCAATCTTGTCGAGGATGCCGCCGTAGATGGCCATCATCGCGACCAGCGTGCCGCGACTGTCCGGTTCGATCATCTCCACCAGCGGCCGGGCTTTTGCGTAGTATTCCCGAGCGCGGGTGGCCTCGAACTTCATCAGTTCCAAAAACTGCGGTGTGCTACGGCTGTTCATGATGTCGGTTTCTTCGACGCCGAAGCGCGTCAAATCTTCACGTGGTAGATAAATGCGGCCCAACCCGGCATCCTCCTTCACGTCGCGCAAAATGTTGGTGAGTTGAAACGCGATCCCACACGCCTCGGCCGGCCCGAGCGCCGCCTTGTCACGGTAGCCGAAGATCGGCAACACGATCAGCCCGACCACCGACGCGACATGGTAACAATACCGGTATAGTTCGTCGAACGTCTCGTACCGGGTCTGGTGTTGGTCCATCTCTGATCCGTCGAGCAATTCATGAAAGTGCCGTGGATCGATCCGATAGCGCTTCACCGTATCGGCCAACGCCGGCAAGGTCGGCTCGATAGGGGGTTCACCCCGCAACGCCGCATCAACGGTCGCGCGCCATTGACGGAGACCTTCGCTGGCCACGGCCGGGTTGGCGGCACCGTCGGCAATGTCGTCGCTGCGGCGCATGAACGCGTAGACAGCGCACATCGCCTCGCGTTTGGCGTGCGGCATCACTAGGAACGAGTAGTAGAAGTTTTTACCTGTCCGTCGGGCGATGTGTTGGCATTGCCGGTAGGATTCTTCCAGGCTGACACTCATCGTGGCGGATTATGCCGACCCGACGAGAGGTACGCAAGAATGCTGTGTAAGAGTTGATCTTACGGAATAACGGCGCGGAGATGAGTTGCTCCAAACTGGTCTTTAACTTCAGCAATGAGCCCTGACCACTGATCGATTCTGACATCCCCAACCTCAAGAGCATTGTCAGCCAGTTGCTCACCTGCTCCCGTGTCTGCCTTGAACACCGCCCGGCCGTTAATGAGATTCGGTGTCTTGGGACAGTTGCTATCCGTCACGTCACCGGGACTACCCAGAACCCAAGAGCAATAGCTGTTGCCGCCGCTCAAGTGCCTAGCCCGAACCTCGTACACCGAACTGCCTTTGGGACCATTCAATGTCACCCGAACATCCCCTTTGGCGCGCGGACTAGGCGCCGGATAAGGCTGCTCGAACTTTACCCGCTTCCTGTAGGAGATCGCCTTCAAAGACGGAACAAAGGGGGGAATGAGGGTCTTGAGGAAAACGTTCGATGCAACATCTGCGATCATCATCCACCGTCCCTCCAGCTCTTTCACATCATTAACGCCGAGTTGCGGGGCTGCAAATCCATCCGTCTTGAAGTCAAGGCGCCACGTCCCGTTGGATCCCGGCCCATCCAAGACATTAGCGAAGTAGAAATTGTTGGTGTCACCGCTAGACTGGCCGATATACAGCGCCAGCCCATCCGTTGGCAAATCCGAGCTGATGCCCTTGACCAGAACATTCAACTCTTGGGTTGTCCCTTTCTCTCGGATGCTAATGAGCCCCGACGCGGTATCAACTGGGGCGTCAGGAGGGCGCTGCAATGCAATGGCCGTTTCCTCATCAGCGCCCCGTGCGGAAGCCGCACATAAGAGAACGCAGATAAAAATGGCCGCCATGAGTGTCGAGGTGATGGCGGCTAAAGTCACGGACGTCTGTCCACTTCTGTAACCAGAATTCATACCTATAGAGATTAGCAGGCACGATGCCAGCAAATAGCTCGATTCCGCCCAAAATCGGGCGTTTAGCGCGAATCCGAAGAGCGGTACGGTTCGATGTGGATGGTGACATCGTTGACTCGCGCGAGTTGCGCGCGGATTGCGTCTTTGACTTTGTGAGCCAGCAGGTGCGCGGCAGCCACCGAGAGTTCGCCGTCCACTTCGACGTGCATGTCGAGCAGGTAGCCGTAACCCATTTTACGAGCAAGGCACTTCTCGACGCCCTGGACGCCGGTTACGCCGGCCGCGATTACCCGAGCACGATCCACGAGGTCACCAGCCGGCGTCGCGTCCATCAACTCGCCCACAGCCGGCTTCAGCAGCCGCCAGCCGTTGAAGCCGATGATGAACGACGCGAACGCGGCCGCAATATCGTCCGCGGACTTGTAGGAGTCGCCCCCGATGAGGGCGACGCTGATGCCCAGCGCCGCGGCAGCCGAGGTGATGGCGTCGCTGCGATGATGCCACGCATCGGCCTTGACCGCGACGCTGTCCACGTCGCTGCCCACGCGGATGACGAACCGGAACAACATCTCCTTCACGAACACGACGCCCAGCAACACGTACAATGTGAACGCGGCTGGAGCATGATGCGGTGTGAGGATTTCCTTGATAGACTGGCCGAGGATCAGCACCGCCGCGCCGAGAAGCAAGACCGCGACGGCGGCACCGGCAAGCGTTTCGGCCTTGCCGTGTCCATACGGGTGATCCGCGTCTGCAGGCCGATCAGCAATGACCACCGCGCGCCAGACGATAAGCGAACTGGCAATGTCGGCCCACGATTCGATGGCGTCGGCAATCAGCGCGTAGGAATGGCCGAGGATGCCGGCGAGGAGCTTGACGCACGCGAGAATGGCGTTGACAGCCAACCCCAGCATCGTCGCGCGAACGCTGCGCTGAACCCGATTACTTTCGCCATTCACGAGCGAGAATGGTCAGGATGGCTTTCTGGGCGTGCAGACGGTTTTCGGCTTGATCGAAAATCGTTTTCTGATGCGCCTCGAACACGTCGCCAGTGATCTCCTTGCCGACGTAGGCCGGTAAGCAGTGCATGACCAGTGCGCCTGGCTTGGCGAGTTTCAACACGCCGGCATTCACCTGATACGGCGCGAGAATCTTAAGCCGTTCTGCCGCCTCCGCCTCCTTGCCCATCGAAACCCAAACGTCAGTGTACAGCACGTCGGCGTTGCGCGCCGCTGCGGCCGCATCTTCGGTCACCTGGATTGCGCCGCCGGCGCGCCCCACCAAACCAGCCGACGGCTGAAACTGCTTCGGGGCGGCGACCCACAACTCCATGCCGGTCTTTGCAGCGCCGAACAGCCAGGAGTTACACACGTTGCACGCGCCATCGCCGAAGAACACAACCTTCTTGCCTTTCAATCCGCCGAGTTTCTCGACGATTGTCTGCAAGTCGGCGAGAATCTGGCACGGATGCTCATCGTCGGTGAGCGCATTGATAACGGGCACCGAACCGACGCGCACGAATGTTTCGATGTCACTCTGCGAATACGTCCGAATCACGGCACCGTGGATGTACCGCGAGATCGTTCGCGCCGTGTCTGCCACCGTCTCACCGCGGCCCATTTGAATGTCATTCTGCGAAAGATACAGCGCGCTGCCGCCCAACTCACGGATGCCGACCTCAAAGCTGACACGCGTACGCGTGCTGGCCTTGTTGAAAATCAGCGCCCACGTCTGACCCTTGAGTGGCAGGTCTTTGACTTCCCTGCCTCGGTTCGTTTTCAGTTCCTTCGCCAGTGCTAGAATCCCCGTGATCTCTGCACCGCTCAACTGTTCGACTGTCTCCAAGTGCTTCATAAATGTTTCCCCGAAACTCCGCTATGCCGGTACGCATCACCCTCCACCTGCTGCAGCCACCGGTTAGTCCTTTCCGCAATCTGCTCCGGCGTTTCCTTCATCAACGCCCACCGCACCGTGACCGTGATCCCTTGTTCGTTGAGTTCTTCGATGAACATACTATTCGGCTCCATCGCGTGATTCCACGTGATGAGAAACTCCTTTGATGGCATCTTCTCCCAAGCAAATCGTAACCGTTTCTCCCGCGACGTCGCCACCGGCAACACCGTCTCCACATCCACGCTCTCAACGAATTTCCCGACCTTGCCGCTCACAGCGCCTCCTTGAATTTCTGCACCGCCTCATCCACTTCCACCCGCGTCGTATTCAGCGCCGGCAAGAACCGCACGACGTTCGTCCCTGCGATCACGCCCAACAACCCGCGCTCCGCCATCCGCCCGATGACCGGCTTCGATTCCCCGGCCAACTCCACGCCGATCATCAGCCCAATGCCGCGCACTTCTCTCACTGTAGCCGCGGCGTGAGCCGCGGTCGGGCCGAAGCTCACGCTTCGGCTACAGGACAGCTCCCGCAACTTTTTCACGAAATACTCGCCCACCTCCCGAACATTCGGCATCAGCTTCTCCACTCCATCCAAGACCGCAAGCGACACCGCGCAGGCCAATGGCGTCCCGCCAAACGTCGACGCATGCGTGCCCGGCCCGAGCACATCTGCGTAGGGTTGCCGCGCCCAAATCGCGCCGATGGGAAATCCGCCGGCCAGACCCTTGGCCCAGGAAATCGCATCCGGCACAACCTCCGGTGCGATTGCCTTGAATCCACAAAACTCGCCGGTACGTCCGACACCGCATTGCACTTCGTCGAACATCAGCAACAGATTGCGCTCATCGCACAACCGCCGTAGCCCGCGCAGAAACTCCGCCTCGGCCGGCTGGATGCCGGACTCGCCTTGAATCGGTTCGAGCAAGATCGCCGCCGTCTTCGGCCCAACCGCCTTTGCCACCGCATCGAGATTATTGAACGGCACATGCCGAAACCCGTCCACCATTGGCTCAAAACCATTTTTTACTTTCTCTTGCCCCGTCGCGCTAATGCCGGCGAGCGTGCGGCCGTGGAAACTCCCCTGAAATGTCAGAATCTCATACCGGCCCGAGTCGTGCCCGAACTTGCGGGCAAGTTTGAACAGCGCCTCATTCGCCTCGCCGCCGGAGTTGCAGAAGAAACATTTACCCGCCGTGGTGGGTTTGCCCTCGATGCCGACCAATTCAACGAGCCTCTTCGCGAGTAAACCTTGCGGTTCGGTGTAATAGAGGTTCGAGCAGTGGATGAGCACGTTCGCCTGCCGGGCGAGCACTTCGGCCAGCGCGGCGTGGCCGAGCACGTTTACGGCGATGCCGCCGCCGAAATCGAGATACTCCTTACCGTCGGAATCCCAAACGCGCGAGCCTTTGCCACGGACAAAGACCAACGGCTGCCGGCCGTAAGTCGGCATTACGTACTTGTCGAACAACGCAATCGTCTCACTCGCCGTCATTTCGCCGGCATCATGCGAAGCGCTGCGTGGCGTTGCAAGTTTTTTGCGAGGAGATTGCAGACCAATGACAGAGGCAGGTGAATGCGCGCCGGTCAGCGAGCGCACGAATGCCGGCGGCGAAGCGGACTGGAGGCGATGAGCAAACTCCGGTCGCGGAGTTGTTCCAGCAGGACAATCTTCTCGGAAAACGACAGCGCCGTGAGACGCTTGCGCAGCGCGCGTTTGCTCTCCAGGATTTTCCGCAGACGGTTACTCATGGCCGATCCTTAAGAAACTTATGCCCGAAATCCTCCCATTTCGCAAGCAAGCCGTGGCGTTTGAGGATGGAGTCGAGTGTTCTCGTGCGGAGGACTCCACTTTCGATGAACTGCAGGATGCGGCTAAAATCTTTGGCGCGGCCGGTCTGGAGGGCAAGGGCCACGAGATGCTCGGCGGTCATCACCCGCGTTCGGGTTCCATCCAGCTTGGTCTCGACAGCCTGTGCCAAAGCCTCCTTGCCCAGTGCGTCGCGGGGCGGCAGGAACTGCACCGGCCAACCTTCGATGATGATGTATTTCTTCTCGGTCTTGTAACCCCGAGCCGTGAGGTAATCGTAGATCGGGGACATCGTAAGCAAAGGGCTGCCGGGCTTCTTGCGGATCGAAACGAAAATATCAATGTCGAGAGTGGCGACCGGCTCCAGATAGAACGTCGCGCCGACTGCCCCGCCGATGGCGTACCGGCCAATGATTCCATCGGCCTGCATCTGATTGACGACCTGCAGCGTGGCCTTCATCGCCGGGCACAGTAACAAGCGCGCCTTGGGGTAGCAAGCGTGGGTGAGAAGGACGGCGGGGGTTGTGGGTACTGGATGCGGTCGAGGGAGCAAACGTGGAAGCTCTGTCCCCGCACGTGGTACTGCAGGAGCAGCCGCTCCCGCCGGCGTCGTGGCGGGCATTTGTCAGCGATGACCAACGCTGGCGCAAGTTGCCGTCGCGGCTGCCGAAGAATACCGCGCCGAATTAGCCGCCGCGCGCGTCGCTTGACAGCGCACTGTGTGTGTTATAATGTCTTACACCATGAGAGAGACACTCACCATCAGCCTGCCCAAGGAACTCCGCCGCAATCTCGACAAGACCGCCAAAGCCGAAGGCGTGACCGCCAGCGAGTTTGTCCGCCGGTCGGTCAAGGTGGCGTTGTTTCGCCGATCGCTCCTGGCAGCCCGGCGCGAACTCGTGCCCCAAGCCCGCGCGCAGGGCATCTACACGGATGAGGACGTCTTCAAGACCATCTCGTGAGAGTCTTGTTCGACACCAACGTCCTGTACTCGGCCTTCACCGCCAAAGGTGTCTGCGAAGACCTCGTGGAGGAAGCCGCTGGCCTGTGTGACATCGTCTGGTCGCCGCCACTTCAGGAAGAACTCGAAGCCGCACTGAAACGGAAATACAAGCTTGGCCCGGGTACGTTAGCCGCCTTGGCCGCCTTCGTCGAACTCTGTGAATTCACCCAGCCGGCAACATTTTCCAAACCTGTCTGCCGAGATCGTGATGACGATGTGGTGCTCGCCACCGCGCTGGCGGCCAAGGCCGACGTCATCATCACCGGCGATGACGACCTGCTTGTGCTGAAGAAATTCCGCGGCATCCGCATCGTCACACCGCGCGAATTCTGGGACATCCTTGCTCTCTGAGTTTCACCGCGAACATTGTCGACAACGTTGTTCAAGTTGCCGTCGCGGCTACCGAAGAATACCGGGCAGAAAAAGATTGTGGGAGCGCCCTTCCGGGCGCGATGGGATCAGCGGTCGCGCCCGGAAGGGCGCTCCTACAGGCGCGGCTGCCGAAGAAGACCGGGCCGAATCAACCGCCGCGCGCGTTCCACCGCAGGTAATTTACCCAGAGTCCAGATCTGACC
>CAZMKD010000016.1:0-7603 GCA_964566575.1 uncultured Verrucomicrobiota bacterium
AGTTGTGTCCGTCAAGCTCAGCAATTTGATTTGGGTTGGTAGTTCTCCACTTTGGGTTCTGTCTCTTTCCTTCCCCCCGAGGGGGAAGGAAAAATTCTTTCGCTCAAGCCGCCAGCGCCAGTTTCACCTTCCGTTGTTCACGCAGCGGATCCATGTCGAGGTACCGCGCGCCTTCCAGCCATTCTTCGTGTTGTTCCACAGCCAACGCCCGCACCAGCCGCAGACAACTGGCTTCGTTCGGGAAGATGCGGATCACGTGCGTGCGCCGTTTCAGTTCTTGGTTGAGCCGCTCCAGCAGGTTCGTACTCTTGAGATGTTTGTGGTGTTCGCGCGGTTGCCGATAGAAGGTGAACGTCTCCTCGATGTTCGCCTCCACCCACAGACAAAGTTTCGGATACCGCTCTTGCCAGCGCGCCAGCCACGCCGCCAAGTCGCGCCGGGCTTCCTCCAAATCGCGTCGATCATACAGCCAGCGCAATTCCAGCAGGCAATCATCGTTGGCTTTCCGAGAAAGGTAGTCCAGCGCGTTGCGCAGGAAATGCACGTAGCAGCGTTGCCACGCCGCCTCCGGCAACACCTCCGCGATCGCTTTCTTCAGGCCGGGATGGTCATCGCTAATCGCCAACAGCACCCCCGTCAGCCCGCGCACTTTCAGCGTCACGAGAAAGTCTTTCCAACTGGTCGTGCTCTCCCGTTGCGCCAGTTCCACCGCCAACACCCGGCGCCGTCCCTCCCAGTTGATCCCCAACGCCACCAACACCGCCCGACTGCGAATCACACCGTCCTCGCGCACCTTCTCGTAGCGGGCGTCTACAATCAGGTAGGGATACTCCTCGTCAAGTTGGCGCTGCGCCCAACGTTGTAACTCTCCGTCGAGTTTCTTGTTGATCTGGCTGATGCTGTCGGCCCCAAACGCATGCCCGCACAATTCCTCGGTGATCGCTTTGACTTTGCGGGTGCTGACCCCTTGCACATACATTTCCGCCAACGCCGCCACCAACGCTTTCTCGCTGCGCTGGTAGCGCTCGAACACCGCCGTGTTGAAGTGGCCTTGGCGATCTTGCGGCACACGCAGTTCGAGTTGGCCGACGCGCGTGACCAAGCCGCGGCGGTAGTAACCGCTGCGATAGCCCAAGCGGTCGGCACTGCGTTCATGCTTACCGGCCTGGAGCGCCTCGTCCATCTCGGTCTCCAAAACTTCTTGGAGCACGGCTTGGATCAGCGGGCGGAGCAAGTCGGGTTGGTCTTGGGCAATCTGTTTCAGTTCGGTCACGTCGATGCTATGCTTCCTGTGGGTCATGGATCGGTTCTCCTTGTTTGAGTTGTTCACATTGCAGGGAGAACTACCATGACCTTTCTATTTGCTGAACCTTCCAAACACTACCCGTTGACAGACGCGCGAGCGGGAACGGTTAACCTAACCGGCTCGCCTCCGCTCGGAATCTGTGGTAAGCGGTTTCGTATGAAACGAAGCAGGCCGTTCCTTGCTGGATTGTTACTGGTCGTCGGTTGTAGTACGGCACGGACCGAAGACACGAACCTGCCGGCGATGGAAGTGGCTCAAGCGGTCATGGTTACTGCAGAATTGGATTTCAGCAACAAGCCCCCGACCATTGCCCAGGCATTGCTTGAGATCGAGCGGCACTACGAGCCGGTCGATGGCCACGGGCGCACGTTTGCCATTCTCGACGCCTACGGTGAGCCAACGGCCGATGGGAAACTGCACATCTCCATGCACGTCAGTACGGAGAAGCCGGGCATTGGCCAACTGGTGTTTCGCTGCACCGGCGAGACGCTCTGGAAGACCCGGATCGTACCGGCAACTCATCCACCGAGTTCCAGCTTTGCCGGCAAGAACCTGCTCATTATGCTCGATGACGGTCACGGCAAACCGTGCTTGCTGGATGGCTCCAAGACATCGGGTTCAATCCTGGATGCTGTCGTCCGTGATTTGGCACTACCAGTGCGAGACTTCTGGCCGGATGGCGTCGAGCGCGAGGCGACGTTTTTTTATAGTGCGTGTGGCTGCCCGGTGAAGGTCATGGTGCGGCGGGTGGGGGAGAAGTCGGTTCGTGTGAAGGAATTGCCGGTCATCTTTCCCGACGATCCCGCTGTGGCGACCACCATCGGACGGTTGATGGGCTGGCCCCAGCCGTAGTTGCTATTTTGGAAGTCTGGCCGTGACCGATGCTAGGGCGTTTTGAAGCGCTTGTCGGCCGGTGGGACTCGCGGTGACGGCCAGCATCTGGTTGATCAGCGCAATCCGCTGGTTGATTAGATCGGGCGACCAATTCTGCGCTGGAGAGGTGCTGCCGAAGATTTGGTTGCCGTATTGGATGTAGCTGCCGGACAATGCCGCAGCAATTGTGGGCCAAGCGGTGTCCGGGACTCGGTTCTGTCGGGCGTCGTCGACTAGCGCGGCCGCCGCCGCCGGGTACTGCATCGCAGCCTGCGCAAGCGGACGCAAGGCAAAGTCGCCGCTCCCTATTGAGCTGACGGCCGGGTCTTGGGCAAGCTTGATCAGTGTCGGGATGCCGGCTCCGTCGGGAAGTCCGGCCAGCGCCAGCGTTGCGTAGTAGTTCCATCGCGAGACTGCCTTCTCCAAGTCGGGGACAATATTGGTACTGCCGTACGCTTGGAGCAATTCAAACAGTGGGCTCATGTCGCGACCCGGCACTTGACCGTTCGCCGCTTGGATCAGCACCTCTTGCGCTGCCGCCAACTCGAATTGACGAAACTGCCCCGGCTGTTGACTTTCAAGGTAGGAACTCAACAAGACAATCTCCAAAGGATCCGCGGTCTGTTGGAGCGTGGCCACGGTCAGTTGGATCGCCTCGGCGCCGCCAATCTGTTGCAGCGCGTCGATCAAACCGACCCGGAGCGTTCCGTAATTCACGAGATTGCCACCCGCAAAGTCGTCGAAACTGAAATCCTGGTTCTGTTGCAGGTACTCCCGAATGGCGGGGATTGCCGCCGTGCCCTGTTCTCTCAATTGCTGCAACAACTGGTTCACCTCGTTGGCTTGGTCGGCAGAGATTTTGCCACCGCTGAAATTGAGATGGGCCAACCGAGTCAGTAACCCCTGCGCGACGCTTGAGGAGCCGGTCATCGTGGACATCGAGGCTGATGTTCCGGCTGGAGGAGCGGTCCGTGGACTAGGTTTGGATGTGACCGCTGAATTCGTTTCCCACAGCGAGACTTCGCGAAGAGGCGAATTAGTCTTGTGCCGTTTGAAGCCTGGCTGCTCGGAGGTGTGCGGAAGATTCGCCGAAACGGTCTGGGGTTCAGGCGTGTTAGTCGAAGACTCGGTCGTCGTACTTTTCGAACTTTGTCCACAGCCGCTCTGCGCGAGGAGGCACACGACCATCCCCCCGCGGACCAGACAACCGGCTACTCTTTCCAGCAATTCTCGCATACGAACCCAAGCAAGTCTCTTAATGCAAGCCAACTCTCAGACGGATCATTCGTCGATGCAAGCTTTTAGTTCAATTTGAGCGATTGAGATAGGTCCGTAGCTCTCGCCTCGGCTGTCGGCAACAGCGTCGTGTCGGTGTAGATTTTCATCATGGACCGACACGCGCATCTTCTCTATCAACGCCGAGCACGGCATCCGCTTCGTCCAACCGCAGGCGTTGCCCGTCGCTGTTTGCATTGACGCCCCGATGAACCGCGATTATCCTTGCGAGGCCGTCGTGGGGGGCACGTGACAAGAACCGAACGCAATTCGCTCAGTTCATGAAATCCCGGATCACTATCGTCGTCCTGTCCTGCATACTCAGCATCATTATCGGGTTGGTGATTGCCCGCGGGGGCGGACGGGTGGTGAGCGCCATCGAAAAGCGCAAGCCGCTCATCGGTTTCTCGATGGACACGCTCAAAGAATCCCGCTGGCAGGCCGATCGGGAGTTCTTCATCAAACGGGCCGGCGAACTCGGCGCGGACGTGCTCGTGCAAGCCGCCAATAGCGACGACGCGCGGCAGATACAAGACGTGCAGGCGCTCATCAGCCGGCGCGTGGACGTGCTCGTTGTCGTCCCGCACAACGGCGCGGCGATGGCCAAGGGCGTCAAGCTCGCCCACGAGGCCGGCATCCCAGTCATCAGCTACGACCGGCTGACCACCGATTGCGATCTCGACCTCTACATCACCTTTGATAACGTCCGTGTCGGCGAGTTGCAGGCAAAGTTTGTTGTGGAGCGCGCGCCGAAGGACCAGCCGATGCGCATCGTGCGCATCTACGGGGCGAAGACCGACAACAACGCGCGCTTGTTCAAGGAAGGCCAGGACAAAGTC
Organism: uncultured Verrucomicrobiota bacterium; assembly: GCA_964566575.1. Taxonomy (GTDB): domain Bacteria; phylum Verrucomicrobiota; class Verrucomicrobiia; order Palsa-1439; family Palsa-1439; genus CAZMKD01. The sequence continues at coordinate 4,294 of CAZMKD010000016.1, forward strand.
TTTAACCCGCTCATCAAAGACGGCAAGATCGTCGTTGTCCATGAAGACTGGGCGGATGAGTGGCGGCCCGAGAACGCTAAGAAGATCATGAACGCCGCCATCACCAAAGTCGGCACGACCTTCGACGCCGTGGTCGCCGCCAACGACGGCACGGCCGGCGGCGCGATTCAAGCGCTGACTGAAGAGGGACTTGCCGGCAAGGTGTTGGTGACCGGCCAGGACGCGGAACTCGCCGCGTGTCAGCGCATCATCAATGGCATGCAAGCGATGACGATTTACAAACCGATCTCGAAACTCGCACCCGCCGCCGTCGAAGTCGCCATCAAGTTGGCTAAGGGCAAACCGGTCGTCGCGCTCGGCAGCATTGACAACGGCCAAGTCCGTGTGCCGACGATTCTGCTCGATGTCGTGCCGGTCACCAGAGAAAACATGGCCGAGACGGTGATCAAGGACGGCTTCCAGAGCTTCGATGACGTGTACCGCGGCGTGCCGGCCGAACTGCGTCCGCAGAAACCGTGATCCTCGAAGCCAAGAACGTAACAAAGAAGTTCCCGGGCGTCGTCGCGCTCAAGGACGTCAGCTTCGATCTGCGCGCCGGTGAGATCCACGCGCTGTGCGGCGAGAACGGCGCCGGCAAGTCCACACTCATCAAGCTGCTGTCCGGCATCCATCCAGACGGTTCATACGAAGGCGAACTGTTCGTCCACGGACAACTCGCGCAGTTCCGGTCGCCGGCCGACGCCGAGCAGGCTGGCATCGCGGTCATCTACCAAGAGTTGGCGCTCGTGGACGAGATGAGCGTGGCGGAAAACATCTTTCTCGGCTCGGAGCCGCGGATGACGGTTGGACTGATTGACTGGCCGAAGGTGTACCGGGACGCGCGCCTGCTGTTGGGAAAATTCAAGCTGGCCATCGATCCCGCTGCCCGGATCGTGACGCTCGGCGTCGGCCACAAGCAGCTTGTCGAAATAGTCAAAGCGCTCTCGAAAGACTCGAAGATTCTCATCCTCGACGAGCCGACCGCGGCGCTGGCCGAACACGAAGTACTGATCCTGCTCGACATACTGCGCGACCTGCGCCGGCGCGGCATCGCCTGCATTTACATCTCGCATAAGCTCAACGAAGTTTTCGCCATCGCTGACAGGATCACTGTGTTGCGCGACGGCGCATCCATCATCACACTCGAAGCCGCGCGTACGAACAAGGCCGAGATCATCAAGCACATGGTCGGCCGCGAGATCAGTGAGTTATTCCCGCGCCGATCGGCCAAGACCGGAGCCCCGGTGCTCGAAGTCAAAAACCTTCGTACCGCTGACCCGCATACCGGCGAGGAGTTTCACCGCGATATCAGCTTCTCGCTGCGTGCCGGCGAAGTGTTAGGCATCGGCGGTTTGATGGGTGCGGGCCGGACCGAGTTGCTTATGCATCTGTTCGGCGCATGGGGCAAACGTCTGGGCGGCCGCGTCACTCTCGACGGCCGGGAACTGAAAGCCCGCACGCCCGCGCAGATCATCCGCCGCGGCGAGGTCCTCGTCAGCGAAGACCGCCGCCGGTACGGCTTGATGCTCGACCAGAGCATTGCGTTCAACCTCTCGCTATCCTCGCTCATCAACCTCATCACCAGCTGGCTCATCGACTCGCGCCTCGAGTTTCGCCGCAATAATCACTTCTTCACTTCACTCCGCGTCAAAGCACCCACGATGGAGGCCGTCGTCGGCAAACTCTCCGGCGGCAACCAGCAGAAGGTTGTCGTTGGCAAGGCGCTGATGACCGAACCGCTGGTCATTTTCCTTGACGAACCGACACGCGGCATTGATGTCGGCGCGAAGCTGGAAATCTACGAGATCGTCAACCAACTCACCGAGGCCGGCAAAGCAGTCGTGCTCGTGTCCAGTGAGTTACCGGAGCTGATAGGCATGAGCGACCGCATCCTGATGCTGCACGAAGGCCGAATCGGCGGCGAGTTCACGCGCGCCGAGGCGACGCAGGAGAAACTGCTGGCCGCCGCGATGGGTCAGTCACAGGTCGCACTGGTATGACCGGCACGGAAACCAAGTTGGGCTTGCGCGACTTCTCAATGGGGTTCGCGCTGCTTGCGATTTGCGGTTTCTTCGCCGTCATATCGCCGCAGTTCTTGAGCGCGCGCAACCTCTCGCTACTGATGACCGAACTGGCAATCACGGCGACGCTCGCAATGGGGATGCTGCTGATCATTCTGCCCGGACACATCGACCTGTCGGTCGGCAGCGGCGTCGGCCTGCTCGGTGGCATTGCGAGCGTGTTGGTGTTCCATCACAACTGGCCGGCGCCGCTGGCGATGGCGTGCGCCGGTGTGATTGGTTTGCTCGTGTGGTTCGGCATGGGCAACCTCATCGTGCGACAGCGCATCCCGGCATTCATTATCACGCTCGGCGGGCTGCTGGTGTTCAAGGGGTTATTCTGGCTGGTGATCCACAATGAGACGATTCCGGTCTCCCAAGGCGGCCGCACCAACCTCTACTCGCTGCTCACCACGTTCTACCTCCCCAAACCGTTTGGTTACGTGCTCGCCACGCTCATCGTCGCGGCGCTGGTCGCGGCGCGCGTGCGCTCCCATCGGCAACGCAGAGAATATGGCTTCGCCGTCGAAGACGGGGAACTGACGTTCCTCAAATTGTTCCTGACCGGGCAGGTGGTGTTTCTGTTCGTGATCGTGACGAACCAATTCCGTGGCATTCCGCTTCCCGCGTTAATTCTGGGTGCAGTCACGTTTGTCGTGTATGTGCTCACGACACACACGCCGTTTGGCCGGTATCTTTACGCTATCGGCGGGAACGAGGAAGCCGCCGTCATTTCCGGCATCCCCGTCGAAAAGGTCGTGGTCGGCGCGTTCACGATCATGGGCGCGATCGTCGCGATTACCGGCTTCATGCAAACTTCCTACACCGGCGCCTCGACTACGACGATCGGCGAGTTGATGGAACTCGACGCGATCGCCGCGTGTGTGATTGGCGGCGTCAGTCTCAAAGGCGGGCGCGGCAACGTGTTGGGCGTCCTGTTCGGCGCGCTGCTGATGGCCAGCCTGCTCAACGGCATGACACTGCTGGCCGTTTCCCCCGAGTACAAATTCATCGCCCGCGGCCTCGTGCTCTCCCTCGCGGTTTGGATGGACATTCGTCTGGCCCGGTGACCTAACCCGACTTCCGCTACTGGAGGGGGACGGCAGCGTAAGTGGTTGATTTAGCGGGCAACCAACCCAAAGGTCGCCACTACAGCGGCACAGGTGCTGTGACACCGCCAATAGTTCGCAGGCGCGGCGGCGGTTGCGCAG
>CAZMKD010000017.1:0-7252 GCA_964566575.1 uncultured Verrucomicrobiota bacterium
TCACGCCAATGGCGACCTCAGTGTGCTGGTGTCGCCCCCCGCGCACGGCCAACGGCCGGAAGTGCTGCTGCATTACCCGATCACAAGGTAGTGTCCAACTTTGACCGCACGCAAAAGTCCAACTTTGAATGCACCACCGCACAATCCCAAAACTCTTTTGACTTTGGGCCGGGCTGCTGACAGACTTTGCGCTGTTGTTGGCCGCGAAAAACCGGCGAGACATGAACATCAAACGCAAGCCAAGCACGGGCAAGAAAGCGGCAACTTCGCCGCCCGAGTCGTTGCCGAAGACGGCGCTGTGGCCGGCCATCGGCTTGGCGCGACATCTGGTGGTGATTTCGGTGCTTGGTGCGATTGTGCTGTTTGCGTTTGCCAACACCCTCCACAACACGGGCTTCGCGCTCGACAACAAGTTCATCATCCTCGAAGACCCCCGGCTGCGCGACACCAAGGCGGACAACGTCCGGCAGATCTTTGTTGAAGACTACTGGTTTCCAAAGGCGGTCAGCGGGCTATACCGGCCATTGACGACGCTGTCGTATCTGTTCAACTACTCGGTGCTCGGCAATCACGACAACGCGACCGGGTATCACTGGATCAATTTTTTCATCCACTGGACCAATGCGGTGTTGGTGTATTTCGTGGTGCTGGTGTTGATGGAGAAATTGTGGCCGGCGATGTTTGCGGGGGCGATCTTTGCCACGCATCCGATCGTGACCGAATCGGTCACCAATATCATCGGGCGCTCCGATTTGTTTGCTACTGCGACGGTGCTAGGAGCGTTCCTGTGTTACGCGAAAAGCACGACCCGTCGGCGCTGGGGGCGCGTGTGGTGGCTGACCTTGGCCGGGCTGATCACGCTGGTGGGAGTGTTCTGCAAGGAAAGCGCGATTGTCGTGATCGGGGTGGCCGGACTGTACGACGTGACGTACCGGGTACAACGCCGTGATCCGAACTGGTTCATCAATCTTTGCAAGAATTTCTGGGAGTTCTTCCGGAAAGGCTACGTGGCGTTCATGCCGGCCCTGGTGTCGATGTCCCTGGTCCGGTCATGGGTCTTCGGCCGGCTCCGGCCACCTGAGCAGCCCTTCGTCGATAATCCGCTGATCGGTTACGATTTTTGGACGGCGCGCCTGACGGCCATTAAGGTCATCGGAAAATACTTCTGGTTACTGCTCTGGCCGCAGACGCTTTCGTGCGACTACTCGTACAACCAAGTCCGCATCGTCAGATGGTCGTTCGGCACGTGGGAAGACGCGAAGGCGCTGATCGCCCTGGCCGCCGTGATCGTCGTCATCCTCGTGGCCATCCGCAATTATCATCGCAACAAAGCCGTGTTTTTCTTTGTGCTGTTTTTCTTCGGCACGCTGTTGCCCTCATCGAACCTGATTCCGAATCCGACGTTCGGCCAGTCGTTGTTTGACCGCACGACGTGGTGTATCGGCAGTATCATGGCCGAGCGGTTCCTGTATCTACCGTCCATCGGCTATGCCGGCTGCGTCGTGACCGCGGTGTACGCCATTTGCCGGCGCTTGATCCCGGAACTCAACGATTCCGGCTGGGTGCAACGCATCTGGTCGGAGGGCGTCCCGCGGGGCGTGTTGGTGGTGATTGTGATCGCTTGCTCCGCGCGGACTTGGTTCCGCAACCAGGACTGGAAAAACGACGTGGCGCTCTGGACGCAGGCGGTCCAAGCTTGTCCGAACAGCTTCAAGACTCACAAGTCGCTGGCCTATGCGCTGTACGAGAAGCTCGACAAGGAAACCGATCCCCAGAAATACAGCGAACTTCTGGATCGCATCATCTCGGAGGGCGAGAAAGCGGTCAAGGTCACCGACCAGACCCAGATTGTTTTCCTGCATCTGGGCGCGTACTACCGGATCAAGGGCGATCTGTTCGCGCAGCACGGGTCCGACGGTTCCTTGATCCTGACACCGGCCAGCCAGCCGTGGTATCAGAACTCCGCCGATATGCTGGCGCGTGCCGTGCCCCTAGACCAGGCCTTCAACAACGACAACCGGCAAAAAGAGCTGAAGCGCGGCCGCAAGCCGGAGGACATCCCCAACATCGGCAACCATGAGATCTATTGGAATCTCGGCCTGTCCGAGGCGCGCCTCGGCAAGAATCTAGACGCCCTGAATGCCTACCTGTACATGCGGCACCTCGCGCCGACCAATCCCGACGCCTACATGAGCATTGCCTCCGTTTTTATTGCCGGTGGCCGCGCCGAGGATGCCGCGATCGCGCTCCTGCAAACCCTCCTGCTCGACAGCAACCGGCAAGAAGCGCTGCGCCTGCTCACCGAGATTTACCGGCAGATCGACCGGGACAATTGCGCGGTGACGGTCGATCCGAACACGTCCGCGCCCAAACTCAACGCCGACTGCCCGCTGGTCCACAATCACATCTGCGTGGCCTACGCCGGCTTGGTTCAAGTCTTCGCCGAAACCAAACAGTTGCCGCTCGCCCGCCAGACGCGCGACAACGCAATCAAATCGTACGGCTGCGGCCGGGAACTCTTCGAGAAAGCCTTACCGGAACGAACCGCGGTCAAGCCCGCTGCCAAACCATGAAAAGATTTAGCCTATCGATAGCCAGCCTGTTGGTTGTCGCCAGCATCGCCGGCGCCCAAACCAATACCGGCCCGTCCGAACTCAACCTCCAGGAGTGCCTCGACCTCGCGCTGATGCAAAACCCGGCGATCCTCAAAGCTCAACAGGAAATCCGCCGCACCAAAGGATTCATCGTCGAAGCGCGCTCCGAAATTCTCCCGCACCTCACTGCCTCCGGCGACTACACCCAAATTGACCCCGGCAGCATTGACCGCCTCGGCGCGACTGGCACCGTCTCTTTTAACAACCAGCAACGCCCGTGGACCGCCCGCATCGAAGCCAGGCAACTACTTTATTCCGGCGGCCGCGTCACCGCCGGCATCCGCGCGGCCAAACTCGGCGACGAATACGCCGTGCTCGGCTTTCAGCGCACTGTTGCCGATACGATTCTGAGCGTGCGCCGGGCGTTCTACGCCATCCTGCTGGCGCAACAGCAAGTCATCGTCCGTGAACAATCCATCAAGCTCCTCACGCAACAACTCGAGGACACCCGTCACCGCTTTGACGTCGGCTCTGTCCCGAGGTTCGACGTGTTGCGCGCCGAAGTTGAACTCGCCAACGCCAAGCCGCCGCTCATTCGTACCCAGAATGACCTGCGCCTCGCCCGGGAAGAGCTCGTCAAATTGCTCGCCATCGACGCGCCTGTGCAGCAAACGTTCACGCCGATCAAGTTTACAGGCCAATTGGCCTACGAGTTGCGCGTGTGGGACTTGCCCGCCGCACTGACCAACGCGATCGCCCGACGTCCCGAACTCCGGCAGGCTGAAAAGCTCACCGCGGCTTCGGCCGAAGAGATCAAAATCGCGAAGGCCGGCTACAAGCCCGAGGTCTCCGCCATCGCCGGCTACCGGCTCTACGACTCGATGCTCTCCGACGAAGTGGACGAGACTGTCAATGGCTGGCTGGTCGGCGTGCGCGCCAGTTGGCCGCTCTTCGACGGCATGCTCACCCGCGGCAAGGTCACCCAAGCCCGCGCCAAGCAGTCTCAGGCCGGGTACGACCTTGCCGACACGCGCCGCAGCATCGAACTCGAAGTCCGGCAAGCCTACTCTGACTACCTCCAAGCGCTCGAACTTCTCGAAGCCCAAAAGAAAACCGTCGAGCAAGCCGAGGAAAGTATCCGACTCGCCGAGGCGCGCTTCCGCGCCGGCACCGGCACACAGCTCGAAGTCCTCAGCGCCCAGACCGCTCTCACGGAAGCCCGCTCCAACGAAGTCCAGTCGCTCTACGATTATAACGTCGCCCTCGCCGCCCTCGACCGTGCCACCGGGAACACGGTCACCACCGCGCCGTGACGTATGCAGTTCGAGACTTTTGCTCCGCTCGCACAACTTCGCGTCATTACCCACGCGTTCACGCGGCGCGATCCCACGGATGACACGCGCTCGGAAAGCTTCGAGGCCGCGGTTGTCCGGTCACTCGGCATTCCCAGTTTCGCCAGAGCCGAACAACCACACGGCAACCGGTTCGCCATCGTCGAGCATCCCGGCAACGTTTCCGGCGTGGACGCGTTAGTGACCCGGCAGCGCAATCTGGCGCTCGTCATTCGCTGCGCCGACTGCGCTCCGGTCTTCATTGTTGACCGCAGAACACCAGCCATCGCGCTGATTCACTCCGGCAAGAAAGGCACGCTGGCCAACGTCGTTGGCGCAACGCTGCAGCAGATGCGTGCGCAAGACTGTCTCGCATTCATCGGTCCAAGCATCGGCCCGTGTCATTACGAAATGGACCTCTGGTCCGGCATCGAAGCGCAACTGCGTGACGCCGGCATCTCTGAGATTCACAACCCGCGCATGTGCACCGCCTGCCATCTCGACCGGTATTTCTCTTATCGCGCTGAAAAGGGAAACACCGGGCGGATGGTTGCAGTATTGTGTCTGCGATGAGACACTTTGATCCGGCCGTGCCGGAAATGATGGATCGGCCGGGACAAGACCTCGCGCTGTTGCGCGACGATCTTACGGTCCTGGAACACATCAATCGCCGACTCGGTGGCCACGCCATTCCGCTCCGTTATCTTTCTGAGTTCCGTCCGCGTACCGTTCTGGACCTTGCCACCGGCGGCGGCGACATTCCGCGTGCCCTGCTGCGCCACTTGGAAATCACCGCCGTCGACAGCAACCCGGAGATTCTGCAAATCGCCCGTGAGCGATCCGCCGGTTATTCGAACATCCGATTCGAGCAGCACAACCTCCTCGCCCTACCCTACCCGCCCGGCAGCTTCGATGTCGTGCTGTGTGCGCTGACACTCCACCACTTCGCCGAGGCCGATGTGGTTGCAATTCTGCGGCGCATCCACGAGATTGCCCGCATCGGCTACATCGTCAACGATCTGCGGCGCAATCGGGTCGCGACTTGGCTGGCCAAACTCATGGCGCACACCATCATCAGCAATCCCATCGCCCGCTTCGATGCCCCGGCATCCTGTGAACGCGCCTTCACGGTCGCCGAACTGCGCGCGCTCGCGCTGCGTGCCGGGCTGGAACAATTCGAGATTCACCGTCATCGTATGTTTCGGATGGCACTCGTCGGCCGCAAATGAACTGCGAAAACTCCATTCTCATCCGCGCCCCATTGCCGGCCATTTACGCTGCGACCTCGGATATCGAACGCTGGCCGACCGTGCTGCCACATTACCGGTGGATTCGCGTGTTGGAACGCAACGGCAATTCCATGATTGTGCAGATGGCTGCCCGGCGCGGTTGGTTGCCGATTCGATGGACCTCACGATTTGAAGTCGCCGACGGCGAACTGCGATTCCACCATCTGAAAGCGTTCACGCGGGGCATGGATGTGAAGTGGACATTCACCCAAACGGAGGACGGCGTTCTTGTTCGCATCTCGCACGAACTAAATCGCTGGTACGGTAGTTTTCTCGCGCGGCACTTCATTGAACCGGTGGCCTCGCGAACATTGGCGGCGTTCAAACGTCATTTGGAGTGCGGCGACTTGCCGCCGCTTTCGGAGAACGGCAAAGCGCTGTCAAGCCAGCGCACTCCAAAACCATGAAACGCGTCGTCATCACCGGCATCGGAGCGATTACGTGCATCGGCACCGGCAAGGAAGGGCTGTGGCAAGGCATTCTGCGCGGCGAGTCCGGAATCCGTTCGCTCACGCGGTTCGACGCGTCACAATTCAGTTCGCAGATTGCCGGCGAGGTGACCGACTTTGATCCGCTAGGTTATTTCGAGGCGCGGCGCGTCAAGCGGCTCGACCGGTTCGCGCAATTCTCGCTCGTGGCCGCGAAGATGGCGTTGGACGACGCCGCGTTGAAACCATCGCGGGAGATGGGCGTGTGCACCGGCACCGCACTGGGCGGCGTGGCATTGGCGGAGCACCAACACGAATTGTTTCTTCGGCAAGGACTGCGCGCGGTGAATCCGGCGCTGGCGTTTCTGGTGTTCGGCGGCTCGGGCGGTTCGCACATCGCCATCGAATTCGGGCTGACCGGTTGCGGCAACACCAATTCGAACAGTTGCGCTTCCGGGGCCATCGCGCTCGGCGATGCGTTTCGGTATCTTCGCAACGGCCAGGCGACGGCGATGATTGCCGGCGCCGCCGAAGCGCCGCTCGCGCCGCTGTCCTTCGGCGCGTTCGACATTCTGCACGCGCTGAGCACGCGTGGCTGCCGGTCGTTCGACGCTGAGCGCGATGGTTTCGTGATGGGCGAAGGCGCGGCGATGTTGGTGATGGAAGAACGCGACCACGCGCTCGCCCGCGGCGCGCACATTTACGCCGAAGTCCTCGGCTACGCTTGCAACAACGACGCCTATCACATGCTCGCGCCCCGCCCGGATGCGTCCGTCGCTGTGCGCTGCATTCGCGGTGCGCTGGCGGACGCGCAACTCGCCCCGGACGCCATCGGCTACATTAACGCCCATGCCACCGGCACGCCGCTCGGCGACAAGGCGGAAGCGTTGGCAATCCGGCAGGTGTTCGGTGACCGGGTGCCGGTCAGTTCGACAAAGCCGTTTCACGCCCACGCGCTTGGCGCGTCCGGTGCGATCGAAGCTGCGATTTGTTGTCTGGCCATCGAGCGCGAGTATTTGCCGCCGACGTTGAATCTGGAAAAGCCAGACAACGACTTGGATTGTATTCCGAAGGTCGGGCGAAGGGCGCGCGTGGACTACGTCTTGTCGAACAGCTTCGGTTTCGGCGGCATCAACGCCAGTTTGATTCTTGGCCGGCATCAGTGAGCCGACGGAGAGCCACGCTTCCGCCTACACCAAGGTTTCGGTGGACAAGTCTCCATGTTCTACGGCATCATCGTGAGCCTCTATTACATGGATCAGGGCAAACACAAACGACCCCATCTCCATGCGCGTTATCAGGAACGAGAGGCGCTCCTCTCCATCCCCGAAGGCAAACTGCTCGGCGGAGAGCTACCGGCCAACAAGATGAAACTCGTGCAAGCGTGGATCGAAATTCACCGGGACGAACTGCTGGCCGACTGGGCCTTGGCCGTGCAGGGCCAGACGGTTTTCAAGATCGAGCCGTTGCGCTAGTGTAGTGTCCAATAAGTGATTGATAGTATTGGTGGGCGGTGTAAACTCCCTCCATGCCGCGTTCCGCACCATCACTGATCTTGACCGTCCCCGAACAGAAACAACTGACCGACCGTGTGCGGGATCGCCGTTCGA
>CAZMKD010000018.1:0-1649 GCA_964566575.1 uncultured Verrucomicrobiota bacterium
TGAATATGGGCAAAGGTTTAATATTTGGGAAATTTATCCCGAAAAAAGAAATAGCCATAGGTTGCATCCTGCTATGTTTCCCGAACAATTAGTAAACGACCATATAATTACTTGGAGTAATGAAGGTGATTTAGTTTACGACTGCTTTATGGGAAGCGGAACTACTGCAAAGATGGCGAAGTTTAATAACCGAAATTATATTGGTAGCGAAATAAGTAAAGAGTATTGTGATATAATTGAAAAACGACTGAACAATGGTTTGTTTTAAACAATGCTATATACCCACAGGTGCGGTGGGAGGCAATTGAATATAACGGTTCACGGGTTTATTCTCGTTGCGACTTAAAAAGATGAAATTATGATACAGGAAAAAGATTATTTAGAAGCGAAAAAGTTAATTGAAGAATATGAACTAAGCAATGGAATTAAACCCGTTGTTATAAAATCGTTGCCATTGCAGGATTTAATTGAATTTTGTGAAAGGAACGAGGACTTTTATAATGACGTAAATTATTCAAAAGATGCAAATACATTTTATAACGCTGCTTTAACTTTCACAAAATTTTGGGCAGAAAAGACTTATGGCAATGTTTTATAACGGATGGTGGTATGGCATCGTTTTAATGTGCTATACCACGTGTTAGCAGTAGTACGGATTTAAACCACAAATGCTCATTCGGAGAACTGAACCTTTTTCTTTTCTTTTTTGAGCGAGGGGAAAATATTAAAATAAAATTATGAAGTATTTAGGAAGTAAAAATAAAATAGCAAAATATATTCTACCAATTATGTTAGAATATAGAGGCGATAGAACTTGGATTGAACCTTTTGTTGGTGGGGCAAACACTATTGATAAAATAGATGGTAACAGAATAGGAAATGATAAAAATGAATTTGTTGTTGCTTTGTTAAATGCTTTAAAAAACGGATGGAAACCACCAATAGAGGTAAGTGATGAATTTTATAACGAAGTGAAACAAAATCGGGAAAACTATCCAAAAGAATTAGTCGGTTATTTTGGTACACAATTAGTATTTGGGAATATTTGGTTTGGTTCATTTAGACGAGATAATACAGGTACAAGAAAATACGATTTAGAAGCATATAACAATGTAATAAAGCAACAACCAAACCTAATAAATATTGAATTTTTTTGTGGTGATTACAAGGATATGATAATACCACCAAATAGTTTAATTTATTGCGACCCACCATACAAAGGTTCAAGACCTTATATTGGTGAAAACAAAATAATTCATTCAGATTTTTGGGATTGGTGCAGAGAAAAAGTTAATGAAGGTCATATTATTTTTGTTAGTGAATATGAAGCACCAACAGATTTTGATTGTATATGGAGCAAAGAAGTAGTTGTAAGTGGAAATAATATACATAAAGAGAAATTAACTAATACCGAAAAATTATTTGTTTTAAAAAGCGAAGGAGAAAAAAGAAAAGAAAAAGATTTACAAGCAGAAACTCTATTTGGAACACTAATGTAGTATTACTGCTAACTACTAACTAAGCCTAATAGCCAAAAAACCCAATGATAGCAACGACTATGGAAAAAAGGTACAAAAATATTACAAAAATTCAAGGATTGGATGGGATTAAAACACCTATCCGAAAGTACTATTGAAACGTATTTAAGT
>CAZMKD010000019.1:0-16871 GCA_964566575.1 uncultured Verrucomicrobiota bacterium
AAGATTCAAACTGTCCTCGCTTGATCGGAAGATGCTGGTTGTGCATCCCCAGTTTCAACCACAAATCCGGACAAACCGGAATCTTTTTCTGCATCAAATACTTACAACAATTCCTCCCTCACCCTATCTTCACGGCATTGACGCTAGGGCAGGAGCCGCACGCGGTAGAACCGGTTCGGTTGCGCCGCGGCGCCGGGATCAACAATCGAGACCAGGCCACCGGTGCCGGCGACGTTGTTGGTGGCGGTCGTCCAGGCCGCAGTGGCCAAATCGTCGCACCGTTCGACCCGGTACAGCTTGCTGAGGACAGAACTGAAGGTGACCACCCAATCTGAGTTGCTCGGGCCAGTGGCCGTGATGCGCAAGTAACTGGCGGCGTTGTTCGGGTCGGTGCCAGCCAGAATCTCGGAGTCATCAGGCATTCCGTCGCCGTCCGTGTCTTTCCAGACGATGCGGTACACGGCGCCAGCGGTGCCGTTGGCGTAGTTTGAGAAATACAGCTCGCCGCTTTGGTCTTCGCCGAATGTCGCGATCGTGAAGGGCGTGTTCGTCAGCAGCGCCGACGACCACACGGCGGCGACCGATTGGGTGGCCCGTAGATCGGGCCGGAACCCTTTTCGTCGGCATATAAATACGTGCCGACCAACGGCGGGATGGCAGCACCCCGGTAGCGGTAGCCGCCGACGATGGCAATCCGGCCGCCGGTGTGGTCGTATTCGAAAATGGGGAAGACAGCCGGCATGTTGCTGACGGTGACGGTGGGGCAACTCTGGGTGCTGAAGATCGAGCCTTCGTAGACCCGCCAGCCATAGTTCTGTCCGCCTGCGCTGCCGGCGGCTTGAAAGTCAACCTCCTCACGTTGGCTTTGTCCCACGTCCCCGATGAAGAGATCACCGGTCACGTGGTCGAAGCTGAACCGCCACGGATTGCGGAGGCCGTACGCCCAAATCTCCGGTCGTGCGCCGTTGGTACTCACGAACGGATTGCTCGGCGGAATGGTGTAGGTGGTGGAGACGTTGCTGACGTCCAGGCGCAGCAGCTTGCCGAGCAACGAGCCGAGGTTTTGCGCGTTGTTGCCGGTGCTGTCGCACGAGCCACCGCCGTCGCCCGTACCGGTGTACAGGTAACCGTCCGTCCCAAACGCGAGATTGCCGCCGTTGTGATTCTGAGCCGCACTGTGCGGGATGGTCAACAGGACGGTGCCGTTAGTATTGGCGACATCGGGATTGGTGGATGCGCTGTACCGCGCGATGGTCAACGCACCGTCGCCGGCGCGGGTGTAGTAGACATAGAACAACGGGTTGGTCGCATAGCCGGGGCTGAACGCCAAACCCAACAGTCCCCGTTCACTGCTAACCGAAATCAGCGATCTGATATCGAGAAAGTTCGCGGCCAAAACCTGCGTACCGTCGCAGACCCGAATCTGGCCGGTCTGCTGGACGAAGAACAGCCGGCCCGAGCCGTCACCGGGCTGAGCGATTACGGTGAGATTGGTCAGGTTGTTCGCGACCAGCCTCCAGTCGAGAGTCGGCGACGCGCCGGCTGCGGTGGCAGTCCGCAACGCAAGCAGGATGGCGAAGATGAGTTTTTGCATCGTGGCGACCCGCGCAATCTAGGCGTTGCCAGCAGCCGATACAAGTACTACGGCAACACGTGGACCCGGTAGAACCGCTGCGACAACGCTGCCGCGCCGGCGTCGGTGATTTGCGAGGAGCTGCCGGTCGCGGTCACGTTGGTCACTGGACTCCAACTCATGGGGACGAGATCTGTCGCGCGCTCGACAGTGTACGATTTGCCGGCCACGGAACTGAAAGTGATGAGAACATCCGACCCACTCGGCGTGATTGCCGTGATCAGCGGCAAGCTGGCGGCGTTATTCGGGTCGGTGCCGGCAAAGAATTCCTGCGCATTATCAAATCCGTCGCCGTCGGGATCGTTGGTGCCGCTCTGCGCGGCGAGCGAGCCGAAGTGGGTGATCTCCCAGTCGTCGTTCAGCCCGTCGCTATCGGAATCGAGCGCCGCCTGCACTGCCATGGTCGTGACCGGCGCGCCGTTGGTCAGCCCGTCGTTGGGGGTGACGATGAAGCGGTAGTAGTTGCCGGCCACCGTCACGTTGGAAAGTAACGTACTCGCCGTCTGACCGGCGAGATTGGCGAACGCCACACTGTTCGTCGAGTCTTGCCACTGATACGCGAAGGTAACCGGATTGCTGTTGGGGTCGCTCGCAAAGACGAACGCGCTGAGGTTCTGCGTCGTGTTCGGCGCCGAGGGTGTGACGAAGGCGTTGGTGACGACGGGTGGTTGGTTGGCCGTGCTGGAGCAGCATGAACTGATCGTCGTAACAAGCGCGAGTTTCCAGCCTTGCGCGATCGAGCCTTTGTTGGGGTTGGCATCGTCAACGACGTATAGCGACCAAGTGCCGTTGGGGTCAGTGCCGTTGAATATGGACAAGGCTGCGCCCAGAAAGTTCGTGGAGGCCGGCGACGGGAAGGAATCGCCCGCGCCGATATTCGTTGGTTTGTACACGCCAGACGCGATGGCCGTCGCATCCGGCAACGACGCGGGGGCGGCATCGTCAAACGTCAACGTAACGTTGGCCAGCGCGGACGCGCCGCCGGCGTCGGACATCAGTACGACACTTTGTCCGCCCGGCCCGACCAACAACACGTCCATATCATCGGGGGCGGCGTGGTTGATGTTCGTGAGCGTCACCGTCACCTTGCTGAGTGTACCCGACAACGCCGCGACACTGATCGTGGATGGGTACGGCGAGGCGGCGCCGCTGTTGCCGTTTGCGGGGATGGTAATCGTAGCGCTGTTAGCAAACGTGTTCGTCGTCGCGGCGTTTGAGCCGAGGACGAAGTTGTAGTTCACGCTGCCGAGGTTGTTCGTTCCATCCTGCAACTGCAGCGTCGCCACAAAGTTCGAACCGCACGCGCCGGCTGCGGTGAAGCTGAACGGACGCGACACGGCGACGCCGTTGGTGTTCAGCAGCCCGTAGGTTTGCGTGCCGCCGGTGGACTGAAGTGTCGCGACGACATTGGAAGCGTTGGCAGTGCCGGTGTTTTTCAGCGCAAGAGACACGGTGACCATCTCGCCGGGATCGATGGCGCCGTTGCCGGGCGCGCAGTTCTCGCCCGTGAGGGTTTCGCCTGCAGCGGCGACGATGGGGCCGGTCGCCTCGTCGGCGTTGAAGACGACGAGCGCGAAATGCTGGTCAGTCGCGTCGGCGTTGCCGAGGATGCCGTTGCCGTTGAGCGCGGCGGCGCGCACGACCACCGTGAGCGGTGTGCCGGCGGCGATGACGACGGGCAGGAAGACGTTTTCGACATTGTTGATCGTGTCCGCCGCGCCCCCGCTGACGGAAACACCGCTGGAGAACGCATTACCTTTGTATGTGATGCCGCCGACGGTGACTTCGAGGTCGAGGTTGTTGACCAACGCGGGGTCGCTAATGCCGGGCGGATCGGTCCACACTAGCGATACGCGCACGGGTCGCGAAGTGATCGCTGTGACTCCGTTGAAAGTGTATTGATCGCCGACAGTGGCCATGGCCACCGTCTGGTCGATGTACTGGATCGGCACACCGGTGTTGAGGACGTTCTTGAGGTTAATGCGCCCCCAACCTTCGTCGCCGTTGGGGATTGGGGCGGTCGATGTGGTGCTGTTCATGTCCACCGCGCTGTTGATAAGCGCCGCCTTGATGATTGCCGGGCTGGGGTTGGTGCCGGCGTGTGTGTTTTTCCAGAACTGTGTGAACAGTGCCGCCGCGCCGGCTACTTGCGGTGCGGCGTGCGAAGTGCCGACGCTCCAACGGTGTGCCGCGTCGATGTTGCCGAACAACGCGTCCGTTCCCGAGCGACCGCCGGCAATCGCGGTGCCCGGCGCGGTGATGTCGGGCTTGACGCGGCCATCGGCGGCCGGGCCGCGGCTCGATGAACTTTCAATCTGGTCGATGTTGTTTGCGCTGGTATATAATTCTGCGCGCAGGTTCTCGGAGTTGGCGACGGAGATGACGTTCTTGGCGACTTTCGGCCGGGTCAGCCCACTGGTGCCGGAGTTGCCGGCGGAGAAGACGATGCAGAGCGGATCAATCGTGCCGGCGGCGGAAGCGTCCTGCACGTAGCCGTCATACTCGGCGGCGAACGAATCGTAGGCGTTGCCGTTGACGCCCGATCCCCACGAGTTGTTGGAGATCGAGCCTTTCACGCCGTTCGGACCGGATGTGGTGACAGTGTCGTTGACGGTGTCGGCTTCGACGCCGGTGTAACCCGAGCGCAACAACGGGATGTTGACGATGCAGGCGCGCCGTGAGACGCCGAGCGCGTAGTTGTGTCCTGTCGGATCGAGCACGGAGAACGGTGAACTGCCGGCAATGATCGTCGCATTGAGGTGGCCGTGTCCGTCCGCACCAGCGGTTGCGCCCCGTAGTGGGCCGTTAGTTGCGTTACTGGCGGTGATGTAGAAACCACTGTCGCCCGGTATGCCAACGCCATCGTCCACCACAGAAACCGTCACGTTCGTCCCGTCGACGCCAAACTGTGCGAGCGAGTCGTAGCCGGGGCCGGCGATGGAGGTTTGGCTGGTATAGTTGCCAGCGACGATGTGTGCCGCGCGTTCGTCCTCTTTCTCAGGGGCGACGTAGGGGTCGATCGTTGCGACATCCGGCAGTTGCGCCAGTGCTTTGACCGCGGCCGGGTCGAGTTCCATGCGCAGCACATCGAAATAGTTCGCTGGCAGCGTGATCTCGCGTCGGACAGTGCCGCCGCGGCGCACGGCGGCACGGTCGGCACGCTTGAATACCGCCACGTCGTAAATGGCGCGACCGGCTAGCGGTTGTCCCGCGCCGCCAAAACTCCACATCAACTCCCGTGGCAGGCGGTGGACCGGTTGGTACAGACCCGTCCATCGAACCGTCGGCAGTTGATCAATGGCGGCAATCGCGGACGGACTCGCCCGCACGAGGAACGCTTGGTGAGGCACGTACTGGATGACATCGCCGCCCGCCGTGCGCACATCGTCGAGCCATTCATCGCGCACGGGCGCAGCGAACTGTACGAGATAATAGTCGTCATCCGCAGCGCCGGAATCACGATAGCCGCCCATCGTCCGATACGGCGCAGCGGGATTCTCTCGAAGCGGATCGAAGTGGAAACTGTGGATGTGAATCGTGGTTTCCAGCGGCGCGAGATCAAGCCGGTTGGCCGCCTTCGCCCCCGGAGTGAGGGCGATGACAAGAAACGACCCGTAGTCCTCAACGACTCGCCCGAGGTGACGGGCAGTTTCCCGGTCAGCATCCGTCTGAACGCGGACGCGTGCGAACACGGTGGCGGGGTCGCGAGACACGCGTGCGGTTACCGGGTCAACCGCCCATACAGACCCGATGAAATGCACCAATACAACCGCGAGCAAGAGGAACACCAACCTAGACTTCATAGATCCGGCACGATGGATATCCCCGCCCCGCCGGGATAGCAACGAAAATTCAGTCCGGCCATGCTGGGAGAGCTTGTTGTCATTGCGCCGAGAGGCAGTTCATCCAAAGCACTCTTGTTCACACTCATTCCGGGTGCGGCGCGAGAAAAAAACTAGACTATTGGCAGTTTGGTCGCTACTTTGCTAGCGCTTCTGGGCGAGAATTGGTGGTTTACGCGGCTGTGCACCGCCCGAAGCGCGTCAACAGCAGCAATCCTTCACAGAGGTTTGGATCATGATCAACCTATTCCTCAAAGGCGGTCCTATCATGTGGCCGCTGCTCGTTACCTCCGTCGTGGCCTTGGCCACCGTCATCGAACGGTCAATCTTCCGCGTGCGCGAGCGTTTGCGCCGTGATCCCGATGTCGTTGAGAGCATCTTCGGGCAGCTCGAGCGCGGCAATATTGACGGGGCGATCGCCGCGGGGAATGGCAGCAACGATTTTCTGGCGCGGATTGTCGTGTATGCGCTGTCGCATCGCGAGAAATCCATGACCAACGCCTTTCTCCGCGCCGCTAATCAAGAGCTCCAGCGATTCAACCGCGGCTTGCCGGTATTGGACACCATCATCACGCTCGCGCCACTGCTGGGATTGCTCGGCACAGTGACCGGGTTGATTCACGCGTTTGGATTGCTCGGTGCGCAGGAACTCGGCAGCCCCGTGGCGATTACCGGCGGGATCGCGGAGGCGCTCATTGCCACCGCGTTCGGCCTCGGCATCGCCATTACGGCGTTGATCCCCTACAACTACCTCAACGCCCGGCTGGAGGAGGCGCGAAACGAAATTCAAGATGGCGGACAACAATTGGAGCTGCTGATCGGCAGCTCCGGCGAAGTCCGCGGACGCACCGCAACGCCGCAAGCGCAGGCAGCCGGCGGACGGGCCGGTCATTAACCCGATACGGCCATGAACGTTCCGTCTCCCAGCGCGCGCAAGCGGGCGCGGATTGAAATCATCCCGCTGATCGACATCATGTTCTTCCTGCTGGCGACCTTCCTTATGGTGTCGCTTAGCATGGTCAAGAACCAAGGCGTACAGGTCAACGTCCCGGTGGCGAGCACCAGCTCTTCGCAGGAACTCAAGGACTACGCGACAATCAGCATCACTGACCAGGGCGAGATCTATTACAACAAAGAGAAGATCGAGCCGGACCAACTCACGCTGTATCTCAAGTCGCTGAAGGAAACCTACGCCGAGCCCAAAGTCTTCATCAATGGCGACGAGAACGCCATCTTCGGAAATGTGGTGGCCGTCCTTGACGAAGCCCGGAAACTTGGCATCACTAAAGTGGCGATTCAAACGAAGAAAGAGCAATTGAAGAAGAAGTAATCCGTCCCAGGGCACAACGCTGTGTACCGCGAGAACCCATTCCTCACCCAACTGCTCAGCTTCATCCTCGCCCTCGGCCTGCACGCGGCCATTCTATTTGGACACTTCAGCCTGCAGCCCGTGAGCATTGGTGATGAAGGCTTCGGCACGGTAGACCTGGCCCCCGGCCCGCCGGGCGAAGGCACTGGCGAACTGCAAGAGCCTCCTCCTCCTCCGCCTCCGCCTCCACCACCGCCGCAACTGGGCGAATCGTTACCGGAGCCGCCCACAGAAGAAGAGGCGATGGCCGAAGAGCCCAGACCGGACGACATCCCCGAACCGGACGCCGAGGTGGTGGAGAAGAAACCCGATCTGCCGAAGATTCAGGTGCAGTACGAGTCGTCGGTCTACAGCACTCAAAAGATGTCTGCCGAAGAAGCCGAGCGCGCCATTCGTTTCCTGCTCGAGCATGGCCGCCCCGGCACCGGCCAGCCCGGCAGCAAACCCGGCGGTGGCGGCGGCGGTGGTGGCGGAAAGCGATTTGGCAACGTTTACCGGCGAAAGGGTGCCGACCCCGAGTATCCATACGGAGCCCGTAAGATGCGCCAGGAGGGAACGGTTCTCATTCGCGCGCTGATCGGAACCGACGGCAAGATCTTGAATCTCGACGTGAAGGAAAGCTCCGGTCACACTCTGCTGGATCAATCAGCGTTACGAGCTGTGAGAAAATGGGAGGTCGAACCACGAAAAGTAGCCGGCATTGCTGTTTCGACTCCTGTGGATATCCCCATTCAATTTCAACTGACCAAGGCGCCTGAACCGGTTGTTCCCTCCACCGAAGAAACCGCTACGACCCCGAGCCAGTAGCGGTGACTTGGAGACTGTCTGCCTCGCCTGGACTCGAACCGACTGGAATTGCAGCGGGGTAAAAGCACTCCTCTGCCTTTGACGCTCAAGGCTCAACGGGTCAGGCGATGGCGGCCGGTGTGATGGATGACTTGCACCGAATGGCGTTTCCTAACTGAACGTCAAGTTCGTCGGCCAAACCAGTTCATTGCGTAGAACCACACTGCCCGAGAAACAATGAGCAGCCGCTCTAGCAGCAAATGATACCACATCTCTGCGATAATCATAACAATGTGGTTGATTATCTGACCGGGGTGTGCGATGACCGGAACATGGCACGTGCACATCTCAAACTGACGGTCCAGCCAGCCCTCAAAGCCGAGCTGGAGAAACGATTCAAGGCGGCGGATGAGGTTCGCCACCGGCAACGCCTGCAAGCGATCCTGCTGGCCACCACCGGTCGACACGGTTATCGCGACATCGCGCAAATCGTGGGCTGCTCGCCCAGTACCTTTGCGCTCTGGCTGAACAAGTTTCTGGCGGGCGGAATCGCCGAACTGTTACGGCGGGAGACGCCGCCGGGTTCCACCAGTCCGATCGGACAACCCCAGGTGCAGCGGGAACTGGTGGCGGGGTTGAAGTCTGGTCGCTGGCGCACGGCTGGACAGGTGGCGGCCTGGCTGAAAGAAGCCCACGGGATTGAACGGGCGGCCAAATCTATTTATCGGTGGTTGGGAAAAGCCAACGGCGCGCTGCGGGTTCCGCGCCCGGCGCACGTCTTGCAGAACCCGCCGGCCGTCGCCGCCTTCCGCGCCGAACTGGAACAAAGGCTTGAAAAACTGACCTTGCCCAAGGACAAGCCGGTCAAGATTTGGGTGGCCGATGAAAGCCGCTTTGGTCTGCATACACAGAGCCGGCGGTGTTGGGCCCTGCGCGGCCAGCGGGTCGTGATCCCGCAACAACAGCGGTATGAATGGGAGTATGTCTATGGGGCGTTGGAAGTGCTGGAGGGCGACGCCCAGTTCCGTTTCATGCCGTCGGTGAATCTGGCTTTCAGCCGGGACTTTCTCCAGCAAATCGCCGCTAGCGATCCCTACGCCGAGCATGTGGTGATCTGGGATCAGGCGGGCTTTCACTCGCGCGCGAGCGATGCCGGTCTGCCCGAACGGATTCATCTGCTGCCGTTGCCGCCCTACAGTCCAGAACTGAATCCCATTGAGGGACTCTGGGATCAAGTGCAGGACGCCACCTGCAATCAACACCATGCCAGCTTGGACGCTTTGGAAGCGACGCTGACAGCAACGCTGCGTCCGTTCTGGGAAACGCCCGCCCGCGTGCTATCGCTGGTGCATCACTGGCTCCACACTCAAGCAAACGTTACGCCCTGACTCATTGTTCCGACAGTCTGTGAGAAATGGTATGATAGATGTTCCCCAACCATATCGCGGGACTACCTTCGAGTTCTGGAACGGCAGCAGAAGGGACGAGCGGCTACTTCTTTCACTTCCTTACGGCCACTCGCAACTCAATGATTTCCGGATAATCGCAGAAAAGAAATGGGCGGGCTGGGAACAGTCTGCCCGGATTCTTTCGAGGTAGTCTGTTAGCTGATCACCAAGGCGCGGACTCTTGCGCCGCGTGGAATCGTGCTGGCTTCAGGCACTTCAACCAGACAGTCCGCGTGCGCAATCGAGGAGATGACGTGTGAGCCCTGACACGGCAGCGGTTTGGCCAGCCACCGTCGTTGCTCCTGAAAAAGCTTGGCTCGCATGAAATGCGATCGGTCGCCGCGATTCACAAAATCTTCTGCAGCCTCTGCCTCGACTGTCGGTAAATCCAACAGGCTTAAGCCGCGCAGCTTCAAGAGCGCCGGCCGCACCAAAATCAGAAACGTGACCGTGGCGCTCACAGGATTGCCGGGAAGGCCAAACACCACCTTCTCCCCCCGGGTGGCGAATACGAAGGGCTTGCCCGGACGCATGGCCACCTTCCAGAACTGCTGTTCGCAACCCAGCTCCGTGAGCACGTCCTTCACAAGATCGTACTCGCCCACCGAGACGCCGCCGACCGTGATCAGGGCATCGCATTCTGTGAGGGCGTAATCGATCTTCTCGTGCAAATCCTCTTTGGTGTCGTCGGCGATGCCGAGTTCTACCGGCTCGCAGCCGGCCTCTCGTAAATAGCCGGTCAGGACAAAACTGTTCGCGTCGTAAATCTGACCGGCTTGCAGTTCGCGACCCGGTTCAACCAACTCCGCCCCCGTCACAAGCACACCCACCCGAGGTCGCGGATGCACCGTCAATTCCGTGACACCAAGCGCGGCCGCCAAACCTATTTGCGCCGGGCCGAGCTGCGTGCCGGCATGCAGCGCTACCGTACCTGCTGAAACGTCCTCGCCAGCGCGACGGATGTTCTCGCCGAGATCAACCGGCTCCAGCACCGCGACATACCCTTCGGTGTGTAACCGAGTCTGCTCCTGCATCACCACTGCATCCGCCCCGTCTGGGATCGGCGCGCCGGTAAAGATGCGGGCACACGACTGGGGTTCAACGCGAGCGGATGACGACTTACCGGCTGGAACCTTGCTGACCACACGGAGATGAATGAAGTTGTTCTCGCCTGCACTCGACACATCGCCCGCCCGCAACGCGTATCCGTCCACAGCACTGTTATCCCACCCGGGCAGACTGATTGGTGCAACAAGGTCGGCAACCAGCACACACCCGAATGCGCGAGCGAGGGATTCCTTGCGCGGCGCCAGGGGATGCACGGCCGAAAGGACCTGGGTGCGCGCTTCTGGGACAGTGCAGATGGCCATGACTTACCGCGCCTCATCGCCCACGCGCAATTCCCCCTCCAGAATATCAGCGGTCGCGAATCGCGAGCGGACCGGCTCGGTCAGTTGTACCGCGCCAACCCGCTGTTCGCCCCGGTATACACTGAGCCGCGTGCCAATGGACGGCATCGCCCGGGAACTGAAATCGAGAACCGCAAAGCGGTAGGTCTGATTAATGGACGTAATGCGTGCCGGCGCAGCGCCAAACTGGATCGGCGGCTGACTCGCCGCCGTTGAGCTCCCCGCGTTCGATGGCGCGCGGGAGCGCCAATCGGCACAACCCGTGACCGCCACTAGCAGCCCGATCCCGAGGAGATGATTTATCGAGAAAATGTTAAATTTCATATTGTCGTCCCGCCGGTCTGGCGCGCCTGGCGTGATTCGAACACGCGACCGCCGGATTAGAAATCCGATGCTCTATCCAACTGAGCTACAGGCGCAACCCTTTATTTTATTGGCTTCTATGACTATTAACAGTGTCATATTTTTATGTTGCAATGGTTTGTTGCAATGGTTAGGATGTATTCACCATGAAAGCCACCCCAACGACCCGCAAGCATCAAAAACTCATTCATGTTGGCGACTGCCTTTATCGTTCAAGCCGCACCGACGTATACTATGCGATTTTCCAACGCGATGGCAAGCAAGTCAAGCGCAGCCTCAAGACAACCGATCCCGAACTTGCCAAGCGTCGACGGGAGGTACATCGCCAGAAGGTTGAGCGGCTGAATAGCGACAGCGCCAAAAATCTGCCGTTTGCCGAATACCACACCAAAAGCAGAGAGTTGATCGGCGGTCTGGCAAAGCGATGGATTGAGATTGCCGGCGGCACGATGGAGGCGAGCAGCCGCGACCGAATGCTTGGGGTGATTAGAAACCTCAACCAACACCTCAGCGGATTGACCGTCCGTAACGTCACCTTGCGCACGTTGGAGCAGTGGGCAATGGCCCGCCGGGATACCTGCTCCGCCCGCACGTTCAACTACGAGCTCGAAACCCTGCGGCGCATCCTGGACTACGGCGCGGAACATGGCATCCTCATGGAGAACCCCGCCCGCAAGATCAAACGGTGCAAACCGCATAAGAAGCCGATCACCATTCCAACCAAGGACCAATTCCGGAAGATATTGGAGGCGATGCGCGCCAACGGTGGGAAGGATTCGGCGGACTTGGCCGAATTGCTCGCCTACTCCGGCTGTCGCAAAGGGGAGATCGTTGGCGATGCCAAATACTCCAAGCCACCGATGTTCTGGCGAGATGTGGACTTTGAATTGAAGGTGTATACCGTCACCCGATCCAAGAATCACGAGCCGCGCGTCGTGCCGCTCTTTCCGGCGCTGGAGAATTTCTTGCGGGAAATACAGGCACGCCGGCCAGCACCGCCGAAGCCGGACGAGCGTATTATCCCGATCGACTCGGCCAAGAAAGCCATTGAGAGCGCCTGCAAGAAGCTGGGGCTACCGCAATACGGACACCACACCTGCCGACACTTTTTTTGTTCCAATGCCATTGAGGCCGGGATTGATTTCAAAGTCATCGCGAGTTGGCTGGGCCACAAAGACGGTGGCGTCTTGGTCGCCCGCACGTATGGCCATCTGCGCAACGAACACAGCGCAGCGATGGCCAAACGTATGAACTGGGGCGCATTCGCAGCCGACCCCGAAAATCTAGTGCCGATGGCGGCCGTCAAGTAAGCGAACGAGACCAACGAGCAGCGCGGAGTGAAGGGCCGTTATTCAGCACTCGTTTCTTTCAAGAATCGTTCGATCTCGGGGAGTGGAAACAGTGGTCGCCGCAGTGCGCGACAGGGTCGCAGTAATCCACGGGCAACAAGTCGGTCAACCGTGATCGGATTTACGCCCAGGGCTTTGGCCGTTTCCTGCCGTGTTAGCGCGAGTCGAATTTCCTTGTTGTTCGTCTGCATGGTGATCTCCTGTTACGATTCCTTCATGCCTTTGCAAAACTCCTCCGGCAGTGAGTTGCTCCAGCGTGAAGCCTTAGAAGCCAAGCCGTTGGCGGAATGTTGAGTACGCAGAAATGTTGAGTTGGGGCAGCCGAGGCTGATTTCACCGGCTGCGCCATCTCCTCTACTCAACATTTCTGAAGTGCTTTTTTGTTTCAACTTTACAGCGACTCAAGCCATTGAATGAGGTTTTCGCTCACCCGCCGGCGCGCCGCTCTGGCGGCCTGGGCGACAACAGGACCAGCGGCGGCCAGCGCCGCCCGCTTGGCCTCCAAATCCAACGCCAAGTATTTGTGAGTGGTGTTGATGCTCGCGTGTCCGAGCCAGTGGGCAATCGTGCTCAAATCCACTCCGGCTTTGAGCAAATGCACCGCCGTGCTATGCCGCAAAACGTGGGGATGAATGCGTTTCTTCGCCAACGCCGAACACGTGTTGGCGGCCTGCCGAGCGTGACGCTGAACAATGAGCCGTGCGCCGAAACGGGTGAGTCGCCCGCCCTGACGGTTGCAAAACAACGGCTTGGGTTCATCCAGCGCCAACCCTGTTTCGTGACAGAACTGCTTGATCAGTTTTGCCGTTTCCGGCCACAGGGGACAGATGCGCTCTTTTCTTCCTTTGGCGAGGAACTTGATGGACGGGGGCGGGATCAACCGCAGATCGGTGGTGTTTAATGAAACAATCTCCTGCACGCGGGCCCCCGTGTTGAACAGGACGGTCAACAGCAAATAATCGCGTCGGCCCAGGAGGGTGGACCGATCCACCGCCTCCAAGACCCGGCGCAGTTCATCGGCGTCGAGGTAATCGACTGTGCGTTGCGTCGTCCGTTTGAAGGGAACGCTCAAGACACGTTGGGCCTGCAACAAATGCTCCGGATGCTCGCGCCCTAGATACTCGAAGAAGCTGTGAATGGCGGTCAGGCGGACATTGCGTGTCGCGGCTTGGTTGCCGCGCCGGCTTTCCAAGTGGTCAAGGAATGCCGTGACGAGCTGCGGACTGAGATGCTCCACGGTGAGTCCGGTCAACGGGCGTTTGCTTCCGGCGGCAAACTGAAGGAGCAACTTCAAGCTGTCCCGGTAGCTGAGGATCGTATGCGGACTGCAAGCGCGCTGCTGCGGCAGGTAATCGCCTAAAAAGCCCTTCACTGCCGCCGACAAAATCTCGGTCTCGGTGCGTTTCATCGAACACCTCCCTTGCGCGCGGCGGCTGGGTCAGCCGAGGCGAACAGTGAGCCCGCAATATGTCGTCGGAAACGGTCGCTGGCGACGCACTGCAACTGTTCCGTGAACTGGAGGTAGTAATGAGTGCCGGAGGGTGTGACGTGTCCCATGTAGCGTGACAATCTGGGCAAGGTGGCCTGTGGATTCTCGCCGGCCCGATAGCTGCGACGCAAGACTTCAACGGCAAAGCTATGGCGCAGGTCGTGCAGACGCGGGGCCTTTCGATACCCGGCCAATACTCCCGCCGCGTGACAGACCTGCTGCCAGATTCTCCAAAATGTCCGCGTGGAAAGGGAATCGCTGTTCCCACCTTGCGAACTCCAGACCAACGGCGATTGGGGATCGAGGGGGATTCCTTTCCGGCGACGTTGCCGGAGGTATTGCTGCAAAACGTCGGCCAACGATGGCGCGAGCGGTACCAGTCGCGATTTGTTGAACTTGGTGTGATTGATCCGTAACAGCCTTCGCTCGGAATCAATCTCTTCGATCCGCAACCGGAGGAGTTCGCCCGAGCGCAGCCCGCAGCAATACGCCAAAAGAATTGCCAGCCGCATGGTTTCGCGGCGGAGTGGGTTCTGGGGCGTGGGCCGAATGATTCGCGTCGCTGCCACGAGGCCGGCCACATCGGACGGAGAGAGCAGGCAGGGCGCTTTGGGAGCCGAGAGCTTGGGAAAAGTGTGCGGATTGGGAATGAAGGTTTGGGGCTGAACCCGGGCCAAATACAGACAAAACTTTCTGACGCACATCAACCGCGTCCGTGCTTTGTCACCGGACACGCGAAGAATCTCCCGGCTCCATGTGGCAAACATCTGCTCGGTAAGAATGCGGCCTTCTGGAAACTGACGCGCCAGAACGAAATCGAGACTGCGCAAGATCGACTCCACCCGTTGGAACTCTCGGCCCAGAGCGCGATGCAGCGCCAGATAGGCGGCGATGGCTTGACCCAGAAAACTGTGGCAGCCACCCCGAGAATCCGTCACGGCGCCAGGGGGCCGCCGGTTGGACGCTGGAATCGGTGGCCATGAGCCAGACACCGATCGGGCGGGTAGTGGCGAATGCCGGAGATTGGTTGTCGGCACCGGCAGCGCCACCTGTCGGAGATCCTCCACGTCCAACCGCAGGTAATGCACCGTGGTATTCACATCTTGATGTCCCAGAACATCGCTGATGGCCTTCAGCGACACACCGCCGCGCAGCAAACGCAAGGCGCGGGCATAGCGGAGACTGTGAAAGCGTCGGGTGGGGAGCGCAATCCCTGTGGTCCGGCTCGCCCGTCCCAGGATATGATAGACTCCATACGGACTGAGCGGCCGCAACGGCGCGGACTGACAGAGGAACACATGGCGCAACGAGCCGACGGGACGCCCGTGCTTCAGGTAGCGAATCAAGGCGGTCTCCACTTCGTTCGTGAACGGCAGCAACAAGGTTCGCCGCCCTTTGGGTTGCGCGATTCGAAGCTGGCGTTTGCGCCAGTCAAGATCATCCAAGGTCAACCCGGCCACTTCCGATCGGCGAAATCCATACGTGGCCGCCAAGAGTAAGATAGTAAAATCTCTGAGCCCTTGGGCGGTGGTCTGGTCGAGCTTATCCAACAGATGTTGGAGTGTCGGCCAAGGAATGACAGCGGGCGTCTGTTGATCGCGATAAATTCGGATCGTATCGAGCTGGAGATGCAAGGGACAAGCGAGCGTGCCGCGCCCAAACTCCCACCGGAGAAACTTCCGAATCGTTGCGACCACTTGCCTGAGACTCTCCGGGCCGTGGCGGCGGGCCATCCAACCGAGGAACCGGCGCACCTGTTCCAACGTGATCGTCCGAATGGCGGCTGGGCTGCGGTCGAAGCCGATGAACTGAAGAAACAGCCGCAAATGTCGGCCGTGTCTCTGCCCTGTGCTTTCGGCCAGACCGCAATCGTGGCGCAGATGTTCGACCATGTGCCGGATCACCCGGTCGGAAGGACGTGACATCTGTGGTCGTCCCGACTTCAACCCCTGGCGGTCTTTGAGAAACTGGCCGAAGGCGTAAATCCCCTTGGCCAAGTAGTGTTGGCGGACTCTGAAACGGCGCGCGGTTGCTTGCACGTCGTTGGCGGTTAAATCCCGTGACGATTGGATGCCACGGCGAAGCAACCAAGGCACGAGCCGCTGCAACGCATACAGGTAGAGTCGAACCGTTTGGCGCTTGTAGCCTTTGCCCAGCGACCAGCGCACTAAGTCTTCGAGGCCGCGACCAAATATCGGCAGCCGCGAATAGCGTTCGTGAGATCGGGGACAAGTTCGAACGAGGAATGATGATGTGTTCATAGGAGCCAGAGAATGCCCTCTGGCCCCGGTCTTCAGAAATGTTGAGTTGAGGAGATGGCACAGCCGGTGAAATCAGCCTCGGCTGCCCCAACTCAACATTTCTGCGTACTCAACATTCCGCCAATTATGTGGAGTTCCACATAATTGGCGGAGCGAGCGCGGTCAACGGTGGACCGCAGCGCAGCGAGGAGGACCTTGACCGCGCGCAGCGAGCCGTACAATCGAAACGGCTCCCACGCAAAGTCGGCGACTGATGGAGCGGAATCATCCGACCACAGATAGCACGAGGGCGTTACTTGACTGTGTAGTTGATACACAAGATGTATGGAGGACGGCGCGAGTATCCCTCTTGGACGACGATGGGAATGAATGGAGTCAGTGGGAGAAAACTGCGCGGGCAGGGCGTGTCTGCGCCCACGGATTGTCCGCAAATGGGCCGACCGGTAACTGCCGGTCGGTTCTGGCTGTCGGTGGCAAGCAGCGCGCAGCCACGGACAGCGGCGCGTAATCGGTACACATTGCCGGCGCCGCAGACGCGGCGAGCGGAACGCGATATGAGCGCCCGCCGCGCCGGGTCTGCAAGCACTCCACCGGCGAGTGAGCTGGGATGATTCCAACGCGGCCGCGTTCATCGCGCCGGCAGCTTCAAGCCGGTCTGACTGTCAATGTTCCGTCCGGCGTGGTGCGCCGTTGTCGCCGGCTGGCTGTTCGCCGCCGCGCGTTTAGGGCGGCGGCGCGTGCGCGACCTCGCGGCTCTTTCGCCGCCGGCCGGCCAGTGGCTCACCCGGCGCCTTCGCGACCAACTCCCCGCGCGGTAGGACACTTCGCCAAACAGCGTCACCTTGCGACCCGAGCGGCGGCAGCGCGCACGCGCCCGGCTCAGCAACCGCTGCGACGCCCGTGTCAGTACGGCATTCGTGGG
>CAZMKD010000020.1:0-1862 GCA_964566575.1 uncultured Verrucomicrobiota bacterium
GCGCGGCAACGCGTTTCGGGTGGCCACGTCGGGCGTAATTTCCTGCTCAACTCGTACCGCCAGATATTTCCCGCGCGCACGCAGCCGATCGAGAACACGATGGGGCCGGCGCCGTATCTCCAGATGGGCCGCATCACCATCGCGCAGCCGTTCGAGGATGAATTCAACGCCTGGTACAACACCTGCTACATTCCGGGCTATCTGAAGGTGCCCGGCGTCATGCGCGCGCGGCGCTACACGGCGATCGAGGCGGAGCCCAAATATCTCACCGTCTACGAGTTCGAAAATCCGCAGGTGCCCGATACGCCGGAGTGGGAGAGTGCGCGGTCCGGCAATCCCTGGAACCAACGCATGAGGCCGCATGTGCAGCTCGATCAAGGGTCGCCGGCGGTGTTCAAGCGGATTTGGCCGAAGATTTAGGTTTTAGGTTTTAGGTTCATACCTACGCACTTAACTCCGGCGCAATCGTAAGTCATTGAGGTGCCACAACAAGTGGGGCCGCGACAATGACCGAACAAGACCATGATGCGCTTTGGCGCACTTTCCCGAAGACGGCAATTGCGTTCGAGGAACGGTTCGCGACCGAAGAGGACTGCCGCGCTTATTGGATCGAGGCTCGCTGGGGCGGCAAGCCGGCGTGCGCGAAGTGCAAGTCGACGCGTGTGTGGGCGACCCGTGAGGGCACAACGTTCGAGTGCGCCGAATGCGGCCATCAGACGAGCCTGACGTCGGGCACGCTGCTCGAGAAGACGCACAAGCCGTTGAAGATGTGGTTCCGCGCCGTGTTCGAAATTTCGTCGCGCAAGAACGGCATTTCGGCGAAGGAGCTGCAGCGGATCATGGGTTTCGGCTCCTACAATACGGCGTGGACCTGGTTGCACAAATTGCGCGCGGCGCTGGTTCGTCCCGACCGCGAGAAACTCAGCGAGCACGTTGAAATCGATGAGGCATTCGTGGGGGCCAAACGCTCGGGAAAATCACTGGTGCTCGTCGCCACCGAAACCGACGGCCGCGTCCGCATGGCTCAGGCGGAAAACAACGACGCTGAAACTCTGAAGCGCTTTGCAGATGCGCAGATCGCGGCCGACGCATCCGTCACCACCGATGGTCACGCCGGCTACAACGGCAAGAGCCTCGGCGACCGGCAGCATGACGCGGTGGTGCAGACCAAGGCCGAGCGCGCTGAAGCCGACGCCCTGCAGCGGTCGCATTGGGCAATCTCGCTGCTCAAGCGCTGGCTGTTCGGCACACATGGATCGGCTGTCAGCACGAAGTACCTGCAGGCCTATCTCGACGAATACGTGTTTCGCTATAACCGGCGCCGAACCAAAGGCGTCGGCCGCATCGCTGCACGCACCATCGCACAATTGGTCGCCCACGCTCCGTTGACCATGCGCCAAATCGTCAATGAAACCGGGCCTTACCGCATGTTTCCGGATAAGGCGCCGGAGTTAAGTGCGGAGGTATGTTTCCGAAACCTATGCATTCGGTGATATCTGGGCGCGTCCCGGAATCCCGCGCAAAGTGCGCAGCATGCTGTGCATGGCGATGCTGACGGCGTTGGGCAAGCCGCACGAGTTGGAGATCCACGTCAACTCGGCCATCAACAACGGCTGCACGGTCGAGGAAATCCAGGAAGTGCTCTACCAGACCGTCGCCTATTGCGGCATTCCCGCAACCATCGAAGCCTTCAAAGTCGCTGAAGCCGTTTTGAAAGAGCGCGTAATTGCTCACCCCTGTGCGGCAGTCTGACTCGGCTTGACGGCATTGATCGCGGGTTGTTTTACTGATTCAAGCTCGGGATGCCATCCGAGACACTCGACTCGCTCGATGACGACCTGAAGCCGGTGGTGCTTCGGATC
>CAZMKD010000021.1:0-5212 GCA_964566575.1 uncultured Verrucomicrobiota bacterium
CGCGTTTGGCGTCGAGCCGCCGCAGTACGCGCACATTCCCATGATCCTGAATGCCGACAGCACCAAGATGAGCAAGAGTGACCCCGACCCCGGTAAGGCCCGGCTCGCATCGCTCGCCACCTACATCGAGGACGGCTACGTGCGGGAAGCCGTGCGCAACTACCTTTGTCTGCTCGGCTGGTCACCGAAAGATAACCGGGAAGTCTTGCCCATCGACGAAGTGGTGAAGAAGTTCGACCTGCCGCAAATCCTGCGCAGCAACGCGCGCTTCGACGTCGCCAAGCTCACCTGGCTCAACGGCGAGTACATCCGCTCGATGCCTCGTGACCGGTTCATCGAGCTGGCGCGCACCTTTACCGGCGGCTACGATGACCCGAAAGTGCTCGGACTGGTGCAGGAAAAAGTCAAACTGCTCAAGGAGTTGCCGGAACGCATCCGGTATTTTGTCAGCGATGATTTTCCGGTCGACCCGGCCGCCGTGCAGAAGTCCTGCAGCGCGCCGGACACGGCGGACCGGCTGGCGAAGCTGGCCGGCAAGTTTGCCGGTATCGCCACGTGGGATGCCGCCAGCCTCGAAGCCGCGTTGAAAGCGCTTGCGGCGGAAACCGGACTCAAGACCGGCGATTACATTCATCCCTGCCGGGTGGCTGTGTCCGGCGTGAGCGCCGGCCCGTCGCTCTATCACATCCTCGAAGTGCTGGGGCGTGACCGGGTGTTGGCACGGCTCCGGAAGTTCCAGCCATGACTACCGCCAACAAAATCACTATTTTTCGGATTTTGCTGATTCCGATCTTTGTGTGGTTAACGCTCGCCTACATCCGCGATTTTCAGAAGGCCAATGAGAGAGAGTGGCAGCGCGTCGTGGCCTGCATGATATTTGCAATCGCGGCCATCTCCGACGGGGTGGACGGATACATCGCGCGCCGGTATCACCAGAAAAGCGAACTCGGCACATTCCTCGACCCGCTCGCGGACAAGATGTTGCTGGTCTCCGCGATGATCCTGCTGAGCATTCGATTCAAGGACACGTCACCGTTTGATCTCTTACCGTTGTGGTTTCCGGTGTTGGTGATCAGCCGCGATCTGATTGTGCTTGGCGGCGTGGTCTTGATTCACATGCTGGCCGGCAAGGTGACCGCCCAGCCGCGGTTCGTTGGCAAGTGTGCGACATTTTTCCAGATGATTGTGCTCGGCTGGGTGCTGCTCAAGATCGAGCATCCCCGGTACACTTGGCCGCTGTACGCAGCCGGCTTCTTCACGTTGATCTCCGGCGTCTGGTACATCTTCGACGGCGTCAAACAACTCAGCGCCCACGAAGCGAAGAAGGTCTGATGCCGGCCATCCTCCTCGCGCTTTACCTCGTCGAGTTCGTCGTGCTCGCGATCCGGCCTTACGACCGCGGCGTCTGGATCGCCGAGAATGTGCCGATCGTGTTCATCGTCGTCTTTCTCGTCGCTACGTACCGGCGGTTTCGATTCTCGAATCTCGCGTACGTGCTGATGGGCGCGCTGCTGTTCCTGCACACGATTGGCGGACACTACAGCTTCGAACGAGTGCCGTTCGACTGCATTACCAACTTCATCGGCGCGCAACGCAACCACTTCGACCGCGTCGCCCATTTCACGGTCGGCTTCTACGCCTTCGCCATCGCCGAGTTCATCGAACGCCGACAACTCAGCCAGTCGCGCCTGCTGACCGGCCTGTTTGCCGTGTTCGCCATCTGCACAGTCGCACTCGGCTACGAAGTTTTCGAGTGGCGCTATGCGATCCACGCCGACCCGGCCGCCAGCATCGCCGTTCTCGGTAGTCAAGGCGATCCGTGGGATGCGCAGAAGGACATGCTCGCCGACACGCTCGGCGCGATCTGCGCTGTCCTGCTCTACTTTGGTCGGCAACTATTTTGTCGTCTGCCGTCCTGATGTTTGCTACTCTTTTTACCAGAAGGAGACCATCATGAAACCACTTCCGATCGTTACGGCAGTTCTATTGGCAGTCATGCCGGCTGTGTTCGGACAAGGCATGCGCGGCGGACAAGGCAACAGCGCCAACGAACACCTCGCCAAACTTCACGGCAGGACCGCCAGCTTCACCGCCACCGAGCAGATCTCCACCCAGGAAAAGAACGGCAACACTACGGTCATGGAGATGGCGTACGCTCTGCGCGACGGCATGGTCCGCACCGAGACGGATCTGACCAAGACGCAGCAGAAGGCCAAACACGGCAGGGGACACGGTGATGACATGAGCGAAATGGCCGGCATGGGCCTCGACAAGCAAGTCACCCTCGTCCGCCCGGACAAGAGCGTCATCTATCTCATTTACCCCGGCTTGAAAGCCTACTCCGAAATGCCAATGAAGAAGTCTGCCGGCGACGACAAGACCGCCCAAGGCGAATGGAAAGAACTCGGGAAAGAGAAAGTCGATGGCCATCCCTGCGTCAAGTATCTCGTCACGACCACCAATGCCGATGGCTCAAAGGACGAATCGACCGTGTGGAAGGCGACCGACCTGAAGGATTTCATCATCCAAACGGTGACTCAATCTGGCGGCGACACCGTCACAGTGAAGTTTACGAACATCAAATTCGACAGGCCCGCCGCCGCGCTCTTCGAGTTGCCATCGGACTACAAGAAGTACGGCAGCATGCAAGAGATGATGATGAACTCCATGCAACAGATGATGAAAAACATGGGCGGCACCAGCGAGTAGCTTGACCGCTCGGGAAGGGTGGGTGTAGTTTCGGGCGTCGCAGCAATGCGGTGAACACCTTTTACTAAGGAGCTACCATGAGCGTTGTCGTTGCCTCTCTTTCCAAGATTCATCCCGCTGCCGGAAAGTTCGTCAGTAAACCCCGGCGGATGCTCATCAACAACCAATGGGTCGAAGCCGTCTCCGGCAAGACCTTTCCGGTTTACGATCCCTCCACGGGCGAAGTCCTCGCCAAAGTCGCCGAAGGCGACAAGGCCGACATTGATTGCGCCGTGCGCGCCGCCCGCGCGGCGTTCGATTCGGGTCCGTGGCCGGCGTTGACCGCATCAGAGCGCGGCCGGTTGATCTGGAAACTCGCCGACCTGCTCGAAGAAAACCTGGAGGAGTTTGCCTGTCTCGAATCTCTCGACAACGGCAAGCCCCTAGCCGTGGCCCGCGGAGCCGATGTTCCGTTGGCGGTGGATTTGTTCCGGTACATGGCCGGCTGGGCCACGAAGATCGAAGGCAAGACGTTCCCCATCTCCGTTCCGTACACGCCGGGACAGAAGTATTTTGCCTACACCGCCCGTGAACCGGTCGGCGTGGCCGGTCAAATCATCCCGTGGAATTTTCCGCTCTTGATGGCGGCTTGGAAACTGGGGCCGGCACTGGCCTGCGGTTGCACGATTGTGTTGAAACCGGCGGAGCAGACGCCGCTCACCGCCTTGCGACTCGGCGAACTCATAGTGGAAGCCGGCTTCCCCAAAGGCGTCGTCAACATTGTCCCCGGCTACGGCGAAACCGCGGGCGCCGCGCTCGCATCGCATCCCGGTGTGGACAAGATCGCGTTTACCGGCTCCACCGAGGTCGGCAAACTCATCGTGCACGCCGCCACCGGCAATCTAAAGAAGGTTACACTCGAGTTGGGCGGCAAATCTCCCAACGTCGTCTTCAAAGATTCCGATCTCGACCTAGCCATCCCGGCCGCTGCCAGCGCCATCTTCTTCAACCACGGCCAATGCTGCGCTGCCGGCTCGCGTCTTTACATCGAAAACGCCGTGTTCGATAAAGTTGTCGAAGGCGTGGCCGCCGTCGCGAACAAAATCAAGATCGGACGCGGCCTCGACGCCGACACGCAAATGGGCCCGCTCGTCTCCGAGGAACAACTCAATCGCGTCTGTGGCTTCCTGAAATCTGGATTGGCCGAAGGCGCGGAGGCGGTTACTGGCGGACGGCGCGCCGGCAAGAAAGGCTACTTCGTCGAGCCGACCGTGCTGGTCAATACCAACCCCAAGATGAAAGTCGTCCGCGAAGAAATCTTCGGTCCCGTGGTCACCGCCATGCCGTTCAAGAAGCAGGAAGAAATCCCCGCCATCGCCAACAACACCAACTACGGCCTCGCCGCCGGCATCTGGACGCGCGACATCGCCAGAGCGCACCGGCTCGCCGCACAAATCAAAGCCGGCACCGTCTGGATCAACTGCTACAACATCTTCGACGCCGCGTTACCCTTCGGCGGCTACAAGGAATCCGGTTGGGGCCGCGAAATGGGTAGCGAAGCCTTGGCGAATTACACCGAAGTAAAATCCGTTGTCGTCGCACTCTGACGACGGTCGAGACCGACCGTCTGTTCATGGGGGTTTGACCGGTCTGCGGCGCGCCGAGGTGATTGTGGCTTAGAAACTGCCCTTGCCCCGATTTGGAGACTCAGCGAGTGCAAGTGCTCTTATCGCGCTTGGTCATGTAACCCGTGATGGGACAAAAAAGAACGCGAAACTCGTATGAGATCACGGTCTACGAACTCCTGCATAGTACAAAGGTTCGCCCCCTTGGTTGGCAGGCGCAATGCTTTTGGATGCAGCAGAGTTGAAACTGTGCAATCAACGGACATAAAACGCCCTTACGTTCTGAGTGCGAGGATCGTCGCCGAAGTCGTTACACGGACTTCGGCCGGCACCTACGCGCTGGGACGCGTGCAGGAGAACGGAAACGGATTCTGCGTCCTGTACGTTGGCCGCTCAGATGATGACTTGGCCCGAGAACTTCACAGCTGGGTGGGCGAGAATGCCCGCTACAAGGTATTCGTCTTCAGTTACGCTTGCGACCCCAAGGCCGCCTTCGAGGAGGAATGCGAGAACTTCCACGACTTCGGAGGAACCGAGCGGCTGGACAACGCGGGACACCCCCAACGGTCCGCCGAAACCGACTGGCTGTGCCCTCGGTGTGATTGTTTCGACTGATGGCGACTCCTTGATTCGCAGGCCCGCCCTGACGTAGCGCGCTTGAGCTTAACATTAAAGTGGGTCTGGGAGTGAATATCATCTTGCGCGTTTGTTCCATCGACCAGCCAGAAGAATGAGCCGATAAGGCGAAATGATTCTCAAATAGGGCTATGTACGTGACTCCACCAGCTACTACCGCTTGTGATGCGGGAGCGAATCGAATGGAACCGGTGAAACCTGAACCGCCTGCTGTGCCAAACGATAGAACAGTTTTCCCCGCGAGGCGGACTTGCGCCGGTTGA
>CAZMKD010000022.1:0-2823 GCA_964566575.1 uncultured Verrucomicrobiota bacterium
CATTGAGCCATCATAGCATCCCGCCCGCCCCCCGCTTCTCGTCGGCCTCGCTACGCTCGGCCTCCTCGAAGCGGGGGGCGGGCGGACCCTAGCCAGTCCAAGTTTGATCGCACATTGTCCAGCTTTGATCGCACCACGACAGAACTTGCTGCCTCGGCAAGTCCGCCGCCACCTTCTGCGTCGAGACGCCAATCGACCCAGTCGTGCCGAGCAACACCATGTTCCTGGGTTTCATTGCGGGCTGCTCTTGGTTTCCTTCAACAACGTCTCCGGCAACGCCGTCAACTCCGTACTGCTCCCATCGGCCTGCCACACCGCGCGTCCATCTTCCAACACCCGCTTGACCACCCCGCGCGACGAGCCGCGCAACGTCTTCACCCGGTCGCCGGGTTTCAGTTCGGCGCTCTCGCAAAGCCCTTCGATGATTTCCACCATCGCCTCACGATCGAGCACGCCGGCAATGTAATGCGCCACAGCAGATGTGACTTCACGCCGACGAACCGGCGGCAACTCCGCGAACAAATAGTCCGCAAAAGTCCGGCCAATGTCCGCAAAGGTATTTCCATTGAAAAAGAGAAACGGCGCACGCCGATGGCAGGCGCGGAGATAATCGAGTGTTTCGCCTAGTGTGGCGACGGCGGAGTGTCGCTGTTCCCACTCTTGTCCGACTGTTGCAAAGCTTTCTGAATTCTGGCCGTGCTGCGCGCCACCTCGTTCGCACACTGCTCGGTTGTGGCCGACGACAGACTGCCAGTCCCAGTTTTGGAGAAAAGCGGCTCGGGCTTGTAGCGGGGATTGTTCGCCAGCGCTTCCTTCAGCGCCTCCTCCGGTGTCGCGAACTTCAGCAGATCGGTTCGGAGTTTCATTGCTCATAGCCTACCGCAACTCCCCAGCCCCGGCAAGTCCGCCGCCACCGTCGGCGTCGAGACGCCAATCGACCCGGTCGCGCCGAGCCACACTACGTTCTTGGGCTTCATTACTGGAAAGAAGCTTCTAACAGATTCTCGAAAAACTCAATCCTTGTCATTCCGAGCCTGCGAGGAATCTCAAACTGCTTCCGGGATTGATTCCGGAGATTCCTCGCAGGCTCGGAATGACAGAATTTGTGATCGGTCAAAAAAGACGGCGAGAACGCCGAGGCGTCACTAACGACAATCACTGGATTGGGAACTGCCGGAGTGTTCGCAAATCGTCTTCCAGATCATCCACATCGTAATGCAGCGAAACCTTTCGCCGCTTGAGTTCCAGAATAAACTCAAGCTCGTCCAGCCCGGCGATCTGCGCGGCGTGCCGGCGCGTGACCTTTTCCTCAGTCAACAGCCCGACCGCAAAGTCCAAGCGCGCCTCTTGCGGGGATAATTCCACGCCCTTCAGCAACTCATCATCAATGGTGATGTTCACGGCCAAACCATACTCCATTCCCTACGGCCTCGGCAAGTCCGCCGCCACCTTCGCCACCTTCGGCGTCGAGACGCCAATCAACCCGGTCGTGCCAAGCAACACCACATTCTTGGGTTTCATCAAGCCGCGCCAGCATACTTTTCCTCGCCGGTAGGAACAAGCTCGGAGTCAAAAACCAGCGCTGAACGCAGCAGGGTTGCACGGTTGCACTCCCAAGGCTTATAGTTCTTGACACCGGTGACTGGGGGGGGGGGGTAGTCTCGCGTCCGTCGCAGAACCTTCGCAACACCGAACTCAGTGGATCAACATCCAGAGGAAAGGGAGACAGCACACAATGAAGACTCAACACAACATCATCGCCCGCGCAGGCCTGCTGTTGCTGGCGCTCGTCGTCGCCGGCATCTCCGCGTTGGCGGGGACGGTCACTCTCTGGGACGTCAAAGGGAACGGTCGCGTCGCCGAAGTCCAATTCGCCAATGAGAACGGCGGTGGAAAAATCAACCTGTTCCAGAATGGCAACTCGACATTCATGTTCTACGAGATCTGGGGGAACGATCTGACGAGCCAGAACTGCAGCTACTATACCGACGACTTCGGGAATCTCATTACGATTTGCACCTACACGCGTTTCTTTTACTCCTCTGGCTGGGGCGAGATCCCGAGCAGTGAAATCGAGTTCACCGCCACGGGGGCGCATCTCGTGACGACGACAGGAGCGGGCTTCTCGGACACCCGCTGCACCACCGATTTCAACACCGACCCTCCGACCACGACCTGTGGTCCCAGTGCCGGTGGCTCGTTCGACCTGACATGGGAATCGAATAATCTCTCCACCAACTCCACGGCCGGCGTGACCCAATACGCCATTGGTCCGTTCACGTTCACCAGCCAGGGCACGGTTCTGTCAACCTCTGCGTACGTGGACGGCAACGCGCTTGGCCGCTCGGTGGCGTATGCGCCCGGCCGGCTGGGCACCACCAAGATCGTCAAGAACGTCGCCACCGAAGTTGTCCCGTAGGCGAAACGAAGAACAGAATGAGGCGAAGGGGCGCGGAATTACTCCGCGCTCTTTCGTATGTCAGACAATGCCGGAAACTCTTGCCGGTAGGACTGCAGCTCCGGCAAGTCCAATGTCGCGCGCACCGTGCCCTCGCCTTCCCCGGCATCAGCCAGCACTTCGCCGCGCGGGCTGATGATTTGGGAGTGACCGGGGTATTCGACGTTCGGGTCGCGACCGCAGCGGTTGACGCCGATGACGTAACTCTGGTTTTCGATGGCGCGGGCTTTGAGCAACGTCAGCCAGTGATCGAGCCGCGAGGTCGGCCAGTTGGCGATGACGGCGAAAAGGTTCGCGCCTTGTTTCACGCCGGCGCGAAACAATTCCGGGAAGCGAAGATCGTAGCAGACGGTCGGGGCGAGTTT
>CAZMKD010000023.1:0-2106 GCA_964566575.1 uncultured Verrucomicrobiota bacterium
CTCCTCCTGGGTGGTGGGAGCCGGATACGCCCCACAGGAGGTCTTTGGAATTGAAATCGAAAAAACGCATCACCGTGCTCTGGCCCTTATTTGACGGGCATCAACTCAACATCAACCAGTCTTTAATCGGACAGTAGTGACACGGTATATCGTCGAAACGCTCCCGTCAGTCGTGCGCCCCGCATCTGTATCGGGTCGGCAGAATGAATGGGAGACGCTTGCGAGAGTTCTCGACCAGTCCAACTGTGAGAGCGTTGACGAATACTGCAAGATCGCCAAGCCAACGCAAGGGTCGGGCAAGAAAATGAAAAAGCTGTTGCGTCTCGCGCTCTTTGACTACTCGTGTAACTTGAGTCGGCACTCCGATTATCACCAGTTTGCGCACAAGCTGTTCCAGCCTGACAGTTGTTCTCTCGACGACCGATTCACAGTGGTTAACTTCAACTATGATGGTTTACTGGGACAAATCCTTACGTTGCAGATTCGTGTAAACTGCAGGAACGCAAAGGAGAATGTGCCCCCAAAGGATAAACTCGCGCTGATAAGTGGCGGGTATTACACGGCACCTCCGCCTTTGCAGCCCGCCGAAGGCCACACAAGACACCCACCCAATCTTTTTCAGGCGTCGCCCACTGGGGAAGTGTGCGAATCCGTTAACATTGAAGGTTCTGAGTTCGCTCATCATATGCCACACGGCACTTTTACGATTTCGCGTGATACAGGAATCTGCCCGCCGAACAATCTGTTGTCACTGCAACATGTGATTTATGCGATGCCTGACACTTTAAGTCCTAGTGAAAAGGCTGAGTATTTTGTCAGAACGTACGACTTAGAACCGATGATTCATTTCCCTTGGGAGCCGGAGTCACGCGAACCGGTCCACGAAAGACAATACGAGCATTCTGCTCTATCGGTGAAGCAGGCGAAGCGGATTCATTTCATTGGATTGTCGGGCCATCGCTATCTTGCCGAATCATTCGCCCCGATCTTTGCGCTGCTAACAGACAAACAAGATTTCTTGTCGAAGGTATGGCATGTCGCGACAACTCATGATGATCGTTCCGCAGTTTTCGACAAGCTGCTCGATTGCATTCTGCCTGGAACTTTGCGGTCCGACACAGACCTCAGAGCACGGCTACACGCAAACATGACTCCCCACGCATCCTTCCATGCCTGGCTAACGGCTTCACAGGATCCGGTCGGTGACTGAGGCCGGTATGATCAGCCTCTCCCTTTGTTTTCTTTTCGTCGTGTCAAACCGCCATCAGAACGGCGGGGTCGCTCCGGTAGCTGGCCGGTCGCTGCCGGTGGCGCGCTTGGACAAGTATGCGAGCCGTCTTGTCGGGTGACGATGAAGCCAAGTCGCCGCAATGCCTTGACTGCTTCGGGGCCGGACACGTCGCGTGGGAGTTTCACGCGGAAGCGACGACGGGATCGCTGACGAAATGCAGTCGGATGGTGGCCGGTGCCTTGGCCTTGCCGAAGTGGCAGCGTACGGCTTCGCGGACATTTGTCTGGAGTTCACTCAGGTCGTTCCCTTGCGTGGTGATGCCGCCGGCGCCGTCCGGGGCATCCCAACTCGCCACCAACCAACCGCTCACTTCGTCGCGTTCGACCGTCAGCGTGATTTCCTTCATGGGGGTATGGTAGGCGAATTCGCGCTTCGCGGCAAGTCCGCTCTCGGTCGTTCTTCCCGGTTGCGGCAGGAATGCCGCTCCCACAACATCTAGTTCAGCTCGCCATCGCGGCGGAGGTTCTTAACGATTTGGCGGGAGGATTTGCTGCGGTTCAGCGTCCAGTTCGTCGGATCGGTGGACGTGGGGATGCGCCATTGGTGCCGACGAGTCCGGTTGCTTGCCTTCGCGGGGCTGCGCCGTATAATGCGATGGCGATGAGCGCTCCTCACAATCTGTTCGATTCACTGCAAACATTCGATCACGGCCGGTATTACTCACTGCCGGCACTCGAAGCGGCCGGTGTCGGCAAGATTTCGCGGTTGCCGGTCAGCATTCGGATCGTGCTCGAATCGGTGCTGCGCAACGTGGATGGCAAGAAGGTCACCGAGCGCGACGTGCGCGCGCTCGCCAACTGGAACGCGAAGTCGCC
>CAZMKD010000024.1:0-64039 GCA_964566575.1 uncultured Verrucomicrobiota bacterium
AGGGCTGGCTGGCGGAGCGCAATCGTGAACCACGGCGCTATGTGTGGCGAGCCGAAGGTGCCGCCATCCTTGAAAAGATCGTCCGCGCACGCGCTAAACTCGAAGAAATAAAACCAGACACTTCAAGGACAGCACACTAGCCGGTCACGTTCATGGCACACGGCGCGTCACTGCCAGCGAGATCACGGCGACAGTGAACAAGGCGTTCAACTCACAATCTACATTCACGCCGCACATCAATATGCGGACGGCAACACCGGCTCCAAAAGTTGACGGCACGAAGTTGCTGGCCGGTATCGTCGAGCGCGGCGCGGACTTCACTGAGGCGGAACTTTGGGAGTCATCGCCCGTGCGGATTGACTGGACGCCCGAACAAGATGCCGTGGAGGTCTTGCGACGGTTGTATCAACCCACCGACCGGCTATTCATCGGCACGCGGTACGATACCGGCGTCGAGTACGTCTTGACTGTCGCGGACTGGTTGAAGCGTTTTGAACGCGGCGCGAAGTTACCGGAACACATCATCCCGAACCCGTTGACCGGCGAACAAGGATTGACCAAAGAGGGTAAGCCGAGTTACCGCGCCGACGATTGCGTTGCTCAATTCCGATTCGCGGTTGTCGAGTTTGACGAAATGCGCCGCGACCAGCAAATCCGTTTTTGGGCTGGCGTGAAACTTCCGGTTGTGGCGTTGCTCGACTCAGCGGGAAAGAGCGTTCACGGCTGGATTAAAATTAACGCTGTTAATACTGCCGACTGGCAACGGCGCGTCGAGGGCAATCTGTTCGCCATGTTGACCGCCATCGGCGCGGACAAGGCTTGTAAGAACGAAGCGCGGTTGTCCCGGATGCCCGGCCACTACCGCACCGAAAAACAACGCTGGCAACGTGTGCTTTATCTCAACCCAACCGGAGGCCAGGTCATTCCATGAAAACGATCACCGCCGAAGAGATGTTGAACGAGCAAGCCGCCGAAGTGGGCGCGGCAAGTCTGGACGCCTTCACTGAAACTTACCAGCAACTCGCCAAGCTGCCGTTGGCTGAGTACGACCGCCAACGCAAGACTGAGGCGAAGCGGCTGGGGATTCGCACCGGTACGCTGGACGCCGAAGTTGCGCGTCGCCGAGAGACTACCGCCGATGCCAACATGCAAGGCCGAGCCGTCGAATTGGCGGACTTGGAATTGTGGCCGACGCCGGTGGACGGCGCAGAAGTGCTGGCGGAAATCGCCGAGACGATCACCAACTACGTTGTGCTGCCCGCTGGCGCTGCCGATGCAATCGCCGTCTGGGTGGCACACGCCCATGCCTGCGACGCATTTCTACATACGCCTCGACTTAACATTCAGTCGCCGGAAAAACGCTGCGGTAAAACCACGTTGCGTGACGTGCTTGCCACGCTTGTTCGGCGTCCGCTGACGACCGAAAACCTCACCACCGCCGTTTTGTTCCGCCTGATTGAGAAATATCAACCGACCGTGCTGGCCGATGAATACAATGAGTGGCTGCATGAGAACGATGAACTGCGCGGACTGCTGAACGCCGGCCACAAGCGCGGCGGGCGCGTGTACCGCTGTGAAGGTGACTCCAACGAGGTTCGCGGATTCAACGTCTTTGCCCCGGTTGTATTGGCTGGCATCGGTAACCTGCCGGGAACACTGCACGACCGCAGCATCGTCATCAAGCTGGTGCGTGCCAAGCCCGGCGAGGTCAAAGCCGGATTCGATTCGCGCCGGACACAAGCCGAGACGGAGCTTTGCCGGAAGCTGGCTCGCTGGTGTGCCGATAATGCCAAGCAAATCGAAACGACTGACCCGACCTTGCCCAACGGCGCATTCAACCGGCTGGCGGACAACTGGCGTCCGCTCTTTGCCATCGCCCAGGTTGCCGGCGGCGACTGGCCGCAACGTCTTGCCCGCGCCTTCGCGTTGCTCACGACGCAAGAGGATGCCGACGCGCATGGCAT
Organism: uncultured Verrucomicrobiota bacterium; assembly: GCA_964566575.1. Lineage (GTDB taxonomy): Bacteria > Verrucomicrobiota > Verrucomicrobiia > Palsa-1439 > Palsa-1439 > CAZMKD01. Next base: position 1,965 of record CAZMKD010000024.1, read on the forward strand.
CGGCGCGATGTTACTGGCGGACATCCACGCCGCCTTCAAGGATGCTGCCGCGGACCGCATGTTCAGCAAGTCGCTGGTTGAATCTCTCGTTGCCATGTCTGACCGACCGTGGAGCGAGATTCGAGGTAAGACCCAAAAGCCGATCACCGAAAATTGGCTTGCTCATCGGCTGCGCGGCTTTGGTGTGTCACCGAAAACGCTACGCATCGGCACTGACCGCGCCAAAGGCTACGAGCTTCAAGACCTGACCGAAGCCTTCGAGCGATACCTGCCGGAGCTTTCAGACCGTGACAGCGTGACAAGCCCGGTAAACATTGGTGCAACCTCGCACTCGCAAGCCGTGACATCGGCAAGTCCTGTCACGGTTCAAGACTCGCACGAAACCGTTGAAAACACCGCATTGTCACGGTGTCACGTTTCCAAAACCCCCGAACCGGAGATTGCCGCAAGTGACACGCTTCGATTCTGAGACCTTGCTGGTCGAACTTCGTGCCGCAGGCGTCAGCTTGTGGATTGACGACGGCGACACCCTGGATGTCTGGCCGGCTTCGCGCCTGACCGCCGACCAAGTGGCCGCATTGAAGGCGCATAAGGCCGAGATCGTCGCCGCGCACCGCAAGCGGATGATTGACCTCTTGCCATCGGATGAAGTCTGTCGGGAGTGGCGGCGACGCTACGCTAACGCGGAGCAACGAGCATGACCGCGAGTTGATCTGCTTGCGCCCCTACCGGACGCGCCGGTTTCTTGTGATGAAGCTTCCGGCGGCTTGGGCGGTTTCTCAAGACTGTTGCTTCGAGCCGGATTTCGTGGAGCGATCTGCTACGGGAAACTCAACTTCTGCCCCAACACTTTGCCTTTTAATTGCGTTAAGGCCATGTCCGTGCCTTGAGTGGTCACAGACAGACGTGTTCCAAGTGCTTCGCCAGTGCCAACCAAGCGCAACTTCGACGTTTGCGTTGTCGCGTTATAGCTTCCAGTGACTTGGTAGCCCAATTCACGACTGTTGGACAGCGTTATTGTCCCGGTGCCCGTCAAAACGTTTCCCGATGCCGTGAAGTCGATGTCCAACGACCAATCTCCGGTCATGCCGTCAGGCAACGGAAGCTCGACCTCACCATATTGCGTTAAGCATTTGTGACCGACGATACAAACACGAGTTGAGATAGTTTCCAACACCGACAGCGTGGACGGCACGATAACTCCCGTTCCGCGCCCCTTGGCTGTACCGATGAATGAAACGCCGCCGGATACGCCGCTTAAAGTGCCTTTCCATCCGCCCTTAAAACCAACGGTCGGAGGCTTAGAAAAAATGCGCCCTGATGTGTAACCCGTTCCTTCGATGTGATCGACACCGTTATCGAAAACCTCTGATCGTACGCCGGTGATTCGCCCATTACTCTGCTGATGTGTGACCACAATTACAATGTCGTCCGTGTCCATACCGTTTGTATAGCTACCGCTTATGTCCCACAGAGGGAAGTCTGTGAACGGGTAGGTGAATTGACCACTGGACACTTGGGCAACGGCTGCACAAAAGCAGTGGAGCGACAGGGTGACAAATCCGACAAGGGCAAGCGTGACTTTGCGTCTCATAGTTCCTCCAACAACTTCGGGGTGACATGCCCAGTGTAAGTAATCGGTGTATCGAAAAGCAATAACGAAACTCTCATCTTTGGCTTTGTGACTGGTGCAACTCTTTAGGGTTTTGACGGCTCCGGTGTTGTCGTGAGATTGTTGTCTGTGGCGTCGGTAACCGCAGCCCCCTTGCCGTCCGCTACGTCCGCCGCCTGAATCGCCCGCAATGCCTCCCTTGCCTCCATCAACATCGCAGCCAGGTTGACTGTTACCGTCACGCCAGCCGGTACCTGGCCCATAAGTTCCAAGTGCTGCTGTGAGGCAATCTTTGAGGCAATGTAGGCTTGCATCGGTGACAGTTCGTGCGCTGTCTGCGCCGCTCGCTCTTGTGCCAATGCCGATAGCTCCAACGCCCGTTGTGCGATCAGCTTTTTTACCTGAGCGAAACCGTCCACGTCGCGGGTCAACAAGCGTCTGATCGTGGTGACATGGCAGCCCGCCATATCAGCGGTTTGCTGTAAGTCGCCTGTCTCCGCAAACGTCCGCAATGCTTTTGCTACGGCTAGCGGCTTTTGCTCCTCAATGCGTGGCCTTCTTGGTGGTTTCTTTTCTCCTGTCATGGTTCACTTCCTTTTTGGTTTTTTGCTTTTGATTTCGCGCGGTATCCGAACGGGACTCCTACGGGGTATGCCGCATCCTGCAACACCCTTCCCCCTACCTCACTGTTAGCCATCGCCAAAAACTTGCAACCCAAACTTGCAACCCGACAGTGAAAACCAAGAGCGCACTGGATAACGCGAGCAACACTTCAGCCTGAGACGCGAGCGACTCGCAAGCCTTGTCACACTAGGCTTTGATGCCAGCAGTTGCCGACAGAGGACACGCGACACACTTTCGGGAAAATCCTCATGGCGGAATTAGGAAACCGACGCTCTATCCATCTGAGCTACGGGAGCGCAGCAACCTAATCTATCTTAAGCCGGTAACGGCGCGAGCCAAAAGTTAGCTACTCCACACCATCGCGTCGTCCACCGGTAAGCTTTGCTCGACGGCCTGCGGACGCGGCTCCGGCTGCTGGCGACGCGGCGCGCTCAGGATTTGCACGGGCTGGCCGTTGGCTTGTTCCCGCTCCTTGGTGAAGATGTCGAGCAGACGCTCGACCGGGCCACTGGGATTGCGGCGGCGGTTTTCGAGGTGCTTGACCTGTTTGACGGTGACGCCGAGCCAAGTGGCGAGTTGGGCTTGGGTGATTTGCGCGTGCGAGCGCAACTGACGGATGTTCTCAGCGTTCCACTCCATAGGATCCGGTGTACCGGGTTCCTCCTTGTGGTTATCTTTCTAGCAGAACGCCGCGCGAATTTCAAGCCCAAGACTTGAGCGTGTGGCCGGTTGTGCTACGATGCAGTCGCCAACCAACGAGGGGAGATCGACATGGATATTCTGATTCAGGCGGATGGATTGACTCTCAGCAGCAACCTTAGAGATGCAGTCGAGCAGAAGATCGGCCGCGTCGAACAGTACGCGCCGCGCGCCCTCCGCGCCCGTGTCCGCATCCGCAAGTCCAGTGCGCGGGCCAATCAGGCGCAATACGTTGTGCGTGTGCTCATCGAATTGCCAGGGCGCGATCTCAGTGCCGAGCAGATCGGCCCGGAGCCGATGCAGGCGCTGGATATTCTGGCCGAAAAAATCGAGCGTCGTCTCCGCCGCCGCAAGACCCGGCGGCTCGCCAGCCGTAAGACCCGCGTGCGCGGGTGACAGAGCCTACGGGCGTGTGGTAGGCTCACGTCGTGCACATCCGCAACGTGATTCTCGATTGGTCCGGCACGCTCGTGAACGACTTGCCGCCGGTCTTGGACACGACCAATCACGTGTTCGCAACCTTTGGTTTGCCGGCGTTGACGCTGGATGAATTCCGTCGCGAGTTCTGTCTGCCGATCCGCGCGTTTTATGAGCGACGGATTCCGCACGCGCCCCAAGCAAAGCTCGAAGAAGTGTTTCTGGCCCGGTTCCACGAAGTACAGGACCAGATCACACTCCTGCCGCAAGCGCTGGGGTTCCTGAAATATTGCCGGGGGGCCGGACTCGGCACCTACATTGCCAGCACGGTGGACGCGCACACCTATGAGTACCAGAGCAACCGCTTCGAGCTGACCGGCTGGATCACCAAGCCCTATATCGGCATCGAGGACAAACGTCAGAAAATCCACCAGATCCTCGAGGAAAACCGGCTGACGCCGGCCGCAACACTATTTGTCGGCGACATGGAGCACGACATCGAGACCGGCAAGCACGGTGGCGTGCGCACGTGCGCGGTGTTGACCGGGTACAACCACGTCGAGAAGCTGGCGGCGATGCAGCCGGACGTGATCTGCGACCATCTCGGTGAATTGCAGCAATGGATCGAATCACAATCAAAGACCTCGAAGTAAACACGCAGATCGGCGTGACCGAGGCAGAGCGCGCACAGTTGCAGCGGCTACTGATCACCGTCGAAATGGAACGCGATCTCGCCGAAGCCGGTCGCACCGACATGGAATCCGCCACCGCGCCGTATGACGTCGTCGCCAATCTCATCCAGCAAGTCGTCGCCGCGCGTCCGCGCAAACTGCTCGAAGCCGTCGCCGAAGAAATAGCCGATGCGATCCTGTCTCGCAGGCTGGCCGTGGCGGTAACGGTCGAAGTGAAGAAGTTCAGCATTCCGCACTCCCAGTACGTGTGTGTCCAAATCCGCCGGACGCAATGAATGCTCGGTATCCCATCGTGGTCTTGATCGCCGGGTGGCTGTGGCTAGGCGCTGCATTGGCCGACACGGTGCGCCTGAAGACCGGTGAGACCTTCGAAGGCACGATCCTGAGCGAAACGGACACCAAGGTCAGCATCGAGGTTGAATACGCCGCCGGGACGATTCTCTCGACGGAAACATTCAACAAGGGCGAGATCGACGAAATTATCCGGTCCACACCCGAACAACTGGCGCAGCGCGCCATGGAACGCGCCTACGCGAACACGCAGAAATACAAATTAGATTCCGCGCACAACTACACTCTCAACTACTACCAACTCGTCAGCGACCGTGTGTTGCGGCGTTTTCTTGCTGATTACCCGGACTCGCCTTACACGAATGCAGTCCAAGCCAAACTCAAAGAGTGGATCGCAGAACAAGGCAAGGTGGCCAGCGGTTTGCGCAAGTACCACGGCGTCTGGATACGGGCGGAAGAAGCCGCTCGACGGAATGCGGAAGCCCAGCCCCGATCGGCCATGGATCACGGCAGGGCGGCGGAAGCTGACTCGGCTGTCACCCCAGCCCAGAAAGACATCGTTGACGAAGTCGGGGAACTTCTCAGCCGATATTGGGTCATCGCGATCGTGGTGGTGGTGGCGATGCTGTGGCTGTGCGTGCACATCTTTACGCACGATTGATGCGCGTCCATCAGCGCCAGTACTTGTACATATCGTCGGCATCGGTCTTCTCGAACGTCGGAAACCGCGTGTGTCCGGGATCGGTCGGCGCGATGCCGAGCCAGCGGTTTTCCACGGCTTGATACATCGCGATGGGCACGCGGTCCATCGGCAGGATCAGCTTCTGCCGGTCGTAATCCGACCACACCTTGGGGATGATCACGGACAAGCTGGTCATCACGGTGCACACAAGAATCGTGGCGGACATCGCGCCGAAAATCAGTCCGACAACGGCATCAATCACCCGTGGATACCGGGGTGTCGACTTTCGTTCCACGAGCGCCGTTAACACTATCAGCGGAGTCGCGCCGACCAGAAACATCACCCAGTATGCCCCGAAGGCTGCGTAGCCGTTCTGCCCGTTGAACCACGGGGAGAGCAACCGGGTGACCAACCACCAATACCGGAGCGCGATCATCATGGCCAGAAACTGAAACACTGTGCTGGCCAGTTCGTAAAACGCGCCAAAATGCATCCCCAGCCGCGCGAACCCCAGGATGATCAAAAACGCCAAGACACTGATGACGATTTCCACCATATCAACTCGCTTGCAGCACCTCCTCCGCCGACGTCACGCCGCTCAGAATCTTCTCGACGCCGTCCTCGCGATACGGCCGGTACGACTGCTGGCCGGCCAGTTCCTGCAACCGCTGCTGGTCCACTCCGTCATGAATCGCCTTGCGTAGCGGCTCGCTCAGCACGAGCAACTCGAAGATGCCGGATCGCCCCTGATACCCGGTCATGTCGCAATGGTCGCACCCACCGGCCCGATAAATCGTGTTGCCGTCCGGCAACGTCAACCCAATCTCGCTTAGCTCCGTTCCTTTCGTCAACACCGCCTCGCGACAACGCCGGCAAAGCACCCGCACAAGTCGTTGCGCCACCACCATCAGTAGCGAGGAAGCGATTTGATGGCGCTCGATGCCCATGTCTTCCAATCGCATCACCGTGCCGACGGCGTCCTGCGCGTGCACGGAACTAAACATCAAATGGCCGGTCAGCGCCGCCCGCGCGGCGATCTTCGCCGCCTCCGCGTCGCGCATCTCGCCGACGAAAATCACATCCGGGTCCTGCCGCAAGATCGACCGTAGCCCGGATTCATACGTGACGCCGGCCTTGACGTTGACGGCGATCTGGGTCGCGCCGGTCAATTCGTACTCGACCGGATCCTCAATCGTCATGATGTTCAATCGCTGCGCGTCCAGCCGGCTCAACGCAGCGTACAACGTCGAGGTTTTCCCCGAGCCGGTCGGCCCGGCCACGAGGATCATGCCATTGCGTGAGTGAATCACCCGGTCAAACTGCTCCATCATCGGCATCGGCATACCCAAATCGCTCAAGGCCAACACACCGCTTTGCCGGTCGAGAATTCGCAGCACCAATTTCTCGCCATGAATCGCGCTGGCCGTCGCCACACGGAAATCAACCTCACCGGCTTTCGTCCGCACGCGGAACCGGCCATCCTGGGACTTACGTCGCTCGGCGACGTCGATTTGCGCCAGCGCCTTCATTGCCGCCGCTACGTGGAGTCCGTCGGCTTTGTCGAACGTGAACCGCTCGTGCATTACGCCGTCGATGCGAAACCGCACCCGACTGCCATGATCCGTCGGTTCGAGATGCACGTCGCTCGCGCGTTGCGCCAACGCTTGCTCCAACACATCGCGCGCCGCCTCAATGCCGGTCATCTCGGGCGAGTCTTGTTTGATGGCGATCGGGTTGCGATTGGCATCGAGAAATTCCAATTGAACTCCTGCCGTCGATCCTGCGGACGAAGGTGACACCTTGGCTCGGCCGCCGAATAAGCTCCGCTTCTTCGGTACCTCGTTCGGTTGCAATCCGGCCACCCGACCGCCGAGGCTGCGCAGATCTACCGCGCGGCGACGCCGGGCCATTCGCTTGAGGAGGTAGATCGCGAAACCAAGCCCCGGCAATAGCAACACATCGGCGTTAGTCCGGAGAATTTCTGACCGGGTGCCTTTTACGTCGAGCCCGACCCAAAACAGCATCGCGACCCACAGCGAACTCACCACCGTGAAGCCCAGCAGCCAGAAATCCATGCTCCAGCGATGAACGTAGCGCGGGGGCAGGCTTTCCTCGGCCAGTGCCGGTTCAGGCGCGGCGACAACGGGATGGACGACCTTCGCGCCGTCGATGACTTCCACTTCAGCAATGGGCAGCGTGATCACGCCGTACGACACTTTCACCTGCAGATTGGTCTTGTCGCGGTTGAGTATGGTAGCGTTGCGATAGATTAATCCGCCGGTAAGTCGAATCTCGGACGCCCATGCGGCACTGGCGCAAGCCAGCAGGCCAAGCAGGGTGAGACGCACGCGCATGTCAATCGTCCGCAGGTTCGTTCGAGGCAAGTTTCTCCGTGGCGAGACTGTGGTCGCCTTGAGCGGCGATCATGCCGGCGCGGCGGGCGTACTCAAAGATGCCACCGGCATCAATCACTGGCCGGGCGTCGCCGAGCGGTTTGGTCGCGTATTTCTTGCCGGCAACCTTCAGCGTATTGGCGTCGAGGTCGAGTTCGACTTCGTCGCCGGTCTTCAACGTCTCGCAAAGCCGGTCACTGGATTCGACGGGGTAAAGCTCGCCGGTCGCGACGCAGTTGCGGAAAAAGATGCGGGCGAAACCCTCAGCGATGACGGTCTGGCAGCCGGTCGCGCCCAGCGCGATGGGGGCATGTTCGCGGGAGCTGCCGCAGCCAAAATTGCGACCGGCAATGACAATTGGGTACGCTGTTTTCAATTGTGCGTCGGTCACGTACCGGGCGGGGTACTGGTCGCGGGGCAGGCCGCATAAGGCGTAGCTGCCAAGCTTCTCATATTCCTCGGCAATGGTGGGAACGAGGTTCAAATATTGCGCCGGGATGATTTGGTCAGTGTCGATATTGTCACGCACGACGTACACCGGGCCGCGGATGATATGACTCATGCCGGGCAGTCTAGCAGCATCGCGGGAGCGCTGGCAAGGGGGCTGCTTAAGTGGAGAGCATGTCAGAGTATAGCGACCCAGAACGGCTGTATACATTGGATTACCCGGACGGCTGGTTGCCGTTGACACACGAAGGCTCACCGCATGTCACGCTGGCAAGCCTGACCACGGGCGGCTATCTCAAGATTGAGGCTTACCAATTTGAACAACCCAAGACAGACGAGATGCGTCCCGAGAAGACGCTGCGGGCGTTGCTGGACTGCGAACGGCGGACGTGGCCGCAGGTCGGCGAACCGTTGATCCGGTGCCGGACGCGCGAGGGAATGGCGATTGCCATGGCCACCTACACGCGCATCGAGATGGAGGGTGACGATCATGCGGCGGATTTCGGGCACACCCAAGCGTGGATCTTCTCGCGCGGCGACGTGCAGGTGCGCTGCTTGTTCCGGTGCCGCAGCACCGATGCGGGCGAGGACGACGATGAATTGGAGCAGATCATCAATACCCTTTGTCTGACCAACACCCGCCACCTCGATGCGGCGAGTTTTACGAGTTACTACTACAGCCTGCTCAAGCGCCACCGGCCGCAGTTGGCTGTGAAACGGCCCAACGGACTGGCGATCACAATGTCCGACGGACAGATCATTTTGCTCGAGCACTTGTTCAACCACTACCTCCAAGAGCCCGACCACATGGACGAACTTATTGAGTCGCACATCGGGTTGTTGGATTTCTGCGGCGATGACGTGCCGGATCTGACGAATTTCAAACTCATCAAACCGCTGCTGTTCCCTAAACTGTTCCGCGCGGCGTCGAGCGGACAGCCGCCGCACCGGGCCAAGCTCTGGCCGGGTTTGGCGATAGGCGCGGTCATTCAGGGCACCGTGTTCAACTACGGCGTCAATAACGAGCGGCTCAAGAGTTGGAGCGTGAGTTCCCTCAGCGACATTAAAGAGCATCTGATCGAAAACCTCTACAACATCTCGCCGGTCGCTCCGCGCGGGCTGCGCGATGAGGACGGCACGACGCAGGCGATCAGCTACGTGGATCATCCGTTCAGCGCGTCATTCGTGTTGTTCCAGGATTTCTACGAAACGACGGCGCATAATCTCGACGCCGACGAGTTCCTCGTGGGGTTGCCGGACCCGAGTTGTGTGTCCTGCTTCCGCAACGACGATCCGCGGTTCGTTGTCCAGCACACCGCCATGCTCCGGTGGGACTATCACCGCAGCGTCGAGAAACTCACCGACACCATCTACCTTGTGACCGGCCCGACGGTGAAGGAAGTCAAACCGTATGACATCCTCCACTGTTGCGTGAAGAAAGCTTGACCGGCGAGCTTGTCGGCAGGTCGTTGCCGCCCTCGACGATCTCCTTCCATCAGATTAACTCATCCTCCCGTTTCGTGCGCGAGGTTTTCGGCTTCTTGGTCTGCGTCGCTTTCGCCTCTGCGCCGGCGCGTTCAAGGTTCAACTTCAAGAGTCGTTCGAGGATATGTTCGTCGGTGAGGTCGGTGGGCCAGCCGTAGTCGGCGGAAGCCGGCGGGGAAATTTCTCCGGGTAGCGCTCGCACAGGAAGCCAATGCGGTATCCCATCGCGGACAAGCTGATCCCTTGTTCCTGGGCCAATTGCCGTACCGTCGCTCCGGACTTCCAGCGCTCGCTGAGCCGGTTGATGGACGGCAACCGAGTTTGCCAATACCGCCGCCACCGCCGTTCCCTGGCTTGGCGCCATACAGAAGTCATGGCCACCCGGCGCGGAAACTTGTGCGGATACAGCTTGCGCCAGTAGCCAATCCGCACGGCGATACAAGCCCGGTTGACCCCGTATTCTTCCGCCAATTGACGCAGCGACGCCCCGGCCTTCCAGCGGGCGCTCAACCGGTTGATGGCGGGCAACTGGCTTGCACGGCGCTGCTGCTTCCGGAGTTCCCGCGCGAGCTTTTCCTGCTCGCGGCGTTCGGCCCGGGCGCGAATGGTCCCCTCGTGGCGAAGGACCTGGCTCGACGGGTACCCCAGCCCCTGACGGATTTGTCGGACGCGTTCGCGGCCGAGACCATACCGGCGCGCCAGCACGATGTCGGTCGTCGTCAATAGTTCCTTTTTCAGTTGCTGGTACTCCGGCGCGCCGAGTTTTTGTAAACGATAGCCACGGCGCCGCAACAGGCGTTGCTGGTGCAAAAACAGGTAAACGCGATTCCCGTCCAAGTGGAGCCGTTTGGCTGCGACCGTCCCCGACAACTGTTGCTGGCAGTACAGTCGCCGAATCGCTGCCTCTTGCTCCGCCGTGAATCGCTTGCGCCTAGAGCATTTCATCGGCGTGTTTGGCGCGTGAGGTTTTCGGTTTCTTGGTTTGCGCTAACTTTGCTTCAGCGGCGGCACGTTCGAGGTTCAACTTCAGGAGGCGCTCCAGGATTTGTTCGTCGGTGACATCGGCGGGCCAATCGTAGGCGGCGGCGACGGCGGCGTCCAGTTTCTTGTGCGCCAAATCCAGCCAGGTCGGGCGTTCGTTGTAGAGATTGGTGAGCGTGCGTTTCTTGAGCTTGCCGGCGCAGTCGGCGTCCTTCGGGACGAGGCGCGGATACCGAGCAACGCCGATCTTGTAGGCCGCGTCACCTGACGCGGCGGTATTCCCGGATACGCCCGCTGAGGTCAGCGGGCCTACAACATACCGGGCCCAAGGCCCGTTCGCGCTGGCCGGGAACTCCAGCACTTCCTCGCACGTCCATTCCGGTGGATTGAGCCAGCGCTCGCGCAACTCGTTCAACTCTTTCGCGGCGGCGGCAATCGCGGTTTCCTGCTCCGGCGTCGCCTGCGGAAACAAAAACGTCTCGAAACATTCGGTCGGGTTGTAAGTGCGGCGTTCGCCACCGTGTAGCGCACAGGTTGCCGTAGTCCAGACTTCATGGATGCGTGACTGGAGAACTCCGAAATGGAAGTCGTCAGCGAAGGCGATGGCGATGACTTTCGAGTCCGGTAAGATGACGCTGTCCTGCCAAACGAAGATGCGGTACTTGGCGACGCGCGAAGTCGCGAGGTACCGGCGTGAACCCACAATGCTTTCCCTGAACGCCGGTAGCGTTTCACCCAGCAACCACCAATGCTCTGCGCGTGTCCTGCGGTTGTTCTTTTCGCGTTCAGGCTTCACGTGTTCAACCACGTGCCGGAAGGGCGCTTCGTAGAGCGCGGCTTCTTGCTGCGGTGTGCCGACGCCGAAGTCCACAATCCACCGGTTGGAACATTCGCGCACCAAGTCGCTGCCGTTGCGGAATGGGCGGAGCACGTCGCTGGTGGGTTTGCCGTGTGGAGTCGGCATCTGGAGCATGGCGATGGCTTGTTCTTCGGTGATGTCGAAATCGCCAACCTTGGTCGTGCCCATGAAACAAAGGTTTTTGTTGCGCGGAGAGGAACTGCTTGCCGGTGGTGTCGAGGCCACTGGACAAGTCCGCGTTGATTTCGGCGATGTCTTTGCCGTCAAGAGTTGGGTTGTCGGGAGTTTTCGCGTTGCCGAATCCGACCATGCAAATGCGGATGGCCGTGCCTTCGTCCCACCAGTCGCGGTCGGAGATGGCGAAGAAGATTTTGCCGGTCTCTTTAATGCGCTCGAAGGCGTGGCGGGAACTGACTTGTTTCGACCCGGTGGTGGCAAGCAAACCGGCACGCTGACATTTGCCGCCAGCAATCAGTTCGCGGGCTTTCTCAAACCAGTAACAACAGAAGTCCGAAGTGGCTGGCAAACGGTCGCCAAACGTGTCGAAGATGGCTTTCGTGTATTCGTCACCGAGTTCTGTCCGCAGGCGTTTGTTGCCGAGGAACGGCGGATTGCTGACAATGACATCACACTCCGGCCAGTCGCGTTCGGTGTAGAATTTCAGCGCATCTTCTTCTTCGTGTTCCTTTGCGCGCGCCTGCTTCAACGTCTTGGCCTTGCTCCGGTAATGCGGGACTACCAGCGCGTCTTCGTTGTGAAATCCGTCGAGGACTTGTAGGACGGGCGAGCGATCGAGCGGGAAGCCTTTGTCGCGCAGCCATTGGAGGTAGCCGATCTGGACGGAGACTTGCGCCAGTTCGAAGGCGTAGGGATTGATCTCGATCCCGCGCAGTTGTTGGACGCTGACTTGCGGCGTGAACTGGAAGCCGAGTTGCGTGGCGAAGGCGATGACTTCCTTTTCGAGACTCAACAGAAGTTGGAGCGAGACGTACAGGAAGTTGCCGCTGCCGCACGCCGGGTCGAGCACGGTGGTGGCACTGAGTTTTTTGAGGAACTTCGCGAGCCGGTCGCGGTCGGCGGTCGTGCCTTTGCCTTTGGCGTAGGAACGAATGAGGTCGCGTTTGATCCCCGTCCATTCGCGGCGCAGCGGTTGCATGAGGACGGGTTCGACGAGCGTCTTGATGTCGTCTTCGCTTGTGTAGTGCGCGCCGAGTTGGGCGCGGAGTTTGCCTTCGCCGTCGAGCGCGCGCTCGAACAGCGTGCCCATGATGCTGGGTTGGACGTATTCCCATTCGCATTCGGCGGCAGCAGCGAGCGCGCGGATTTCGTCCTCGGTCAGTTCAAAGACGGTGGCTTCTTCAAAGAGGTGGCCGTTGAAATGCTGGATCTTGTGCAGGCCGAACGTGCCGCCCTTGGCCATTTTGCGGAACAGTTCTTCGAGGCGCTCGGCGAAGAAGCGCGGGTCGTCTACGCCCTGCTTGGCGAGGTCGCGGAAAATATCCTTGGGCAACAGGCCCACGTCCTCGGCAAAGAGACAGAAGATGATGCGATTCAGGAAGCGGGCGATCCGGAGATTCTTCTTCTGCGCGACATGCACTTCCTTCCGTGTCCGGGCGTTGCTGAGTTCGACCGACTCGCGTTCCTGCAGCGAGCGGGCAACGGCGGCGATTCGGCCGGCAAGGTCTTCGGTGACTTTGCTCGCGGTGTGCAGGGGTCGCAACGCTTCGGGGTCGGCAAAGACACCACGCAAAATCCGCAGACTCTCCTGCATGTCGATGGTCGCGTTGGTGAATTCGTGCGTCTCCTGCACCGCGCCATTGAAGTTGGTGCGGACGATGTAGCGGTCGAAATCGCAGACGACGAGCAGCGGCGGATTCAGAAGCGATTCGCGATACCGGAGCAGTTGCGTGTACGCGGCGTTGAGATTCTTCTTCTTGCCCTTGTACTCCCACGCGAAACAGTCCTTCTTCCACACATCGGCGAAGCCGCGGTCACCGGGTTCACCGTAGTCAGTATCCGCCTCCTTCACCAGCAGCAATTCGGCATCCTTGACGACGCGTTTCTGGAAGCAGAATGACTCGCTACCGGTCGGGTCGGCCTCGGCGGGAGTTGACTGGCCGAGCAACCGGCACAGGTCGTTGAAGTGTTCCTGGTAGGCAGACGACTCCTTACCAGTGTAGGCGCTCCACTTCCTTTTGAACTGTGCCCACGTCAATCCGCCCATAGCGGCAGAATCGGCATCCTTCCGTGACATGCCGGCAAGTTATAGGCAATGGCGCCGGGCGGGGCAAGCCCGCCGCGAAAACAAGAAGCCGGGCACGAGGGCGTGCCCGGCTTTCGTGTGCAGACAAAGTTACTTCGCCATGTAGCGGATGAGGTCGACGCACCGGTTGGAGTAGCCCCACTCATTGTCATACCAGCTCACCAACTTGAAGAAACGCGGGTTCAACTCGATGCCGCTGCCGGCGTCGAAAATACTCGACGCTTGGTCGTGGATGAAATCACTGGAGACAACCTCGTCCGACGTGTATTCGAGGATGCCTTTCAAATATGTCTCGCTCGCCTTCTTCATCGCGGCACAGATTTCTTTGTAGCTAGTTTCCTTCACAGTCTTGACGGTGAGGTCCACGACGCTGACAGTCGGCGTCGGGACGCGGAAGGACATGCCGGTGAGTTTGCCTTTCACTTCCGGGATGGCGAGGCCGACGGCTTTGGCGGCGCCGGTTGTCGAGGGAATGATATTCTGCGCGGCGGTACGGCCACCCTTCCAGTCTTTCTTCGACGGGCCGTCCACGGTTTTCTGCGTGGCGGTGTAGCTGTGGATGGTCGTCATCAAACCTTCCTCGACGCCGAAGCCTTCCTTCAACAACACATGCACGACCGGGGCGAGGCAGTTGGTAGTGCAGCTCGCGTTGGAGACAATGTTGTGTTTCGAGGGGTCGTACTTGGTGTGATTGACGCCCATAACGATGGTGATGTCTTCGCCTTTGGCTGGGGCGGTGATGAGGACTTTACGGGCGCCGGCAGTGATATGGCCTTTGGCTTTCTCGGCGTCGGTGAACAGCCCAGTCGATTCGACGACGAGTTCGACGCCCAGCGCCTTCCACGGAAGCGCGGCCGGGCCTTCTTTGATGGCCAGACATTTGATCCTGTTGCCGTTGACAACGAGCACATCATCCTCGGCGACGGAGGGGCTGGATTTCTCGCTGGTGACCGTGCCGTTGAACCGACCCTGTGTGGAGTCATATTTCAATAGATAGGCGAGGTTGTCAGCGGGAACGATGTCGTTGACGGCGATGACTTCGATGTCCCGGCCGAGCAAGCCTTGGTCGCAGATTGCGCGGAAGACGAGCCGTCCGATGCGGCCGAATCCATTAATACCAACTTTGATTGCCATGTTAAGTGTCTCCTTAGTCTGCTTGGGGGTGAACCAACCGTGAACTTCACACTCGCAACGCCGCAGGGATGCTAAGCGAACCAGCGGCGAGCGTCAAACGAAACCTTCGTTGAATACTACTTGAGCTAACGGGGCGCTTAGGCTAGCCACAGCTTATTGGCGACCGGCAAAATTAGAACAACCAATTCGACCGGAAATTTTGATCTCGATAATCCGGTAAAAGAGCTGGCGCTCAGGCCCAAAGTGGCAACTACCGGTGTGGTGGGGTTAGACTTCAACCAGCACCCGGTGACCGGGTTTGACTTCACGCCATTCCGTCTGTTTATCCTGAATCTTGCGGCGGGCTTCTTCGGGGGAAATGTCGTCGAGCACGATGCGTTGCCGGCGTCTGGCCGGGTCGATGTCCGGCACCGCGGAGAGCAACGCTTGCGTGTAGCGGTGTTGCGGGTTGGAGTAGATGTCCTCCGCGCTGGCTTCCTCGACCACCTTGCCGAAATACATCACCAGCACCCGGTCACTGATGTGTTCGACGACTGCCAAGTCGTGTGCGATAAACAGGTAGGTGAGTTTGAATTGTTCCTGCAGGTCGCTGAGCAGGTTGATGATTTGCGCCTGCACGCTGACGTCGAGCGCGCTGACCGGCTCGTCGCAGACGATGAACTTCGGTTGCACCGCCAGCGCGCGGGCGATGCCGATGCGTTGACGCTGGCCGCCGCTGAATTCGTGCGGATACCGGCGCGCGTGCTCGGGCGCGAGTCCGACCGACTTCAGCAAGTCCGCCACCCGGTCGCGTTCGTCGGCTTTGTTTTTGGCCAGTTTGTGGATGCGCAACGGTTCGGCGATGATGTTGCCGACGGTCAGCCGCGGGTTGAGCGAGCCGTACGGGTCTTGGAAAATCATCTGCGCTTGCCGGCGAAATGCGCGGAGATCGGCGATTTCGCGGCCGTCAAAGTGAATCGTACCGGCGGTCGGCTCGATGAGCTGCAGGATCGTGCGCCCGAGCGTCGTCTTGCCGCAACCGGATTCACCGACGAGGCCGACGCATTCGCCTTCGTTGATGGCGAACGAGACGCCATCCACCGCGCGCACCCAACCGACCGTGCTTTGGAGCACGCCAGCCTTGATGGGGAAATACGTCTTGAGGTCTTTGACTTCGACGAGGCTCATCGGGTCTTTCTGTAGCCGAAGCGTAAGCTTCGGCCGAGGCTGACGCCTCGGCTACAGGGTTTCGCTTTCAAATCGTCCTCTTCAATTCCGGTTTGTCCCAATACGGACAGCGGACTTGCCGGCCCTCGGCGGCGACTAATGCCGGCTCGGGATCTTTCGTGCAATCGCTCTGCGCCCGGTCACAGCGCGGCGCGAATTTGCACCCCGCCGGCAACCGCGCCGCGCTCGGGACGGTGCCGGGAATGGACTGCAACCGGGCCGCGCGTTCACCGAGCCGCGGAATCGAGCGCATCAGCGCGGCGGTGTACGGATGCAGCGGTTTCTTCAAAAGCTCGGCGGCCGGTGATTGTTCGACGACGCGGCCGGCATACATGACGCAGACATTGTCGGCGAGGTCGCCGACGATGCCGAGGTTGTGCGTGATGAGCAGGATGCTCATGCCGATTTGTTTCTTGAGATCCTTCAGCAAATCGAGAATTTGCGCCTGAATCGTGACGTCGAGCGCCGTCGTCGGTTCGTCAGCAATGAGCAAGGCCGGGTTGCAGGCGAGGCCCATGGCGATCATCACGCGTTGCTGCATGCCGCCGCTGAGTTGGTGCGGATAATCGCGCAACCGGCGCTCGGGGTCGGGGATGCGGACGAGTTTGAGTAAGCGCACGACTTCGTCGTTGGTCGCCACCTCGGGCCGGTGAAGCTGGAGCGCTTCCTTGATCTGGTAGCCGATGCGGAAGACCGGATTCAGCGAAGTGGACGGCTCCTGAAAAATGTAGGCAATCTTCGCGCCGCGAATCTTGCGCAGCCGGTTCTGATCCATCTTCAAGATGTTTTCGCCTTCGAAGAGGACTTCGCCGCCTTTGTAAACGCCGGGCGGAGTGGCGACGAGTTTGCCGAGCGCGAGCGCGGTCACACTCTTGCCGCAACCGGATTCGCCGACGAGCGCGAGCGTCTCGCCTTTCTGGATGGAGAACGAAACGTCATCCACCGCGCGCACTTCGCCCTCGTCGGTGAAAAAGCTGACCTGCAAATTCTTTACGTCCAGCAGACTCATTCCTCGCCCTCGTGATAGTTCACGGTGCGGCCCTTGATGACCTTGCCGCCGACATTCCATTTGCGGCTGTCCGGGTAATAACACGCGTCGCCGCGCTGGTTGTCAGCGATGACGTAGTATTTCAACGCGGACTTGGCGGTATTGATGATCTGATGCGGTTCGTTGGGCGGACACATCAGGACGTCGCCGGCCACGATGCGTTGCCGGCCGCTGGGAGTGCGGACTTGGCCGGTGCCGCTGACGATGACGTACATCTCGTGCTCGGCGGTGTGGAGGTGATACGGGAAATTGGCTTTGCCGGGCTTGATGGTGATGAGCGCCAACTCAAACGGCACGCCGCGGTGACCGAGTTTGCGCGACGTGTCTTGATACAGGATGCCGAACTTGCCTTTCGGTGATTTGTATTCGCGCACCGGAATTTTGGAGAAATTGATCTTCTTCATGCAGCCCTCGCTTCGGCGGTGCGGAGTTTTGGGTCGAGCGCGTCACGCAGGGAATCGCCGAAGATGTTAAACGCCCAGACGATGATAAACATCGCAAACGTTGCGCCGCCGAGTTCGTACCAGTGTCCCTGCCAGAGGCGGACTTTGGAATCGCTGATCATGATGCCCCAACTCGGTTCGCCGGCCACGCCGATGCCGAGGTAGCTGAGCACGACCTCGGTGAGAATCGCGCCTGGGAAGCGCAGGGAGAAATTGATGATGATCAAGTGCATCACGTTCGGCAAGATGTGGCGGAACATCACCGCGAACGGACTGGCGCCGAGCGCTTTCGCGGCGAGGACGTATTGCCGGTCGCGGTGCTTGATGTATTCGCCGCGGATGAGCCGGCAGAGCCCGACCCACGTCGTCAACCCGATGCCCATCGCGGCGGCCACCACGCCGGGATCGAAGTAGCGTGACAAACTTTGTCCGCCCACGGTGTTCGTCAACAGTCCCCGGAAAACGATGATGACGGCAAAGATAAATAGCAGGCCGGGCACGGAATCGAACACGGTGTAAACGTACACAATCAGATCGTCGGTCTTTTTCCCAAAGTAGCCGGCAATCGCACCGAGCAGCACGGCGATGGGAATCGCGATAATCGAGGTCAAGATGCCCACCTCGAACGCGACGCGCGTGCCTTGCACTACTTGCAGGAAAATGTCGCGCCCGAGCGCGTCCGTGCCGAGTGGATTGCGCAACGAGGGCGTGGCGAAATGGTTGTTGAAGTCGACGACTTTGTACGGTGCCTGTTTCTGCGCGATCCGGTAATACCAGTAGACGCCTTCCGCATACGCCGCGACGCAGGAGTACAGCACGATGACCGTCAGGCACACCATCGCCAGCCGGTTGCGGCGGATCTGACGCCACGCAATCTGCCAGAGTGTGGACGGAGCCTCCGGTGTCGCGATCGGTGCGGGCATGGTGGCGGCGGCGCTCATCGCAGTTTGATCCTCGGGTCCACCAATGCGTAGCACACGTCGGTCACCAGGCTCGCGAACACGTACATGATCGAGCCGATCATGACGGTGGCCTTGATAACCGGGATGTCGTTGGAGTTGATCGCCTCGACCGCGAGATAGCCGATGCCTGGAATGCCAAAAAACGTTTCGAGCAGCAGGTTGCCGGTGTAGAGAAACGGAATCGCGATCACGGAATGCGTGATGACCGGGATCATCGCGTTCTTGAGCACATGTTTGAACAACACGGTCTGTTGCGTCGCGCCTTTCGAGAATGCCGTGCGCACGTAGTCCTGATACATCTCGTCGAGCATCACCGTACGGAAGAAGCGCACTTCGCCTCCGAGTCCGCTCACCACGCCGACCAACACGGGCAAGAACAGATACTTCACAGTTTCAAATCCCCAAATCGGAAACCAACCGAATTTGTACGCGAACACATACTGGCCGACGAGTATGTAGACGAGGTAGCTGATACTCATCCCGATCACGCACATCACCACCAATGACCGGTCAAACCACGTATTCCGGTAGTACGCCGCAAACAGCGCGATGACGACCGCGAGAATTGTCTCGATAAAGAAAATGGGCACCGCCAGCACCAGCGAAGGGAGCATGCCGTTGAGCATCAGAGTCGAGATTTTCTGTTGGCTCGCGAACGACCGGCCGAAATCAAACGTACAAATCTGTTTGCAGTACAAAAACCACTGCGACTCAAACACGCGATACACCGGGCCTTGCCGGGCCGCTTCCATGTTGAACCACTTCGGCAAGTCGAGATTCAGTTCCTTGCGCAACGCCGCGATCTCGTCCTTCGAGGCGTGCCGGCCGAGCATCTGCGACGCGGGGTCCCAGCCCACGACGTTGAAGAGGGTGAACGTCACCAAGGCCACGCCGAACACGACCGGGATCACATACAACGTTCGGCGGATGATGTAGGCGAGCATTGGGAAGACCTTTTTAGTGTTTCATCAATGCAGGGTCAACCCGGTAATACTTCACGTTCGAGTATGGCCGGTCGTGGTACTTGTAGTTCTTCAGCCACGGCGCGAACAGCCCGAACGCCAGCGGATGCGTCATGAAGATGGCGGAGCAATCCTCGACCACCAGCGCTTCCATCTTGCGATACAGCGCCGTCCGCTCAGGCGAATCCTCCATCACGCGCGCCTGCTCAAACAGCCGGTCGAACTCCGCGCTGACGTAGTTGGAGTTGTTCGGCCCCGGCGACACGTTCTTGCTGTAAAACAGCAGAAAGAAATAGTACGCGTCCGGCGCATCCACGACCCAGCCGACCCGGTACATCTGACACTGTTTGCGTTCGAGCTTCTTCAGAAACTCCGGCCAGTTGTTGTAGCTCGGGCGCAGTTCCACGCCGATCTTCTCCCAAAAACTTGCCAGCAAATCGGCCGACTGACGCTCCTCGACATCCGCCGCCGTCGGCAGCTCGATCGCCAACGACAGCCGCCGCCCTGTTTTCGGATCGATCCCGCCGGGATAACCCGCCTCCGCCAAAAGCCGGCGCGCCCGGTCGAGGTCGTACGGAAACCGCGCCGGCAAGTCGTAGCCGTTGCCCGGCACGCTGGGCGGCAACACGCCTTTCGCGGCGAGTTGCCGGTTGTTGTAGAACCGCACCCATTGATCATAATTCACGGCGCAGGCGAGAGCCTGACGGAGACTCTTGTTCGCGCCAACGACCGGGTCTTCCATGTTGAAGCCGACGTAGTACGTCGCCAGCCGCGGCGCTTTGTCGAGCCAGATGCCCCGCGCCTTCAACTCGGGTGTCAGTTCCTGCTGCGTCGAAATCACCGCGTCGAAATTCTGCCGCGCGATGCCCGAGGCTGCAAGCCCGCCGGAGAGGAATGCCAGCCACTCCGTCGAATCGTCGGCGATGACGTATTGGGTGACGCGATCGAGAAACGGAACCGGCTGGCCGGCGTCGTCGAGCAAACCGCGCTCACGGTCGCCGGGCGCGCCGCGGGTCGGGTACGTGTCGCCGTGGTAATTCGGATTGCGCGCGAACTCGATGGCGTAGTTGCGCCATTTCCAGTTCGCCAACACAAACGGCCCGGTGCTTACCGGATGGTTCAGAAATTCCTTCCCGTAAAACTCCACCGCCTCGCGTGCGACCGGGAACGTTTCACTTTGAGTGAGACTGAAGAGCAATTGCGGGAACGGCTCGCGGAGTTTGATCTGAATCGTATAAAGGTCGAGCGCCTTGAGTCCCGCGACCGGCTCGTCGTAGCTCACGCGGCGCTGGCCGGATTCCTTCCGGTATTCATCCAGGCCGGCAATGCGACCTTCGACCGTGAAATACCGGGGGCTAAGGTTGTGGATATCGGCGAGACGCTTGATGGAATAAATAAAATCCTCTGCGACAAGCTCCCGGCCTTTGCCAGCGGGAAAACATATGTCGTCGGCGAAGCGCACGCCCTTTTTCAGGTGAAACGTGTACGTCAGCCGATCCGCCGAAATCTCCGGCATCCCTTCGGCCAACATTGGCTTCAGCCGGTACGGCCGTTCGAGGTATTCGTATTCGTAAAGCCCCTCGTAGACTTTGCAGATCGCGGCAATGGCCGTCGTATCGCTGGACGTGACAGGGTCAAACCCGCGAATGCGTTCGGTTGCACCGACGTAGTGGAGTTGGGGATGGGATTCGAAATCCGCCAGCGCAGCGGTGGCGATGAGACAGGCAATGGCCAGCGCCAGCGCGCGCACGGCTACCGCACCTTGGTTTGCCAGTTCAGGTCGGTCTTGTAAAACTTCATGTTCGGGTACGAGAAGTCGTGGAACTTATAGTTCGTGAACCACTGCTGCTGCAACCCAAACGCCAGCGGATACGTCAGCGTCATCCACACGGCGTCGGCGTTGACTATGTCGGCCAATTGCATATAGAGCTTGGTGCGCTCCGTCCCGTCTTGCATTTGGCGGGCTTGGTCGAAGAGTTCGTCAAACTTCGGGTTGCTGTAGTTCGTGTGGTTCGGGCCGGGCGACATGCTCTTGGAGTAGAACAACGTCAGATAATTCTCGGCATCCGGGTAGTCCGCGACCCAGCCGAGCCGGAACATCTGTTGTTGTTTGCGCTCTATCTTCTTCAGGAACTCCGGCCAGTTGTTGTACTCCGGTACGAGCTGCACGCCGATCGCGGAAAAGAACGCGGCCATCAGCTCGATTGATTGTCGTTCCTCCGGCTCGCTGGCGTTGCCGAGTTGGACGGTGAGTTGCAAGCGGTTGCCGGTCTTGGGATCGATGCCGCCGGGGTAACCGGCTTCGGCGAGCAGCTTCTTCGCCTTCTCCAAATCAAACGGATACGGCAACGGTTTGCTCTCGTCGTGTCCGCTCATGCCAGGCGGGATCGGGCTGTTGGCCGGCATCTGGCGGTCGTTGTAGAACTCGCACCACTTCGCGATGTCCACCGTGTGGCAGAGAGCCTGCCGGAGTTTGCGATGCCGCGCGTCCTCGGCTGGGTCTTTCGACCGGCCTACTACCGGGTCCTCCATGTTGAAGCCGAGGTATGTCGTCCATAAATTCGGCGCTTTCTCCAACCGGATGCCTTTCTGTCGGAGGTCGATCGTCAACTCTTTCTGCCCGGAGATTACTGCGTTGAAATTATCCTTAGCGATGCCGGCCTGGCCAAGCGCACCGGACAGGAACATCAGCCACTCCGTCGAATTGTCCGCGATCACGTATTGACGAACTTCCTGGATGAACGGCACAGGCTTGCCGGCCTCGTTGAGCAATCCTTTCTCCTTGTCACCCGCTTCGCCAATCGTCGTGTATGTGTCACCGTGATAGGTGGGATTCGCCCGGTAGGTGATGCCGTAATTCCGGTACGTCCAGTCGGCAACGAGGTACGGGCCGGTGCCGACCGGGTGATTGAGAAACTCCTTGCCGTAAACCTCCACCGCCTCGCGCGGCACGACAAACGTGTAGCTCATCGTCAACACCCAGATCAATTGCGGGTACGGCTGCGTGAGCTTCACCTGCAACGTGTGCTTGTCGAGCGCCTGGATGCCCGCGACCGGCTCGTCGTAACTGACTTGCCGTTTCGACGACTCCTCGTGGTACGCGTTGATGCCGGCAATCTTGTCCTCGAAAATCCAGAAACAAGTGCTCTGCGTCTTCACGTCCGCAATGCGTTTCCAAGAGTACGCAAAATCTTCCGCCGTCACCTCGCGCCCCTTGCCGCCGGGGAAACACGGATCGTCCGTGAAGCGCACGCCTTTCTTGAGATGAAACGTGTACGTCAACCCGTCCGGCGAGACCTCCGGCATCCCTTCCGCGAGATTTGGCCGCACCCGGTAGGGCCGGGCGAGATATTCGTATTCGTAGAGGCCTTCGTAGACTTTGTAGATCGCGTACGCGCTCGGCACGTCGGAGGACTGCACCGGGTCGAATCCGCGAATCCGGCTCGTCGCCCCGCAATACACCATTCCCGTCGCGACGCCGAAATCTGTGCGGGTCGAGGATTGCTCCAGCGCCCACGCCGGAGCGGAGAGCAACAATGCGGCGACCACCAGTTGGGTCGCACTCATGGCACTACGGAGTCTTGGCCGGCTCGGAGGCCGGCTCCTCAGGAAGGGCAGTCGGCAAAGCGGTCGGCTGCGACGGCGCGGGAGCCGATAGCGTGGTCGGCTGCGACGGCGCGGCAGCCGGCAATGCGGTCGGTTGCGACGGCGCGGGAATCGGCAACGCAGGGGCGGATTGGACCGCTTTCTCCATCAGTGACCCAGTGCCGCCGCGCCGGGTGTGCAAAATCGCCAACAGCAACGTCGTGCCGAGCATGATGCACGCGCACCAAATCGTCATCTTCAGCAACGCCGTCGTGGTGCCGGCGCCAAAGACCGTCTCAGTCATCCCGCCACCGAACGCCGCGCCAACGCCTTGGTCCTTCGACTTCTGCATCAGCACCAACACAATCAAAAACAGTGCCACCAACACGTGGATCACCGTCAAAATTCCAATCAATACGCTCATATATTTCCTCTCGCGCTCTTCACAATATCTCCAAATCCTTTCGCATCCAAACTCGCGCCACCCACCAGCGCGCCGTCCACGTCCGGCTGCGACAACAAATCCGCCGCATTCGCCGGCTTCACGCTGCCGCCGTACTGGATGCGCACCTTCGCGGCGGTGGCCGGATCGAACGTCCGCGCCAGCATCTCGCGAATGAAACAGTGCACTTCCTGCGCTTGCTGCGGCGTCGCGTTGCGACCCGTGCCGATTGCCCACACTGGTTCGTAGGCAATCACCGACTCCAGAATATCATCTTTCGTGAACCCGGCAAGGCTGCCTTCAAGTTGCTCGATCACGACTGCCTGTGTCATGCCGCCATCGCGATGCTGGAGCATCTCGCCGACACACACAATTGGCCGCAACCCGTTGGCCAGCGCCGCTTTCGCGCGCTTGTTCACGCCGGCATCGGTCTCACCGAAGAACTGCCGGCGCTCGCTGTGCCCGACGATGGCATACCGGACGAAAAGCTCCTTGAGCATCGCCGGCGCGGTCTCGCCGGTAAACGCGCCTTCCCTCTCCCAATGCACATTCTGCGCGCCGAGCTTGATGTCGGAGTCCTGCAAAATCGTACTGACCGCATACAACGCCGTAAACGGCGGACACACGACCACTTCGACGCCCTCGATGCCGGCAATCTCGCGCTTCAGCGCGCTAATCAACGCCAGCGCGTCCGCTGCCGTCTTGTACATCTTCCAGTTGCCGGCAATGATCGGCTTGCGTTGTGGATTCATTTCCGGGCTAGTGTCCAGATTTGCCGGGAACAGTCAATACTTTCAGATTGAGTCCCAACTGCCGGCGACCTAGGCTGGCGCTGTGCTCCAATGAAAGGGAGATTTGCCGGATACCTCTTGGCCGGGATTACCGTTCTACTGATACTGGTTTTCCTCGGCCGGTATGCCTTGCGCGAAGCTCCGCCTGAACCAACAGCGGCAAAGATTGAGCCGGTAGAACCGCAGCGGCAACACAGACCCCGGCCTGTGTTTCAAGTTTTGCCGGCCGAACCGCCGGTAACTCAACCGCAAGAGTCGCCCGTTACAAATGCTGCCACGCTCTACCGGCAGGCATTCGCGCTCTACGATGCACTGTCCAAGGAGGAGAAGGTAATGTTGGCAGATTCGCGGACGAATGTGGACGCCTCCGTCGAGGCGGAATTGTGCGAGAAAATTCGTCCGATCTGCGACCTGATGCACGAAGCCACGGTGGTGACGAATTGCGATTGGGGCATCGAACCGCTGGCGATCGAAACCGAACTGCAATTTCTTTCTTTTCTTTCGCCCTCGCGAGCCTGTGTGGGCGCGGCCATCTGGAGTGCTAATCATTGCCGTAAGAGCGACTCGACTCGCGCAACGGACGATGTGTTGTCCGCACTGCGACTTGGTAAACAGGTCTCGCAGGCTTGCATCATCGGCAGTCTGGTGGACATCGGAATTCAAGGCATCGCAGCTTATGGTGTGGCGTCGAATCTGAATTCGTTTCGCGGCGTGGATGGTCAGCGACTGGCTGCGGCAATTGGTGACGCGGCGTATGCAGAAGCGCCGGCACGCGCAATGGAACAGGACGCCACCATGGTCGACCGTTTCGCCGCCAGATTAGCCACACTGCCTCAGGCCGAATTTGAGAAAGAGATCGAGAAGCTTACTACTGCGCTAGTGGGAATGCGGCCCCCGCCGAAAATGGATCAGGCTGCCGCAGCGGACGCGCTGAACCAGATTGCAGATCTCCAACGAGAATTGGGAAAGCTCTTGGCGTCCGGATCCGAAGCAGAATACGAAGCTTGGCAGCGTGAGTCCGATGAGCTTCAGAAATCCAATCCTTTAGCGAAGCTTCTTCTGGCGGCTCTTGACGGCGTCGTCGATAAGGTGCAACGCGCAGTCATCACGAGAGAGATGTTGATCGCAGCGCTCGCCGTTGCGGAAACGGGCACGGACGCGCTGACAACGCATCCGGACCCTGCCACCGGTCAGCCGTTCATCTACACTGAAACCGCCGACGGCTTTGAACTCCAATCCGGCTACCAAACCACCAACGGCCCGCCGCTCAAGATGCAGTTCAAATAGCCTGCTTGTTGGACTACCGGCTTACTTGTCGGACAGCGCCGCGACGCCGGGAAGTTCTCGGCCTTCGAGGAACTCCAGCGACGCGCCGGCAGTGCTTATGCGAAGTTGACGTTGTTCACAATGCCGGATTCGCCGGCCCTGTCGAGCAGACGAACCAGTGCCGCACGCTCAGCCACGCGTGTTTTCTTGCGAATCAAAATGATGAGACCGCGATGGGGTTGTGATCTCGCTAAGGCCAGATAGTCGTCGCGGTTGCAGGTAATCAAGATCCAGCCTCGTTGATTGGCATGGGCGAGGACGTCAATGTCGGCGGTTTCTTCGGGCAAGACTTCGCGCAAACGTACAACTTCATGACCGAGCGCACGGACGGAATAGACAATGTCGTCCGGAACGTCGTGATCCAGCAGGAAGGTCATGCGTCGGGCGGCGACATCTGACGGGCGACCAGTACGTCAATCTCTCCGCGATGGTCTTCGTAGTACGCGAGGCATTCGTACACCTGCGCCTTCGTGATGTCCGGGAAACAGGTCGCGGCGATACTGTCTACGGTCTCGCCGTTCTGGAGCAACCCGACGACATCGTGCACGCCGATGCGTGTGCCCGCAATGATGGCGTTACCGCCTCGCACCCCGGGCTTGCGGGTGATGTACCGATACTCTGTTCCGAGTTCTGCCATGCGCTACGTCTATACCACGCGGCAGGCTGCACGGCAAATCGGAAAACCCGGTAGTTCTCAGCGATCGGACAACGCGGCAACCCCCGGCAGTTCCTTGCCTTCCAAAAACTCCAGCGACGCGCCGCCGCCGGTGCTGATGAACGTAACGTCCTTGGCCACGCCAGCCGCCTTCACGGCTTTCGCGCTGTCGCCGCCGCCGATGATCGAGGTCGCGGCCTTGTTACCGGCTACAGCCTTCGCCACGCTGAACGTGCCGTTCGAAAACTCCGGTATTTCGAAGATGCCCATCGGCCCGTTCCAGACGATCGTCTTCGCGCCGGCGATCTCTTTCCTGTAGCGCTCGATGGTTTGCGTCCCGATATCCACGCCGCACCAGCCGTCCTCGATGCTCGGGCCGTCGGTGACGCGCGTCGTCGCGCCGGCTTTGGGTTCGGTCGCTTGCAGATGATCGAGTGGCAACAGGAACGTCTTGCCCTTCGCCTTCGCGAGCAACTCGCCGGCAAGACCGACCTTGTCGTTCTCGACGAGCGATTTGCCGATGCCGAATCCCTGCGCCTTGTTGAACGTGTACGCCATCGCGCCGCCGATGAGAATCGCGTCGGCCTTCTGCAGCAGGTTTTCGATGACCGCGATCTTATCGGAAACTTTCGCGCCGCCGAGAATTACGACGAACGGTCGTCCCGGGTTTGCCAACGCGCCGCCGAGGTATTTTAATTCCTTCTCCATCAGAAAACCGGCCGCCGCTTTGCCGCCGCGCTTTTTGATGATCTCCGCCGCCGCGGCTGTCGAAGCGTGCGCCCGATGCGCCGTCCCGAACGCGTCGTTGACGTAGATGTCGATTCCATTCGCGAGCTTACCGGCAAACGCCGCGTCGTTCTTCTCTTCCTCCGCATAGAATCGCAGGTTCTCCAGCACCAGAACGTCGCCCGGTTGCAGGATGGCCTTGGTATTCTCGACCTTGTCGCCGATGCAATCGTCCACGAACGCCACCGGCCGCGACAAAATCTCCGCCAACCGTTGCGCCGCCGGCCGCAACGACTGTTTCGGATCGCGTTTCCCTTTCGGCCGGCCGAGGTGTGAACACAAAATGACGCGCGCGCCGTACTGCCAGAGATACTCCAACGTCGGCACGGTTGCCTTGATGCGCTTGTCGTCGGTGATCGCGCCGGTCTCGTCGAGCGGCACGTTGTAATCAACGCGGCAGAGCACTGTCTTGCCGCGAATGTCCTTCAGATCGTTAATGGAAAGTTTCGCCATAAGCTCCGGCGAGAGTAGCGGAAGACGAAGGTGAGTCAAACTGAAAACCGTCAGTGCCACACGTTCAGATACATCGGTCGGACATGCACCTCGCCGCCCGGAAAGTAGAATGTCTTCTCGTACGAAAACGTTCGTGAGGCCGGGTCGTATTTCAACACGCGCGGCCGGTCGGTGTAGTTCGGATCGTAGATGAGATAGCCGCCGTCCGTGGCGGCGTACGCCACCACGGCGTGGTTGATGTCAACGTTGGGAAAATTGTAGAGCCACAAGACCATCGGATGCCCGCGTGCCAGCCACCGGTCGAGCAACTCGTGGAAATACGCGTGCTCGGCCCGCGTCGGCTCAATCTGCATTACGTATTTACGCGTGTGAAAATACGTTGTCCAACCGGCGCCGAGGTTGGCCCGCAGAACCTTGCCGTCTCGCTCACTGAACTCGTGCAAGCCCGCGTAACCGGGGAAGACAATCTTCTCTGCCGGAATCGAATCCCACGCCGCATGCCGTGTGACCTCGCGCACGCGTCGGGCAAGTTCGTCGGGGCTTACCGGTGACGCGGCCGCATCGAAGCGAGCGTGTTTCCAGAATTGCACCGCGGTCGCCGCCATCACGAAACAACGCCGGCTGTAATGGTCACCATCTTGCCGGTCATCGGTCACGCGGCTGCCGTCGCGGTAGCTGAAGACCGTTTCGTTGGCGAATGCGTACGTGTCCTCCGGGAATCGAAACGGCCGGGTTTCGCCGCGCGGTGGTTGCGTCGGCAACGTCGAACAGCCGGCCAGTAGCAGCAATAGGATTGAGGATCTCATCGCAGTTCCATCAACGCCTGGAAATCGGCATCGTGTTCGACGTTTCTAGGATGAAACAGGAATTCATGCAACCCCGATGCCGGCAATTTCGCTATCGCGACGCGTACTTCGGCGGCGTTCATCCGAAACGTGCGGTGGACGCCCCACAATGTGTTGCTCGTGCGAAACGGACTGCGCGGCCACCAACCAGCGCGGCGCACCCAACCGTCGAACGACGCCGGCAACACATCGAGCATCGCGCGGAAGACGAACGGATGTGTGTGCAGATGATGATGGGAATTGACGAAGGCGCAGCGCAATCCCGTCGCTTGAAATTGTTCCCATTGCGCCGCGACTTCGTGCCGCATCAACGCGCGCGCCTTGCCAAACAAGCCGATGGCCCAGCCGGCTTTCGCGTACGAATCGCCCCACGGCCACTCGGCGCACGTGACCGGCCGCGAATGACATACGTGCAAATGCCAACCCACTTGCAGCGCCGGCGTCGCGACGGCGAGCGTCACGGCGTCGTCCGTGGCCGGCTGTCCCATCATCAGACTTGCGCCGTGCAACGCGCCGTCGCGGTGGGCGCGCACGATGGCGGCGTTGGCCGCGTGGGTGATGCCGAAATCGTCGGCGATGAAAAAGACTTCTCGATTCAAGACGGAACGGTATACTGCCGCAATGCTCGCGGGTTCGCAATGCCTCGTTACCGGCGGCACCGGTTTCATCGGCCGCTACGTCGTGCGCCGCCTGCTCGCCCACGGCGCAAACGTGCGCGTGTCCTGCCGGTCGCGCACGAAGGCGGAACGACTCTTCGGCAACGCCGTCGAGACCGGCGATTCCTGCCGGGGCGTTGAGATTGTCTTCCATCTGGCCGGCGTCTACCAGTTTGGCCGACGCGCCACGGCGGAGATGTTCGCCACGAACGTCCGGGGCACGGAGCGTCTTCTCGAAGCCGCGTGGGACGCGCGTGTCGAGCGATTCGTCCACATCAGCTCCTCTGGCGTTCTCACCTGCAACGGCGCACCGATCAGCGAAAGCAGCTTTCCCCTCTACGTTTCACCACGCGAGTCGTACAGGCACTCGAAGTGGCTCGGCGAACTCGCCGCGTTGGCAGCCGCCAAACGCGGCTTGCCGGTAACCATCGGCAGCCCGACAAGTCCCCTCGGCGCGGAAGATGAGACGCCGACGCCGACCGGTCGAATCGTCGCCGACTTCGTGGCCGGTAGGTTTCCGTTCTCGACGCGAACAGCGTTAAACTTTGTCGACGTGACCGAGCTAGCCGACGGCATCCTGGCGTTGGCCAATCGCGGTCGCACTGGCGAGCGTTACATCCTCGGCCATCACAATATTTGGCTTACGGATTTCCTCCAAGTCCTCGAACGTTGCTGCGACTTGCCACGCTCGGAGCGTGGCCGGCCCGCGCCGCGCCGGGAATTACCGTGGCCGGTCATTGCCGCCGCGGCCGGCATTGGTGAAGTGGCCGGGGCGTCACGAGTGTGCTGGGAAACGGCGCGGGGCGCTCGCAAACGCCAATTCTTCGACCTCCGCAAGGCTACCGACGAACTCGGTTGGCAGGGCCGGACGCCGATTGAAACCAGCGCTCGCGCCGCGGTTGCATGGTTTCGCCGTCAGCCGGTACGCGAGCCACTGGTGCTCGCCCCAGTCCGAGCAGGGCAAGCCGAGACGAATGTCGCTGCATCCTGAGTGGTGGTTGTGCGGTTGGACGGTCGCCGCCGCCGCGTGGTGGATCATCGCCATTGTGTTTGTAGGCCGTGTGACCTCACGCGGCGCAGCGCGGGCGCCCGCTGAGATCAGCGCGCCAACACTGAAACTTTCCATTTTCAAACCCATCCCATCGATCCACGACGATTCCCTGTTTGCCGCCGTGGAATCATTCGCGAGCCAACTCGACGAGCACAGCGAACTGTTGCTCGGCATCGAGGAACAACACGCCACACGTTGGCAATCGTTTCGGCGGGACCGGGTGAAACTGATTTGTTTGCCGCGACCGGCGCAGTTTCTCAGCCCGAAAGTTTCGTGGTTTCACACGCTGGCCGGACACGCGACCGGAGAACTCTGGCTGTGGAGCGATGCCGACATGGTCTTGCCGGCAGGCGGGTTGGCTTCGCTCCGTCAAGAATTCGCGTCGAGCGGCTGCGCGCTGCTGACGACGCCGTACGTGGTGCGGCAAGCCAACGGCGCGGCGACACTCGAAGCCTTGTTTGTGAATGCGGAGTTTTATCCCGGCGTGCTCGCCGCGGCCGGTCGAATGAACTTCGCGATGGGTGCGGGGATGATGTTTCGTGCCGATGATTTCCGCCAGCGCGTGAAGTGGGAAGCCCTAGGTTGCCGGCTCGCGGACGATAATCTGCTCGGGCAGACGCTCACGCCGGTCCGGGTCAGCGATCTGACGTTGGAGACGTTGCCGGCGTCCGTGGGATGGGGCGACGCGATTGCGCATTATGCGCGGTGGCACAAGACGGTGCGCTGGTGTCGGCCCGGCGGTTACGCGGCGCAATTGCTCATCCTGCCGGTATTGGGTTGGGCGGTGATCGGCGCTTGGCCGTTTGCGCTCGCCACAATGCAACTGGAAGTGCTTGCGGCGTGGCTGTTGTGCCGGCAAGCCGGAATGTGGGAGCGCCCTTCCGGGCGCGATGGCTGCCGGTCGCGCCCGGAAGGGCGCTCCCACAAAATCATTCCGACGGTTCTCGCGCTGGAACTGTGGAGCATGTTGCGCGCGGTCACGTGGCTGGCGTGTTGGCTGCCGTGGCCGGTCACGTTCCACTCGCAGCGCCGCAAATGGTACAGCTTGTATCGGTCCGAACCGATTACTTGATGCCGAAGTCGAAGATCGTGCCGGCCCCGCCGATCGGGCGGAAGAAGCAATACTCGCCGGGGGCGAGGTCTTGTTCGACCGTGATCTTAAACACGCCGGGCGACACTTTTTCGGAGTTGAATCCACGGACGGCTTTCTTGTCCACGCCCGCCTTGCTGCCGGAGTACCACCCGGCTTTGCCGACGACGAGACGGCGCGTCTTGCCTTTGTCTTTGATTTCCATCGCGGACAAGGCGTAGTCGTCGGGCGAAAGATTGGCGTCTTCGCCGAGCCCGCCGCCGACGTTGCCAAAGTAGAAGTAGAATGTCGGCCGGCGCTCGGTGATCTGCACGGCGGCATTGCCGCCTTCGATCACGGCTTTCTGCTTGGTTTCCTGGCCGTAGCCGCCAAAGAACGCAAAGCCTTGCTTGGTTTTGCCGTAGGACGTGGTCTCGATCTTGGTCATCTTCTTCGCCCCGCCGGTTTCGGTGTAATGGTAAATGCCAAGCTCGTGCGGCGCCGCCGGGTCGTTCGGGTCGCCGACGGCTGGTTGCGCTTCTTCCGCGCGTACGACGGCGACGGCCAGCAATGAGGCCAAGCCGAGATTCAGAATTGTCACAGCAATCTTCATGAGTTCCTCCTGTTATTGAATTGTATTTTACAGTCCTGGCAGGTCTTATTCAAATCAAAACATGCGACTGCCGATGGCTCACTGTTTTGCTTTGATTCCAAAATCGAACAAATCAACCTGCCCGTGCTTAAGCGCTTCGCGCGAGGCATCCGCATTGTGGATGAAGCAGTACTCGCCGCGCGTCAGATCCTGCGTTGGGATGATCTTGAAAATGCCAAGGGCGACCTTGTCGGCGGTTGTCGCTACGAATGCCTTTGGGTCGAGACCACTCTTCGTGCCGCCAAAGAATTCCTGTTTGCCGACAGCCAAACGTCGATCATTCTTGTCAGCGCGAACCTCAAGCCGGGCGAGAACAAGATCATTTGCGTCCGCATCGGCGTCAGATGCCGGCGTGTAATAGTAGAAGGTGGGTCGCCCATCGCCCGTTTGCAGTGTCGCTGCTGCGCCGTACAGCGTGGCTCTTGACTTCTTGTTCCAGCCGCTCGACCTGCCCGCATCCTTTGGCTTGAGCCGCGTCATTTTTGGCTGGCCATCGACCTCTTGGTAAAGCCACAAACCAGTTTCATGTGAGACGAGAGGGTCGTTCGACACAGCCGCCATCGTTGGCTGCGCCTTCGGGGTTTCGGCTTGTGGGTGGGAAATACTCATCATTGCGCGGATGATGCTATCCGAAACGCCAGCCGCCTTGAGTTGTTTCAGGCCATCGGTGCTGAGGTCGAATTCCCCTTGAGAGTTCTTGATCTTGTCGAAGATCAAATCCTCGGCAAGCCCAACCTTTTGGAGTTCGATCACACTGTTGTTGGTGAGTGTTTCCGTGGCAGCGAACACACGGACCGCCAAGGCCAGCCCAAGAATTATGGTAAATGTTCCTCTCATGTGAGACTCCTCATGGGTTTCTACTGCTGCACACCCTCGGGTGCAACCAAAATGCAACTGCACTCTTGCCCCAGCGCGCCGCTCGTTGCACAATCGGATGCGAGCGATGACCACCGAGGGCTTTGATATGGAGTGCTGCGGCTTGCCGCAGCTTTGCTGTTCCGGCTGTACGACGAGCCACGCCCGAAGAAAGCGGTGGCAAGCCACCGCACTCCAAAACCCATGACCACCCCACAATCCCAACGCATTGTCGTCACCGGCCTCGGTGCGGTCACGCCGCTCGGGCCGGACTTGTCGACGACATGGCGACGGCTCATAGCCGGCAAAGACGGCGCGGCGCCGGTGGAACTATTCGACGTTTCCGGTTGCCGTTGCAAAATCGGCGGCACGGCGCAGCTTCCTCCGGTACAATTCGACCGTAAACGCGCCAGACGTCTCACCCGCTCCAGCCAGCTCGCATTGACGGCCGCGCAAGAAGCGCTCGATCACGCGGGATTGCTCAGCGCCGACGGCAAATCCACTATCGCGGAGTTGCCGGTCTCCGCCAGCACCACTGGCGGCGGCATGACTCTCGGCGAACAATTCTTCCGCGCCGTTGCCGCGCACCAGCGCGACCGCAGGTACTGGCTCGTCTCGCATTACACCGCGCAACAACAATTACTCGATCTTCAAGAGATCCTCGGATTTCGCGGTCCGGTCACTATCATCGCCAACGCCTGTGCCAGTGGCGCCAACGCGGTCGGCCACGCGCGCGACCTCATCCGGTCAGGCCGCGCCGAGTGTGTGCTCGCCGGCGGCTACGAAGCGCTGACCGAACTGATCTACGTTGGTTTCGATTGTTTGCAGGCGTTGACGACGGACCGGTGCCGGCCGTTCGACACACAGCGCAACGGCCTCATGCTCGGTGATGCGGGAGCGTTCCTCGTCCTCGAGTCGGAAGGTCATGCGCGACGCCGCGGCGCGAAGATTTTGTGCGAACTGGCCGGCTACGGCCACGGCACCGACTTGCATCATCTCACGCAGCCAAACCCGACCGGCCAACCGCTCGTGCAAGCCGCCGCGATGGCGTTCGCCGATGCCGGGATCGAACCCAGCCAGATTGGTTACCTCAACGCTCACGGCACGGCCACGCTGTTGAACGACGGCAGCGAAGGCGCAGCCTTCTCAACCATTTTCGGCGACGCCATGCCGCGGATCAGTTCGACGAAAGCGGCCATCGGCCACACGCTCGGCGCCGCCGGTTCGGTGGAAGCGGTGTTTGCGGTGCAAGCGTTGACGACCGGCGAGTTGCCGCCCCAGCTCAACGTACGCACGCCGGAGCCGTCCATGGCCGGGCATCTGGTCACGCGAGGCGAACAGAGCACCGCGTCCGCCACGATGAGCGTCAACCTCGGTTTCGGCGGCTCGAATGCCGCTTTGATATTCTCGCGTCATGAATCTTGAACTGGGAATTGCCGGCATGGGCGCAGTCTCACCGGTGGGAGTCGGCGTCAACGCGTTGCTGGCGGCGCGCGAACTGGTGCCGGAAGTGATACCGGCCTACGGCTCGGGCGTGTCCTACCGTGTTTTCCGTGTGAACCAGAAACACGAACGACTCACGCGCTGGCAGAACGAAGCCCGACTGCGGCGCACGAGCGCTATTTCGGTATTCATGGTTGAAGCCGCAAAACAGGCGCTCGGTGAAACGACGCCGGCATCACTTGGTATCGTCGCGGCGTTGGGAACTGGCGCGGTGATTCCAACGAGGCGGTTCTACGAGGGCGTCATCAGGAGCGGGCCGCGCTTTGCGAGCCCGAACATTTTCCCCGAGACGGTTTTCAATTCGCCGGTCAGCCACGTCGCCTCGGTGCTCGGCTCGGCCGGACCGTGTTATTCAGTCATCGGCGATGAAGCGGCGTGGGTCAGCGCGATCAGCGTGGCGGCGACGTGGCTGGCGAATGGGTTGGTCGAAAATGTGTTGGTCATCGGCGCGGAGGAGTTCGATCCAATATTGCTTGATGCGTATGCCGCCGTGCGTTGGCTGCGGAACGGGGGACGGTATGTGCCGGCGGAAGGCGCCGTGGCCTTACTGCTGCGGCGAGCGCGATCGGGAGACAAGCGTGTGGCGGGCATTATCGAGGGTTTCCCGTATCGCAACCGGAAAGACGCCCGCCGGGCGGCGCGGGAATGCGTCGCCGCCGCGGGGACTTGCCGTCTGCTTTACCGGTCGGCGCAGAACAATTGGTTCGCTGATATCGAAAAGGAAATCAACGGTCCGAGTGCTCCGGCATTGCCGTATTGCGGCGAGGCGTTTGCGGCGTCGGCGGCGTGGCACACGGTGCGGGCTGTGTCACAAGCGAGCGATCACATCCTGCAGCCGGTCTGGGGGTTGACGCAGCAATGTTCCGCTTTGCTTTTGGCAGCAGGCTAATTATATATGGTGGCGCGTATGGCACAGGTTTCCTTGGATGAACTCAAGCGGCTGCTCGTCGAGAATTGCGTGTTGAAGGTTGATCTCAACGAGATCTCCGCGGATACGCCGTTGTTCGGGCCGAACAGCGTGGGGTTGGACTCGTTAGACGCGTTGCAAATGACGGTCGCCATCGAACAGAATTACGGGCGCGCGATTCCCGATTCGCAGGTCGCCCGGCAAGCGTTGCGCACACTCGGCACGTTGCGCGATTGGTTGGCGCAGCCCGGCGCTTAGGACGTCATGAATCCCGGCCACAATTACGACACCATCATTGTCGGTGGCGGACCCGGCGGTAGCACGGCTGGCGCATTCCTGGCGCAAGGCGGTCACAAGGTCCTCATCCTCGAAAAACTGAAATTCCACCGGTTTCGTATTGGCGAATCGCTGTTGCCATTCGGCAACGACGTGCTCAAGGCTTCCGGCGCCTGGCCGAAGATCGAGGCTGGCAAGTTCATTCCGAAAAACGGCGCGGAATTTTACGTCGCCAACGGCTCGCAGTCGCTCCGGTTTTGGTTCAAGAACTCTCTGACGCCGGCGCACGCGAGCACCTTTCAGGTCGAGCGCGCGAAGTTCGACGAAATCCTGCTGCGGCACGCCGCCGAGTGCGGGTGCGAGGTGCGCGAGTGCTGCGCCGCGAAGTCGGTTGCTGCCGACGAGGACGGCGTGATGGTGACGTTCGCCGACGCAGCCGGTCACGCGCACACGTTGCGGGCGCGTTGGCTGGTGGACGCGAGCGGGCGGGAGACATTTTTAGCGAAGGCGCTGCATCTGCCACGGGTCAGCTTGCCGGTGCCGAAACGTGTCGCGGTGTACGCGCATTACCGGGGCGTGTACCGCAACGAAGGTGACGCTGCTGGGCACATCACCATCGTGCGGCTCGAGGATGGCTGGTTCTGGTTCATCCCGCTCGACGCGGAGAAGACATCGGTTGGCATGGTGCGTGCGCTCGACGACTTCAAACGCGCCGGCAACGATGTCGAGCCGTGGCTCGAACAGACCATTGCATCGAGCGCCGAGTTGAGTCGCCGGATGACCGGCGCGACGCGCGCGAGCGACGTGTTTACGACCAGCGATTACACCTACCGGTATGACTCGCTCGCGACGGCGCGCACGTTGATGGTCGGCGACGCGGGCGGGTTCATTGACCCGATTTTCTCGTCGGGCGTGTTCATCGCACTGAAATCGGCAGAGTTGGCGGCGCAGATGATCTTGCGGGCTGGTGACCGCGGACTCACGGCGACAGAGTGCCGTGGCTACAGCAAGAAGATCCATCGGATGATGGACATTTACTTCAAGCTCATTGTCGCGTTTTACGACAACGATGCGTTTGCAGTGTTCATGCATCCTATTAACCGGTTCCAGATGATTCGCACGATTGCCTCGGTGCTGGCCGGTAACACCGAGCGCAACTTCGGCTTGTGGTGGCGGATGCAACTGTTCTACACAATCTGCCGGCTCCAGCACCGGCTCACGCTCGCGCCGCGCGTGGATTACTCCGAACACGCCGCGCCCGGTCAGCCGATTCACTTGTGAAAAAACCGTCCGTCTGGCCGACGCTCATCGCCGTGCCGCTCGTGCTCATCATAGGCGCGTGGGCGCTGGCGACGATCCGACTCCAGACCGAACTTCTGCCGTTGCTCCCGCAACAACTCGACAGCGTCCGCGGGATGAGCCTGTTTCAAGCCGCGTTCACGTCGGCGCAGGACGTGACTGTGGTGTTCGAGTCACCGGCCAATGTCGAGGAACTCAACCGGCAACTCCGCGCGCTTCCCGAAGTCGAGGCCACCACCACGCTCGGCGGCCGCCAACTCGAACCGATGGTCAAATCTCTCGCGTGGATAATCGCGAACCTGCCGCCCGAGAAGTTTGCCGAGTTCCAGACACTGTTCGCGGCCGATCGGCTCGATGACCGGCTGCAATCGGCGCGCGACGAACTGGCCGGCGCGGTCAATTTCAGCGCCGCCGCGATGTTGCAGTTCGATCCGCTCGGTCTGTTGTCGTGGCTGCAGGAACACGCCGGGCTTCCGCCACAGGATGCGGCCGGCATTTCGGCGATCGTCGTGCACGCCCGGCACGAACTGCGGACGTTTGAGGATTGCCAGCGGTTTGTGGACGCGGTGCGCAGTGTGACCGGCACGACCGGTCTCATCACCGGCCGCGCGGCGTTTGTCTCGGAGACCTCGAAGCAGATGCGGCGCGACATGTTTCTGATGGTCGGCGTGGCGACGGTGCTGGTGGCGCTGGCGTTCTGGCTGTTTTACCGGTCGCTCGGCGCGCTGCTCTGGATTCTCGCGCTGCAGGCGCTGGCGCTGTTGTGCGGCGTGGTGGCGGCGCGCCTGTTGTTCGGCGAACTCAATGTGTTGAGCATCGGGTTCGCCTCGATCCTGCTCGGCGTCGGGATGGATTACTGCATTCTCGTCTATCATTTCCACGCGACCGGCGCCGCCGAACAGAACGGCCAGCATTGGCGGATGCTGCGCGGCGCGATCTGGCTCAGCGCGCTCACGACCGCCGCGTCGTTCGGCGTGCTGTATTTCGCGAGCTTCCCGGGCCTGCAACAACTGGCTGTGCTCATCGGGACCGGCCTGCTTGCCACGGCGTTTTTTGCGACCGTGACGGAGCCGCTCGTGTTGGGGCGGACAAAGCCGGTCGCGCCCAGCTGGCTCCTGACCAGCAGCGACGGGTTTGCGGCGTTCATCAGTCGATACCGGCGCGGCATTATGGTCATGTTGATTCTCAGTTTGGTTGTCACCGCCGGTCTTTTTCCCGTCCTGCGCCGGTACAAGTTCTACGACGCCGACTTGAAACGCCTCCGCCCCGCGGCCAGCGAGGCGTACCGGGGACTCGACGTGTTGCTCAAGACGCAACAATCGCGTGAGATCTTCGAAGTCATCGTGCCCGGCCAGACGTGGGACGAGCTTCGCGCGAATGCCGCCGCAGCCGCAGCCGCTGCGGGTGCGCCAAAGCCGAT
Organism: uncultured Verrucomicrobiota bacterium; assembly: GCA_964566575.1. Taxonomy (GTDB): domain Bacteria; phylum Verrucomicrobiota; class Verrucomicrobiia; order Palsa-1439; family Palsa-1439; genus CAZMKD01. Next base: position 39,736 of record CAZMKD010000024.1, read on the forward strand.
GTTGGTGCCGCAGGACGATTTTCTGGAGCGCAACCGGACGAGCTGGCAGCCCGGCAAAATCGTGCTCGTGGCGTCAGCATTGGAACGGGCCGGCTTCGACGAGAGTTGGGGACGCGCGACGACGTTGTTGCTCCAGGAACTCGACAAATGGCCGGCTGATGCCGAGGCAAAGTTGTTTGTCTCGAATGTCGTCAAGTTGCCGGGCGACGAGAAACTGGCGTTGCTGCGGTTGCCATCGTCGGCCAGCGCGTGGAACGCGGTGAAAACGGCCGTGCCGGCGGCGTTGCCGGCCAATTGGTCGCTGTTGACGTCCGATCTTGGGCTGAGTGCGCGTGCGGATTTCCGGAAATTGTCAGTCTGGATTTTGCTGGCGGTCGTCGGGTTGTGCTGGCTCGCGCACCGGTCGGTGCGGTTGGTGGCGTTGAACATGGTGGGACTGTTGATCTCGGTGCTCGGATTGTTGATGTTGCTGTTCGTGACCCGGCAATCCATGACGCTGATGTCGTTGTTGTCGGTGCCGCTGCTGGTGGGGATGATTATCGACATCAGCCTGCATCTGGTGCTGGCGATGGAGGAAAACAAGGGCGACATCCGCGGAACGTTCCGGCACATGGCGGGGCCGGTGTTGCTGACCGGGTTGACCTCGATGATCGGGTTTGGCGCGCCAATGGCGACGCAGCAGCCGGTCTTGCAGAATTTCGGGATGGTGATGGATCTTGGCATCTTCGCGGCGGTGGTGACCGGGTTGGTGTTGTTGCCGGTATTTCACTCGGCGGCGCATCTGCGGCCGCATTATTCGGCGACGTTGTACCGGGCGTTCTGGTTTGATTTGGCGGCAGCGTATGTCAGAATCGTTGGCGCATGCGCGGCGCGCGCCACGGGCCGGTTTCTCGGTGGGCTTTACCGGGTCACGCATCCGCACCGTTGCCGGGTGGCGCGGGCGAACCTCGCGCTGACCGGGGCGAAGACGGACGCGCGAACGTTGTTTGCGAATTTCGGGCAGACGATGGCCGATTATTTTGTGCTCGGCAACCGGACAGGCGAGGCGGCGAGGCAGTTGATTGCCGAGCACGTCGGCGACAAGCCTTTGCGCGCCGTCGTGGCCGAGGGGCGCGGGGCGTTGCTGGTGACGGCGCATCTTGGGTTGTTCGAACTTGGCAGCCTGTTGATGCCGGAAATCGGTCAGGGCGCGGTGATCGTAACGGCGCCCGAGCCGAGCGAGGAACTCGGCCGGTGGCGCGCGCAATTCCGGGCGCGCTGGGGCGCGGAGACATTTGAGGTGGCGACGGACAATTTCAGTTTCGTGGAGATTACGCGCCGGCTCGCGAAAGGCCAGTGCGTCGCTATGTTGATTGACCGGCCATACGGCGACAACGCCGTCCCGGTGGAGTTCCCGTGCGGCAAGGTGCCGTTCTCGACAGGCCCGGTGTGGCTCAGCCTGTTGTCGGGCGCGCCAATCGTGCCGGTCACGGTCACGGCACGGGCGGCGGGAGGTTACCGGGTCGAGGCGCACGCGCCAATCCGGCCACAGTGGTTGCCGGAAGGCCGCGACGAGACCGTGCGGCATTACACGCGGGAAGTGGGAGCGTTGTTTCGAAAGGTGATATGCGAGCATCCAGAGCAGTGGTATCAATTTGTGGACTTATCTGCGTCGCGCTGAAGTCGGGCGCGGTCACGCCGCTCTCGGACGCCGAGCAGCAGCCCTATGTGGACGCGTTTGTGCGCATCCAGCAGCAAACACAGTCGTACCAAGCCGAGCTGCACCAGACGGTGCGGCTGCGCGGCTTGAAGAAGCCGGTCGAGAGCACGGGACGCATCCTGTACAGGGCGCCGGGCTCGCTGCGATTGGCGTTCACGAAGCCGGCGGGCGAGTACATGCTCATTACCGGCGACGACATCTACGTGAAGAAATCCAACCGACCGCTTTCGCATCGCAAGACCGACAGCCAGAATGCGCGTCCCGACCAGAATGCCCGGCTGCTGCTGTTGTTGTTTCAGGGCCGTGTACACGATTGGTTGGAGTTTTTCACGGCGACCGTGGCGCGCGAGGACGACGACCTCATCGTCACCCTGCGCTCGAAGCAGGCGGACGTCAAAGTGGAAATCGAGAACATCGTCGCCTTGCCCTCGTACGATATCCGGTCGATCCAGATCCGATTCGACAAGGACAACTCGCTAACCTACGAGTTCTTCAACCCGGTCCGCAACGCGCCGGTCGCCGACAACCTTTTCGAAATCTCCGAGTTCGACCGAAAACTATGAGCCTCACCCCGCACGGTCCCGGCTTCTCGTTTCTCGACGCGCTCGACGTGCTCGAACCCGGCCAGCGCGCCCGCGGCCGCAAGTGGCTCGACCCGGCCAGTCCGTATTTCGCTGACCACTTCCCCGGCAACCCGATCATGCCGGGCGTGTTGCTCATCGAATGCGCCGCGCAAACTGCCGGCGCGCTCTGGCAGCAGCCACAAGCTTTCCTCGCGAGCGTCCAGCAATTCAAGTTGGCGAAGCCAGTCTTGCCGGGGCAAACGGTCGAGATTGACGTCGCGCTTGAAAAAGATTTTGATGCGCTGGCGCAGTTTGAGGTTATGCTGACGGTTGCCGGCGCGACTGTGGCGCACGGCAAAATCACCATGAGCCGAAACGTATGACGGACGAATCCTACGATGTCGCAATTATCGGCGGTTCGCTGGCCGGCGCGGCGACGGCGACGTTGCTGCTGCACGAGCATCCGAAGCTGCGCGTGCTCATCCTCGAACGCTCGACGAAATTCACACGGCGCGTCGGCGAAGCCACGGTCGAAGTGTCCACCTACTTTCTCAGCCGCGTCCTCGGGCTGACGCAGCATCTCAACGAATCGCACCTCGTGAAACAAGGGATGCGGTTCTGGTTTGCCGGCGAGCAGACGGCCTCGCTGGCGGATTGCAGCGAGATTGGCGGTCGGTACATGGCGCGTGTGCCAGCGTATCAAATCGACCGGGCCGTGCTCGACGAGGAAGTGTTGCGCCGAGTCGTGGCGCTCGGCGCGGAATTGTGGCGGCCAGCCACGGCCAAGCGTGTGAAGTTGGCGTCGGGCGGCGAGCAGGAGATTACGCTCGACGACAACCGGACAATCCGGGCGCGCTGGGTCGTGGATGCGTCCGGCGTGGCGGCGTTGTTGGCTCGGCAGGAAGGGTGGTGGCGCGCCAACGAGGAGCATCCGACGTCTGCGGCTTGGGCGCGGTGGCGCGGGGTGAAGGATTGGGACGGGCTGGAGCTCGCGCAGAAGTTTCCAATGTGGGCGAAGGAATGCTACGGCGTGCGCGGGACGGCGACGAATCATCTGACCGGGCATGGTTGGTGGGCGTGGTTGATTCCGTTGAAGGGCGGCGACGTGAGCGTCGGCGTGGTGTTCGACCAGCGATTGGTGAAGTGGCCGCAAGACGGGGCGCTCGGGCAACGGTTGAAGGATTTTCTGATGCAACACCCGGTCGGCCGCGAGTTGATGGCCGACGCGCAGCCGGTCGAGGGCGATGTGCTCTGGCGCAAGAACCTGCCGTATTATTCGACGACGTTTGCCGGCGACGGCTTCGTGTTGGTGGGCGATGCCGGGGCGTTTCTCGATCCGCTCTACAGTCCCGGCATGGATTGGGTGGCGTTCACGAGCGTCTGCGCCAGCCGGTTGATCCTCGGAGAGATGACGGCAGCACAGTTCAATTGCGATTTTACCGTCAGTTACCGGCGCTGGTTCGAGGCGCTCTACAAGGACAAATACGACTACATCGGCGAGTATGACCTGATGCGCGCGGCGTTTCTGATGGATCTCGGGTTGTACTATCTCGGTGTGGTATCGCAGCCCTACTCGCTCGGCGTGAAGGCGTTCACGGTGCCGGTATTCACCACGCCGGTGGCGACGCCGTTTTTCCGGCTGATGCGCCTGTACAATCGCCGCCTTGCAGCCATCGCCCGCGCGCGCCGCGCGCGTGGAGTTTCGCGCCGTCAGAACGAACACCGGCGGTTCATGTTTGGCGGTTACACGTTTGCGTCGCGCAGCGGGTGGCACATCGTCAAGGCGCAGGGGTACTGGGGTTGGCTGGAATTGACGGAGGGCTGGCGCAGTTGGTTTGAACCGCGCACGGTTGCCTTGCCGGCCGTGAAAGCGCTGACCACAGGAGATTGACTGTGCAACCGCACCCGACACTGGAATCTCACTACCGGTCGCTCGAGGCCAAGCCCCAGTTTCTTCGCGGCATCTTCGACCGCACCGCGCCGCACTATGAGGCGATCAACCGGTGGGGATTCTTCGGCAGCGGCGACTGGTATCGCCGGCAAGCCCTGCTGCGCGCCGGCCTCACACCGGGAATGCGCGTGCTCGATGTCGCAGCCGGCACGGGGCCAACGGCGCGCGCGGCGGCCGGCATCGTCGGCGATGCCGGCCACATTGTGTGCCTCGACGCGAGTCTCGGCATGTTGCGGGTTTCGCAGCAAGCACTCGGCGCGCGTCACGTCCAAGGCGTGGCGGACCGGCTGCCGGTGCGCAGCGGCAGTTTCGATTTCCTCACGATGGGCTTCGCGCTCCGGCATGTTGAGAATCTGGAGAACGCGTTCCGCGAATACCGCCGCGCGCTCCGGCCGGGCGGCAAGGCGTTGATCCTCGACACGATCAAACCGCGCAGCCGCGCCGCGCAGGTTTTCGCCAAAGTCTATTTCCACGACGTGCTGCCGTGGTGTGCCCGGCTGATCACCGGCAACGCCGAGACGAGCACACTTGTGAAATACTACTGGGATTCGATGAGCCAGATGTTGCCGCCTGAGCGCGTGTGCGACGCGATGCGCGCCGCTGGATTTCAGGACGTGGCCGGGCGCGTGTTGATGGGCATCTTCAGCGAGTTCGAAGGCGTGAACCGCTGACGTGCCGCCAGTTGTTTCTCAACCCTCCCGCGCAGGTAACCCCGGTAATCGCGGAACTGCTCGATCAGTATGCTGACCACGAAAAACTCGCGCATCAGTCTCGGGTCGTGCCGGCGCACCGCGCCGACATGCCGCCAGAAACGCCAGCGCGTGGCCGGTCGCACCCCTAGCCGCCAGCACACCTTGAGAAACGTCCGCAGCGCTTCCCCGCGTTGACGCAACATTACTGGCCGCCGTCGCACACATTCGACGCGTGGCGGCGGCAACATCTGGAAATACCGGACTGTCCGGTCGAGAAACCGCGCCGGCTCGTACAAGTCCCACACCAGCTCGATGTATTCCCGGGCAATCTCCTCGACCGGCCGGGTCGGCACGAAGTTCATTACCGTGTCCGGGTTCAGTCGCGCGTCTTCGCCGAGCAACCGGCCCTCGCGTTCGAGCCGCTCCCACAACGGCGTGCGCGGCAACGCCTGCAACAACGACACCAGCGCGGTCGGGATCGCCGCGCGCTCGATCGTCTCCGCAATCCGACGTCCCGCGCCCGGCGCCTCGCCGTCGAATCCGAGAATGAACGAACCCATCACCCGGATGCCGGCCCGCGTGATTTTCCCGACTGCTTCCTCGACTGGCGTGAGCGTGTTCTGGAGTTTGTGCGCCGACTTCAGGCTGGCGACGTCCGGCGTCTCGATGCCAACGAACACGCTGGTGAAATTGCACTCGGCCATCAAGTCGAGCATCTCCGGCTCGTGCGCGAGATTGAGCGACGCCTCGGTCTGAAATGCAAACGGATGACCGCGCTCGCGCTGCCACTCCTTCAACGCGCGCAACAACGGCAGTGTCTGGGCCCGGTTGGCGGTGAAGTTGTCGTCCACAATGAACACGTCGCGATCCCAGCCGAGGTCGTAGAGCCGCGACAACTCTGCCAACACCTGCGCCGGTACCTTCGCGCGCGCCCGGCGACCGTAGATCGCAGTCACGTCACAAAACTCGCATTGAAACGGGCAGCCGCGCGAAAACTGCACCGACATCGTCTCGTAATCGCCGAACTCGAGCAGATCGAACCGCGGCACCGGCGAAGTCGTCATGTTCGCGAACTGACCGGGCACGCTGAACCGGCCACTCGTCTGACCGGCCCGCAACGCGTCGACAAACACCGGGATCGTGAGTTCCCCCTCGCCGAGCACGAGATAATCCGCGCCGGCCGCCGCGACATCCTCCGGCAACGTTGTCACGAATGGCCCGCCCACCGCGACCTTCTTGCCGCGCGTCTTCGCTTCGCGTATCACCGCGAAGAAATCCTCGCGCTGCGCGGTCATCGCCGACACCAGCACTAGCTCGGCCCAATCCCAATCCGACTCGGTGACCGACCGCGCGTTGCGATCCACAAGCCGGTATTCCCAGTCCTGCGGCAGCAACGCCGCAACGGTCGTCAGGTTGAGCGGTGGCAACAGCACTTTGCGGCCGAGAATTTCGAGCACGCGCTGAAACGACCACATCGCCGGCGGGAATTCGGGCAGCACAAGCAGCGCGCGCATGGCACGCCGAGGATACGTTTGGACACACGGCAGCGTCAAGCGCGTCATCGGCGGCGCGGAACAGATTTTTCCGATTGACACCTCGCCGGTGATTGGCAAGGATGCCGGTATCTTCGGGTCGCACTGAAGTTAGTACAAGGGTTGGCGGTAGTTGAACGACGTACTGAAGTCAGCAAGCGAGAACATGCGACACGAAGAACATGACCCTGCTCGACCGGACCTTCAGCCGGTTGCTATAGCTTTTTGCTCGAATCACCCTCCGGTATCACACTCGCGACGGTATGTAGCTAACTGTCCGTCGCCCGCAGTCCAACATCGAGTGCTGTTGATAGCCGCACTGGTGGTTATCTGTCTCGGCGATGTTACGGAAGCGGCAGCCCCAAGGACCGAGAAGGAAAAACTGAAGGCGCTAAATGCAGCCCGGTTTTTTAAGTACACTGGCGAACAACGCACTTGGCCCACGGTCGATACGGCGGCGATTCGTATCCTGCCAAGTACCGACCGTGTTTCAATTTACCAAAGTCTGCCGGCGAAGCCCTATGAAATCATCGGGGTGATCGAAGTCGCTCGCCGAGACTCATCCGTTAGACGTGCTCTTGAGGCGGCGCAAGCTGGCGGTGCGGACGCCATTGTTGTCTGTCCACACGAGGCATTCACCGCCGCCGGGATTAAGCCGCCGCTCGAACTGGTGATCAAAGGCAAGGATCCCAGAGCTGTCGTGTCGTTGGTCGGCCTCTTGATACGCTGGAAGTCAGATGTAGCCCCCGTGCCGTGAAAACCATTCGGAATCGGATCTCGCTCCCGTTGGCTTGCAGTTGTCGAACGCAGTCAAACCAAACATAACCGATAAGGAGAAGCGACTATGAAACCAGAGAAACACCTGCTGCTAGGCGTGGTCATTGGCCTGTTGGTCCTCGGCGCAATCGGCTGCGCGTCGGTTCCCAAGACTTCAGCCGCGCTCGATGCTGAGGCGAAGAAGTTTGTCCCCGAACCGGGTAAAGGGAGTATTTACGTCAGGCGCGGCGGTGGCGTGGGGGCCGCGGTTCTGATGCCAGTGTTACTCGATGGTCGGATCGTTGGAAACTTGGCGCCGGACACATTTCTACTGTTGATTGTGCCGCCCGGCGGACACGTTGTCGGCACATCGCTGGCTTATGCAGAAGCGGCCGGGCAACAGAAAATCAATATCGAAGCTGGGAATAACTATTTTTTCAAGGTCAGCATCCGGATGGGTATGTGGGCCGGGAAAGCACACCTTGAACAATTGACCGAGGAAGAGGGGCGCGAGAAGGTTCTCAAGTCGAAACGCGCCGAATCTATGGTTTACGAGTTCTAAACCACCGGGCAGATTCGCTCCGCGTGTTGGCATCGGCGGCGTTGCCTTCCCGGTAATTCCCGGTATCATCGGGTCATGCCGAGCCGCGTCCTGCTCATCAACAGCAACACCTGCGACCAGCCCTACCCGGTCTTTCCGCTCGGGCTTGCGCACGTGGACACTGCGCTCCGCAAGGCCGGTCACACCACGCGGTTTTATGATGGCCCGGTCGAAACCGACTCGCTGGAGAACATCATCACGGCGTTCGCGCCGGACTTCGTCGGCATCTCCTGCCGCAACGTGGACGACATCCAGATGACCCGACAGGAAACCTATTTTGACCTGCCGTCCCGGTTCACCCGTCAAGTCCGGGCAGCCACGCGCGCGCCGGTCATTCTTGGCGGCAGCGCGTTCTCGTTGTATCCGCAGCCGATGCTCGAACTGACCGGCGCGGATTACGGCGTGCAAGGCGAAGGCGAGATTGCCGCGGTCCGGTTGATTGCCGCGCTCGAACGCAGCGCGAGTTTCCGAAACGTGCCGGGGTTGGTGTACCGTGAGGATGACCGGATCATCTGCAACGCCCGGCAACCCATGTCACCGGCGGAACTCGCACCGGCCGAGCGGCGCTCGGAGTTGGCGGAGTACTACGCGCACCGCAGCTCGATGTTGAACATCCAAACCCAACGCGGTTGCCCGTTGACGTGTTGTTACTGTACCTATCCGCTCATCGAAGGCCGGGCCCCGCGCCGCCGCGATCCCGATGAGGTGGCGGAGGAACTCGCCACCATCGCCGGGCAGGGCGTGAAGTACGTGTTCATCACCGACTCCGTGTTCAACACCACCAACGAACACGCCGCCGCGGTGTGCGAGGCGATCCTGCGACGGGGCGTGAAGATGCAGTGGTGCTGTTTCCTGCGCCCGAGCGATCTCGACCGGGACCTGATCGGCCTCATGGCACGCGCCGGCATGACGCACGTGGAATTCGGCTCGGACAGTTTCTGCGACCCGGTGCTCAAAGAGTATGGCAAGTCGTTCACGTTCGAAGACATCCTCGAAGCCGGTACAAACGCCCACGCCGCGAAGATTCATCAGGCGCACTTCCTTATCTGCGGCGGCCCCGGCGAGACTTGCGAGACGCTGGAGAAGACGTTCGAAAACTCGCGGCGGTTGCCGGGTGCGGTGATCTTCGGTTTGGCCGGCATGCGCATCTATCCGGGCACGCCACTGCACGAGCGCGCGCTGCGGGAAGGCGCGATTAGGCCGGCTACCGGCCTGCTCCGGCCCGTCTATTACCTCTCGTCGGCATTGGATAAGGAAACGGTGTTGGCAATGCTGGAGGATTTCAAGCAACGCGCGCCCAACTGGATCGTCGGCGAGCTGCCGGCGTCGTACAACGACTTCGCCGCCCGGCTGCGACAGCGCGGCGTGGTCGGGCCGCTCTGGGAATATTTTCAGGCGCTACAACGCATGACGTAGCGCGGCCGTGTCGAGCTTGCCCCGATCCGTTCGGGGCAACACGCGGGCGAGAATGTATCTCTTCGGCAGTTGCCAAACCGGCAACTTCCCACGCAACTCCGATTCGACTTCCTCGCATTCGGTTTCTACGGCAGCAGCGAGGTAATCGTTGCCGCGCGCGTCCTTCAACACAGTCACCCACGCATCGGTCACGCCGACCACCGAACGCAGCGCGCGCTCGACTTCGGCCGGGGAAACTTTCTTTCCGCCAATATTGGCGACGACACCGACGCGGCCGATGAGTTTGAGTTCGCCGTACCGGTTCCATTCCCCGCAATCCGTGAGGACTTGCCGGCCGACGACGACGCGGCCATCCCGGCGAATTTTCACGGAAACGTTTTTTAAGGGTTTGCCGACGCCGCGGCCGGTGAGAGTGGCGTTGCCGGTGCGGTCGTAGCAGATGCCGCCGGTTTCGCTCGCGCCGTAGAAGTTGTGAATTTTCAGCCGGTAGCGCTCGTAAAATTGCCGGGCCACTTCCGGCGACAACGGCGCACCGGCTGAAATCACCAGCCGCAACGAGGCCGGCTTCTTTGCATCGAGCGCCGCGAGCGCGCGGAGGACTGCCGGCACAGTTGGGAACACGGTTACATTGTGTTGCCGGATCAAATCGAGAATCTCACGCGGCGTGATCGTCTGCGCGCAGAGGACCGGCGTGCCTTGCAGGATCAGCGGCATGACGAGGTTGCCGAGTCCGTAGGAATGTCCGAACGGGATGAGCGCGAGGTTGCGGTCGGACGGACGGATGTCCATCGTCGCGCAGATGTTGCGGCCGTCATTGATGAGATGGGCGGGGCTGCAATAGACCGGCTTGAATCCGCCGGTGGTGCCGGAGGTGAGTTTGACGCAGCAGGCGCGCGCCGCGACGCGCGGGATCACCGGTGCCGAAGGATCGAGCGGTAACGCGGTTGCGCCGAGGCGTTGCGCGGCGAGGAACCGGATGAACCATCGTGCGCTGTTCGGTTCGCTGATCGGAATCACGCGGCCGGTCAAGTGCAGACGGTTGGCTTCGGCGGTAATGTCGGCGAACGTCCACACGCGCTCGGCGTCGATGACGGCCAGCTTGCCGGCGGGGTTGGCTCCCCAGAGTTTCCAGATCATACGTCGGGGCGTAGTTCGTATTTGTAGCCGAGTTTGCCGAAATAGACGCGAAGTATGGGAGCAGTGATGACGGTGCTGAGAATGGCCATCAGCACCAACATCGTAAAGACGTTCGGCGGAATCACGCCGAGATCGAGGCCAACGTTGATCACGACGAGTTCCATAAGCGCACGCGTGTTCATCATGATGCCGAGACAGCCGGCATCGGCCCAGGTCATGCCACAAAACCGCGCCGCCACGGAACAGCCGACAAATTTGCCGACGGTGGCCGCGCCGATGATCAGCGCGCACCAACCCCACAACGCGAGTGAGTCGAGGCCGTGCACGTTGGTGCGCAGGCCGGTAAAGGTGAAGAAAATTGGCAGGAAAAACACGCTGACAAAATGCGAGACGGTCTTCTTCCACGCCGCGACGAACTCCGCATGGTCGTGCAACATCATGCCGGCGACGAACCCGCCGAATATGACGAACACACCGAGCCGGAACGTAATCAGTCCTGAGATGAAGATGACCATGATCATGATCGCCATCAAGTCGTGGGGTAAGTGTTCATTGACCGGCTTCATGGAGTCGATGACGCGTTTCAGAAGCGGTCGTACGAGGAAATGGCACACCACGAGATAGACGGCGAGCAACGCGATCTGGATCGCAAAATTTCCCGGCGAAAACTGCGCCGTCGTCAACGCGCTGACAACCGCCAGCAGCGTCCAGCCGGTTAGGTCGTCCATCGCGGCGGCGGTGATCGCGATCGCTCCGAGCCGCGTGCGTTGAATGCCCAGTTCCATCATGATTCGGCCCAGAATGGGGATGGCGGTAATCGAGAGCGCGACCGCGAGAAAGAGCCGGTAGGCGAGGGCGTTGATGCCTGGCGCCAATGTCTGATGAGACCAAGTTCCGACGAGCCAGCCCAGCGCAAACGGCAACGCGATGCCAGCCGCCGATACGCTAAATACCGCGGCGCGATTCTGTTTCTCCTTCAAATGGCTGAAGTCGAACTCCAGCCCGATCTGGAACATGAGTAGGCACAGCCCGATTTGGCTAAGGATGATCATCGGCACGGGCGAGATCGAGTGGAATACAAACTCGAATTGATTCGGGAACAAACGGCCGAACAAGGATGGCCCGAGAATCAGTCCGCCGATGATTTCGCCGACGACGCGCGGTTGGCCGAGCCAACGCGCTACTTTGCCAGACAGCCGGGCGGCGGCGAGAATGGCGAGCAGTTCGATGAGGGTAAACGAAACCAACCTCTCGGTTTCGTGGACGGAGGTGGCAGCGGCCAGTAGGTTCATCGTGCCAGAGCGTTGCCGGTGCGTGAGCGCAGGTATTCGGAGACGCTGACTGAGCTCGGCTTGCAGCCGGCACGGTCGATGGCGGAGAGGACGCGGTCTTCATCCATGATGAAGCGGTCGCGCCGGTAAATTGGGTACTGCGACTGATATTCGGACGGCGAGAGGTTGATCGTAGTGAGGTTGGCGCCGGCATTGAGTGCGCGCGCGTAGCCGTCGTAGCCAACCATCTTCAGCGCGCTCACCGCCGGGATGATCCAGTGCGGCGAGGCCAAGCGCATGAGGGCGATGCAATTCAGCGTAAGCTCCAAATCGCCATTGGGCTGGGTCGTAAACGGCGTGTCTTCGCCGGAGATGAACGGGCTGACGCTGTAGCCGGCCAGGGGCAGCCCCGCCAGAAGTTCGAGCGAATTGAGAATCATCTCGTCGGTCTGGCGGGGCAGGCCGACGATGATACCGGAGGAGACGTTCCAACCGGTCGAAGCCAGATACCGGATTGCGTCGAGGCGCTGTTCGAGCGTGCCAGGGGCGAGAATGTCGCGATAATGGGCGGCGTCGCCCGTTTCGATTTTCAGCACACAGTAATCGGCGCCGGCGTCGCGCAATTCGTCAAACTCGCGCGGGGAAAGTGTGCCGAGACAGACCGTGATGCCGAGCTTGGTGTGCCGGCGGAGTTGTCGGAAAAGCGGCAGGACGATTTCGCGCACGGCGACCGGGTCTTCGCCTGCCTGGATGTCGATATCGGTAATCGCGGCTGGGCGGTGGTGGACGAGCAGTTCAAGGATCTGATCGGTTGTGAGTCGGTAGCGGTCGAGTTGCCGGTTGTCGCGGCGCATGGCGCAGTAGTTGCAGTTCTGCCGGCAATAACTGGAGATTTCAATGACGCCGCGCACAAATATCTTGCGACCAAACGTTGTGTCCCGTGTCTCACCGGCGATGTGATGAAGGGACTGCTGCGCGGCGTCTGAACAATGAAGTTGCTCGCGCCCAATTGACCAAAACTCACCCATTCGTCGGCATCATAGCGAAATCGTGTCCGCAAGCACAATAGGAAGTTTGCCGGTTGAACTGCGCAGGCCGAGGGGAACTCACCGAACCTGCCCCGAGGCCAAGGCTGCCAGTGCTCCCCAATCCGTTGAGGCACGCCGGCCAGACCGACAACACGGAATTGGACCGACTGTTGAAACTAAAGCAGTTAGTACCGGATTTCGATCCGAAGAAATTCGCTGCGGCGCGACGTTCGTTACCTGAAGAGCCCCTGGACGAAGCCGATTTCGTAAATCATGAACAGGCCAAACCCGATACTGACCAAACCAGAGACCAGACCAAATCTGCGATGAAACGTGGCCGACCGACTTGCGGTGTAGGCGATCGGCAGCGCGATGGTCGCTGTGATTAACATCATGCCGGCAATGGTGCCGGCACCGAACACCAGCAAGTACGCCACGGCCCACAATGGATTCTGGATGATCGGCAACACCAGCAACGCCACGGCTGCCGATCCAGCCAATCCATGCACGACGCCGGCAATTAGTGGCCGGACCGTTGGATACAAGCGCCACTTGCCAAACCGGCGGTCGAGCCAGCCTTGCGGCGTGGCTTGTTCGGCGTGGGTGTGATGTTCTGGATGATGGCTGTGTTTATGGGCATGGACGTAATCGCCATGCTGGTGTGGATGAACGTGTTCGTGAGTGGCCAGGCCAATCGAGCGCAAAAGGCACTTCAGATTCCACGCTCCTAGTCCGATCAGCATCAGCGCGACCGAAAACTCCAGACTCATTCCCAGTCGCGGTGGGATGACCAACCCGAACAACACGATTGCGCCACCAAGCGCAACGACCGTCAAGGTGTGTCCCAACCCCCAGACCGCGCCAATACACGCCGCGGCGCGGATGGAACGTTCGCGGCTAACGATCGTCGTCACGGCGATGACATGGTCGGCATCGGTAGCGTGTCGCATGCCGAGGAAGAATCCCAAGCATATGATCGCGAGCAATGTCACCATGCGGTCTGCTCACAGAAATTGTTGTGTGTCGTTCCCGCCCGGCGGGAATGAGTCACGATCAACAGCGGGGTTATCAGGGCAAATACCGACATCTTGAACATTCTAGTGCCAGCCTATTCCTGACGCCAGCTTTTGGTGCCGGTCGCGAAACTTACTGGTTAGACGACGACGACACATTCTCGAATTAGGACACCACTGGCAATCCACGGTGGGTTATGCCCCACAACTCAGGGCCGGCCCATTTCGGAGCCTGCCAGCAGTCCGGAAATTCAACGATGCGACAACCGGAAGAAGGTATGGTTACGACAATGATGACCGGTAGCGCTACGAAACACTGGGGATACTTCCTGATCTTTTCTTTCTGCGTCCTGTTAGCTGCCAACGGAGGGACGTTCACAACGATGCCATGCGGAGATTCTGGAGCGCGGGCGCACCGCGACGAAAATGCGGCCCGCCTCTCAGTTTCCCAGGATTTTCAGGAACGAGCGCAGCGGGCCGGTCTTTTGGGCGGACGCCAGGATGGTGTCGAGTTCGGTGGCATCCAGCCACAAGCCCCGGCAACTCGGGCAGACGTCCACCGCGCCGTGTTTTTCCGTCAGCAACATCTGGCCGCACTTGGGACAATGCATCCAGTGTAGGTCTTTGAGCCGGTGCTTTTCCTCGGCGGCGGCTTTCTGTTGCTGCTCGCCGGCCTGTTGCAGCCGCTGCTTCAGTTCTTGTTCCTTGAAGTACTGCTCTTCTCTTTCGCTGGGTTCAACCGGCACAGTCATCACCTCGGTTTGTTGGAGACAGGTTACACAAGACATCTACGACCGACAAGCAGGAAGCCGCCTTCCAAGTGCCGGTCGGTTTCGGTTGACGCAGGGGCGGACGACCAACACAATCGCTGTTCCAGATGAGTGCGTTGATGATACCGCTGGTGATTTTCATTCTTTGCGACGCGCTGTTTGTCGTCTGGCCAAAGCGAGCGGCCCGTGGCGGGGGCGCGGGGAGGAACGGGCTTGGGCAGGCGGCGATGATGGCGGCGGTGGCGCTGACGGCGGGATGCGCCGCGCCGACGAACTCGCTGTTTCCGCCCGCGGCCGGCGAGCCGGTGCGCACGGTGCACGTCGTCAACCACGGCTGGCACACGGGGCTGGTGATGGCGCGGGCCGATCTGCCGGCGGACTGGCCCGCGCTGGAGGATTTTCCCCAGACCCGGTTTTTGGAGTTTGGCTGGGGCGATGCCGGTTATTATCCGGCGGAGCGGCCCGGGTTTTGGCTGGCGGCCAAAGCGGTGTGCTGGCCCACGCCGAGCGTGGTGCACGTGGCGGCCATCCCGGGCGCTATTCGCGAAGAGTTTCCGGACAACGACATCGTGGCCGTTGAGCTTTCGGAGGCGGGCTTTGAGCGGTTGCGCGACCGGGTGCGCCACACATTTGATCTGGTGGATGGCCGGCCCGTGGCGACCGCGCGCGGGTTGTACGGCGACGGAAAGTTTTACCGGGCGCGAGGAAAATTCTATTTTCCGCGGATGTGCAATTACTGGAGCGCGTCGGTGCTGCGGGCGGCGGGTTGTCCGGTAACGCCGGCGCGCGCGTGCACGGCCGGCGGTGTGATGGCGCAGGTGAGAAAATTCGGGCAGCCACTGCCGCGCGTTGCAGGCGGCGGCGGGGCGTTTTTCGACCGCGACGTGGACGAACTGCTCCGACTCCAAGACACGCCCCGCATCGGTCGCTGTACTTGATGGGCGTCGGCGCAAGACAGTGACACCGCACGGCCGGGCTGGCAAGCAGTTGGTGGCGTCACTTGCCGAGGATTTTCAGAAACGAACGCAGCGGGCCGGTCTTCTGGGTGGACGCCAAGATGGTGTCGAGTTCGGTGGCGTCCAGCCACAAGCCCCGGTAAGTTGGGCAGACGTCCACGTCCACCGCGCCGTATTTTTCCGTCAGCAACGTCTGGCCACACTTGGGACAATGCATCCAGTGCAGGCCCTTGAGCCGTTGTTTTTCCTCTCCGGCGGCTTTCTGTTGCTGCTCGCCGGCCTGTTGCAGTCGCCGTTTCAGTTCTTGTTCCTTGAAGTATTGCTCTTCCCTGTTGCTCGGTTCAACGGGCATGGGGTTCATTTTCCTTTCCGTGGGTTAAGGTCGCTTTCTGATCAAGCAACTTCAGAATCATCACTACCGAGGCGGCCAGCATCAAACTGATCAACGTGGCGGCCACAACCTTTTCAGACTGACCGGCCGCCACCGCCTGCCAGCCCATCACAGTCCGCCAGCTAAACACGATCGTGAGCAAGAGGGTGGTGACCAAGGCGGCGGTGCGACTCCAGCGTTTCCCACGCGCCATGAGGATGCCCCACAGTAGGGAAAGCCCCCCGAATGTGCCGCCGGAAATCAGGGCCGTCCTGGCCTTTTCGGGATTCGACAGGAATCCCACCACGCCAATCACGATGAGAAACAGGCCGTAAGCCACGACCCAGCGCGCCAGTGGTTGCGACTGTTGCATGTTCACGTGACTCCCTCCTTTGACCCGTGCTTACTTTTTTGCGGGTGTGCCCCCAGCGGTGGGGCTGCCGAGGTAGCGGAACAGATCGGAGTCGGTCGACAGAAACAGCGTGGTGCGTTTCCCCAGAAACTGTTCATACGCATGCAGGCTGCGCAGGAAAGTGTAGAACTCCGGGTCCTTGCCGTAGGCCTCCGCGTAAATCTTCGTGGCCGTGGCGTCGCCTTCGCCGCGCAGTTTCTGCGCCTGTTGTTCGGCGGTGGCTAGGATGATCGTGCGGTCCTTGTCGGTCTCGGCGCGCAGTTTGGCGGCTTCTTCTTCGCCTTCGCTGCGGTAGCGTTTGGCCTCACGTTCGCGTTCGGCCTGCATGCGGGCGAACACGCTGGCCTGCACTTCACGTGGCAGGTCGGCGCGTTTGATGCGCACGTCCACCACTTCGATGCCGAACTCGCGCGCCTTTTCACGCGCGGTGGCGGCGACGGCCTCCATGATCGGCTCGCGTTTCGCGCCGATGACGGCCGCAAAGGTGTGGCTGGCCACTTCGCGGCGCAGTTCGGAGAACACCAGGTCGTCCAAGCGCGCGCGGGCACCGGACTCGTCGCGGACGGTCTTGTAGAACAGCAGCGGATCGCTGATGCGCCAGCGGGTGATCGGGTCGGCGACCAGCCGTTTCTTGTCCTGCGTGAGGTATTCGGCCTGCGGGGCGTCGCTGACCAGGTTGCGCCGGTCGAACCGGTTGACGGTCTGGAGGAACGGCAGTTTGAACGCCAACCCCGGTTGCTGGATGGTGCGCTTGTATTCGCCGAACTGGGTGATGACGACTTGTTCGGTCTCATTCACGTTGAAGAACGTTTGGTTGGAGACGATGAGTGCGACGGCGATCAGGATCAGGCCGCCGATGCTGAAGAGTTGTTTGGTCATAATGATTACCTCACTTTTACTGGTTCGGTTCCGGGACGGACTGGCGCCGGAGTGGCCGGTAGCGGCAGGCCGCCGCCCATCGGCAGCAACGGCATCAGCCGCTCGCCGACCTTGCCGTCCACGATGACTTTGTCAACGTCGGGCAGGATTTTTTCCACGGTCTCCAGGTGGAGCCGGTCGCGCGTGACCGACTTGGCCTTTTCGTATTCGGCCAGCACGCTCAGGAACCGGGCCGACTCGCCTTGCGCGCGCAGCACCCGTTGTTCCTTGTAGGCTTCGGACTCGCGCAGGACTTGCTGCGCCGAGCCGCGGGCGCGCGGGACGATATCGGCCTGGTAGCCGCGGGCCTGGTTGATGAGTTTCTCGCGGTCTTCGCGGGCGCGCACCACGTCGTGGAAGGCGTCCTTGACCGCGTCGGGCGGGTCGGCGGCCTGCAACTTCACCTCGGTGATGGCAATGCCCGATTGATAATCGTCCATGAGCCGTTGCACGAACACCCGCGCGCCGTCCTGCACCTTGGCGCGTTCCTCGATCATCACCTGGTCAATGGTCATGTTGCCCACGGTGCTGCGCAACGCGACCTGCGTGGCCGCGTGCAGCGCTCCTTCGGGATCGCGCAGCCGGAACAGATACTTCGAGGGATCGGCCACACGATACTGCACGATCATCTGCGCCTCGACGATGTTCTCATCGCCGGTGAGCATCAACGCCTCTTCGGACACGCGTTGGCCGGCGCGAACCCCGACCTCGATGCGGCGGATTTGTTCGACGCTGACCACGTTGACCTGCTGCACCGGCCAGGGGACGCGGTAGTTCAGGCCCGGCTCGGTGCGCGCCGTTTCCTTGCCGAAGGTGCGCACCACGCCGACGTGACCGGGATCGACCACATAGACGCCCGACGCCAACCACAGTAATGCCAACACGACCGCCACGATGGGTAGGATTCTCGGCAGCTTGTGTTTGAGCCACGTGCTGAAGTATTCGAATTGCTCCGCCACCTGCTGATCCAACGGTCGCGGTTCACCTGGATAATTAGGCATGATTTCCTCCTATGTTTGGTTGTTAGCGGCGCGAACGCCCCCGCGTCAGCAGCTGCATCAGTTGTAGAAAACTCATTGTGAACGCCGCGATGTACGTCCAAGCCGCGGCGTTGAGCACGCGATCCACCCCGTCCAATTCCTGCGGGTTAATGAGGCTGCGCTCCAGTAACGCCCGCCGCGCCCGGCGGCTGGCGTCGAATTCCAGCGGCAGCGTGATCAACTGGAACAGCAGCAACACCACAAACAACGCGATCCCGATGCGCATCAACGGCGGAATCCGCATGACCAACCCCAGCACGAACAACGGCAGCGCCGCCCACGAGCCGAACTGGGTCACTGGTGCCATGGACATCCGCACCCGCATTGGCCAGTAGGCCAACTGGTGCTGCAAGGCGTGGGCCGCCTCGTGCGTCGCGATGCCCACCGCCGCCACCGAATCGCCGTCGTGCACCTCCTCGGAAAGCCGCAACGCCCGTTTCTGCGGGTCATAATGATCGGTCAGATACCCGCGCGTCTGTTCTACCGGCACCTCCTGCAGGCCGGCCGCGTCCAAAACCTCCCGCGCCGCTAGCGCGCCGGTGATGTCGCGCGTCGTGCGCTGTGCCGACCCACGCCGGTATGCCGCGAGCAGCCGCCACTGCGCCCACAGCGCTAGCAGCAACCCGGGGATCAACAACAAATCCAATCGTCCCAACAACATCTGTGATCATCCTTTCCCGTTCGTTTCAATCAGGGAATGGGCACAATCCAGTCTCACCCGGTAGTGCCCGACGGAACAAAGCTGCTTAGAGCAGCGGAGGGCTGCGCGGCGAGCGCGATGTGGCACACACATGGAGCGCTATCGCCGGTCGGTGGTCCAGCGACCGCCAGCAAGCCACCGCTGGCGGCGCGACGACGGGCGGTGGGGAAACTGTTCTCGCAGCAACAACCAGTTGACGGATCGCCGTGCGCGCCAGCACACACTCCTCCACCGCACCACGCGTCTCGGCTTCCACCGCCGCCGTTACCGGCACGGCGACCAGCCCAAGCCCCGACAGGCCCAGCGCCACTATTTTCAGCATTCGCCGCATCGCCATTGCTGTGGACTCTGCGCCAATCCGACTCCCCGCGCAAGCAAAACCGCTTGCCGCCTTGCGTCGACCGGGCCGCACCCGCTGTTGACGCCACATCAGATTCTCGTGGCGATGATCACGCTGACGCTGCTCCTGCCATGCATCGCAACGTTGTTCATGATTTCCCGAGAACTCGGCAAGAAAACCGCAACGTGGATCACGCTCTTCATTTTCTCGTTGCCTCTCTTTGTCGGCGGACTGGTCAACCACTTGGGAAGGTTCTTGGGATTCTGAGATGACCACGTACCTGTATTGTCCGCTGTGCGGTTTCGAGTTCGCGAAGCGCGATACATGGTGCGCGCACGGTTGTCCACTCGGGCGCTTCAGCAAACCGGTGTGCTGCCCGAACTGCCGGTACGAGTTCCCCGAGAAGCCCGCATCGATTGGCTGGCTGCAGCGGCTGCTTCACCGGCCGAAACCGCCGGTCGCGCGGCACGATTCCGTCCCTCTGCCCCCTCAACGAAGCCGAGTCGTGTGAAGTGGCGTGTTTGCATTGCGTGTTTGCATTGCGAGCATGCGTCGCGGCCCAGTACGCTCGCCGTGTACGGACTTGTTCCCGGCAGTCGCGTGGTGCTTCAAAAAAAGCGACCGACCTACGTGATCCGTATCGGCGAAACGGATCTGGCGCTGGACATCGACATCGCAAACACAATCCTGGTTCGGCGAGTTGTGGCGCCGGTCGAAGTGGCCCAGTAGCTTGGCAAGATGTACGCAGAACCCGGCGACAATATCGTCCGTGCAGACGGCTCACAAGTTCGCGCGGAGTGATGGAACTAAGTGGCCCGTATTCGCTCTCATTGACATCGGGGTAGGGAGAATTTAACCGGCAGGCTGACCGAAGGAAGCTGACCGAAGGAAGCTTGACTATGCTGACCCTTACGGTAATGTCATTCCACGTATGGGTGAGAGGTTTTCACGACGCTGAAGCCTCCGGGAAGATGCCAAGATGCATTACTGCAAGCCATTCAGTAGTTTCCTTGTTGACGGTCGGGCCTCAGTCTTGGCTCTTCGGCCCTACGGATCGTCGCTCGATGTTGCTACCAGCAACGACGATGTGTCACGAATTGACTTACAGCGAGTGGCAATTTGATACTGAAATTACCCATGAGAGCTAGGCAACCTTTCTACTTTCTTACCGTCTGTGCGGTGCTGGTGCGCGGGATGTTTGGCGGCGGAACTTGCACGGCGTATGCCGACTGGACGAATGTTTGGAGCGATGAATTCGATGGCACCAGTTTCGATTTGTCGAAGTGGACGTTTGATATTGGCAATAATTCGGGCTGGGGTAACGGGGAACGCGAGTACTACACCGCCCGCACCAACAATGCTTATATTGCGGGTGGCGTGCTCCACATCGTCGCCCTAAAGGAGTCCTTTAACGGATTCCCCTACACCTCGGCCCGTATTAAGACCCAAGGGCTTTTCTGGAAAAAATACGGGCTTATCGAGTTTCGTGCCAAATTGCCACAAGGCTTGGGTTTCTGGCCCGCACTCTGGATGCTGGGCACGAACTTCACCTCGGTCGGCTGGCCCGCCTGCGGAGAAATCGACGTGATGGAGAACAAAGGAAGCATTCCAACCCAGGTAGGAGTCGCCATCCATTATTCCGGCCCGAGTAATAACCACCTGTACAATTCGCAGACTTACACCCTGCCCGGCGGCGGGTCCGTGACGAACTTTCATACCTACGGCCTGCAATGGGCGACCAACTCCATGTCCTTTTATGTTGACGGTCAGCTCGTGCAAACGTGGACCTCGTGGTCCAGTTCCACCGGCCCCTACCCTGCCCCCTACAACCAGCCATTCTTTCTCCTGATGAACCTCGCTGTGGGCGGTCAGTACCTTGGTTCGCCTTCCGACGCGACCATCAACGCCAACACCACATTCCCGGGGGAGATGCAGGTCGATTACGTCCGCGTTTACGATGATGTCCCGCCGGTAACACCCCCCGATACACCGACCGGATTGGCGGCGACTCCGGGCGGCTCGCAGGTCTCGCTGAGTTGGAATGTTTCGTCTAACGCGACCAGTTACAACGTGAAGCGTGCGACAGCCAGTGGCGGACCGTACACTAGAATCGCCAATCCCACCGCGGCCAGCTATAACGACACGGGGGTCGTCAATTGTGCCACTTACTACTACGTCGTCTCAGCCACGAACACCGTTGGCGAAAGCGCCAATTCGGGCGAGGCGTCCGCCACGCTGGGCTCCTACAGCATTGCTGTCAACTCCGGTGGTAGCGCGGCCAGCCCGTTTATCGCCGACGCCAACTTCACGGGTGGAACTGTCGCCACGACCGCTTCGGCGATTACCACGACAGGTGTGACCAATCCCGCGCCCCAAGCGGTCTATCAATCGGAGCGCTGGGGTGCTTCGACCTACACCTTCAGCAGTTTGACGACAGGCACCAGTTACAATGTGCGTCTACACTTCGCAGAAATCTGGTTTGGCCCCAGCAATCCCGGGGGTGGGGGCGCAAACAGCCGTAAGTTCAACGTCGCGATCAACGGCACACAGGTTCTCACAAACTTTGACGTCTATGCTGCATCCGGCGGCCAGAATCGGGCCATCATCAAGGAGTACGCGTTCACGCCCAATGGTAGCGGCCAGATCATCCTTGCGTATACTGTCGGTACAGCAGATCAGCCCAAGTCCAGCGGCATCGAAATCATTCTCCCGTCGCCAACGGCACCGACGGGACTGGGGGCGGTACCGGGGGACGCACAGGTCGCATTGAATTGGGGCGCGGTGACTGGCGCTACCGGCTACAACGTCAAGCGCGCGACAAGCGGTGTCGGACCCTTCAACGCTGTGACCAATGGCGTAACGGGCGTGGCTTACACCAATACCGGTCTGACGAACGGCACGACCTATTATTACGTGGTCTCGACTGTGAAAGGCGGTTGCGAAAGCACGAACTCGATTGCGGTCAGCGCGACTCCTGTTTCGCCGTTGACGCCGTTCGAGCAATGGCAAATCCAATATTTCGGCAGCACCAACAATCCAAACGCCGCCCCCGACGTGGATGCCGATGGTACCGGCCAGAACAACCAGTTCAAGTACGTCGCCGGTCTCGACCCGACCAACCAGGCTTCCGTGTTTGTGCTCAACATCGCCAGCGGGACCAATCTGCCTGACCAGATTGATCTGCTATTTGACCCTGTGGTCGCTGGCCGCACCTACACGCCGCAGTTCAGCATGGACCTAGTCAGCGGCGTGTGGACGCAACTGACCGGCTATGCGGGTCCCGTGACCAATGCTAGCCAAGTCACGATTACGGACCTGAACGCTACACAATCGAACAAGTTTTACCGCATCGACATCTCGTTGCCGTAGCTATTTGCTAGATGGACAAAAACCGATCGTCTGGTCTTTGGGGCTGCTCAGTGAAAAGTATGACAGTAATGACTCAAGCTTGTGCTGCAAAATGCTACGCTCGCACCGTAGCTCCTCGTAGTAGGTGTTGCCATTTCCTGGGGCGCACGAGGAGATTGAACGATGCAGTTCATTGGAAGGCACTTTGAACTCTGATAAGTTTAGATCAAGCGCACATTCGAGCCGCTATACTTCGGAATGATATTGCTGAACCCATTTCTGCTTCACCGCATGTGTACTGGGAACATTTTTGAGTAGTTACAACCAAAAGAAAGGACACCGTGAATCCTATCAGGCTGCTAAAGAAGTCTGAAGTTCGTCGATTTTCTCTTGGCGCACGGTTTGGGCAGGCGACTGGGATGCCACTCGGTAGCAAGCGAGCGATCGGATCGAGCCAGCTTTCGTCCGTGAGTGGCTCATGAACTCACTTCCAGTCGCACCAAGTTATAGGCGCTGAGCGTCACCAGCACTTCTTGGGCGATCTTCCAGCGCCCCACGAAGCGCGTCCGCGCCAGCCGCCCGACCGTCTTGCACCAACCGAAGATTTCTTCCACGCGTTTGCGCAGCCGTTGACTGACCCGGTAGCGCGCCTGCCGCATCCGGCGCCGCGCCCGCTGCCGCGCCCGCGCGGCGGCGTCCTGCGCCACGATGCGGCCCGGCCGGATCGGCACGTGCGGTTCAATGCCCGCCCGCTCCAGTTGCGCCAGAAACTTCCCGTCATCGTAGCCGCCATCCAGACCC
The DNA here is from genome assembly GCA_964566575.1 of uncultured Verrucomicrobiota bacterium. Classification (GTDB taxonomy): domain Bacteria; phylum Verrucomicrobiota; class Verrucomicrobiia; order Palsa-1439; family Palsa-1439; genus CAZMKD01. Next base: position 63,050 of record CAZMKD010000024.1, read on the forward strand.
AGCGTCTGCGGACGCAAGCGATGCCGTCGTTTCGCGTGGGCCACGAGCACGTGGGCTTGGCGGCGCTCCGCGTGAGCGTCGGCGGCGTCCACTCCGGCGCCGACACACAGGCCATGACGGTTCTCCATTAACACATGGGCGCTATGGCACAGGTGGGCTTCTTTGCCGGCACCCTTGTTGGCCAGCCGCGCTTCGGGATCGGTCGCGCTGTGGTGCGTTTCGTTGGTGCGGCGGTCGCCGTGAAAGTTGACGGTCGGATTGCTGGGATCGTCGGGCGGTTCACTGACCGCCGGGCGCGCGTTGGGCTGGAAGCTCTTCGCGCTCGCCCACGAGCCAATCAGCGTGCCGTCCCCCGTGAAGTGTTCGTCGCTGACGTAGCCTTCCAAGATCGCTTGGCGCACCAGCGTGTCGAAGAACGCCTGCACCAAGCCGTGCACGGCAAAGCGCTCCCGGTTCACGCTGAAGACCTCCGGCGTCCACGCGCGCTGCTCCAACGGCAGATCGACAAACCACCGATACAGTTCATTGAACTCGATCTGTTCCATCAGGGCGATCTCACTGCGAATCGAGTACAGCGCCCGCAACAGCAGCGCCTTGAGCAATTGCTCGGGCGGGATCGAGGGGCGGCCGAGGGGGCTGTAAGCGGCGTTGAACTGGTGGTTCATCTGCGCCAAGAGTTCATCACAGCGCCGTTTGATGGGTCGCAACGGATGGTGGGGTGGGACGCGTTGCTCCAACGAGATGACCACGAACAATGATTCCTGCCGATCCAGTTGCCCACGCATACGAATGCCTCCTTGTTTGCGTGGTAGTATAGCCGGCCCGTCAACCCAACTTTATTAGCAGCCTGCTAGTGTAGTGTCCAATAAGTGATTGATAGTATTGGTGGGCGGTGTAAACTCCCTCCATGCCGCGTTCCGCACCATCACTGATCTTGACCGTCCCCGAACAGAAACAACTGACCGACCGTGTGCGGGATCGCCGTTCGAC
>CAZMKD010000025.1:0-4728 GCA_964566575.1 uncultured Verrucomicrobiota bacterium
TCAACCGGCGCAAGTCCGCCTCGCGGGGAAAACTGTTCTATCGTTTGGCACAGCAGGCGGTTCAGGTTTCACCGGTTCCATTCGATTCGCTCCCGCATCACAAGCGGTAGTAGCTGGTGGAGTCACGTACATAGCCCTAAAGTCGAATGAGATTGTCATTGTCGGCGCGCACTATGATTCCGTCGAAGGTGCTCCCGGGGCGAACGACAACGCCAGCGGCGTGGCGGCGATGCTGGAGATCTCGCGGAAGTTCACAACGATTCTATCGGAGCGGACGGTGCGGTTTGTGGCATTTGTAAACGAGGAGCCGCCGTACTTCGAAACGGAGTTGATGGGCAGTCGTGTCTACGCGAAAGCGTGCCGGCAGCGCGGCGACAACATCCACGCGATGCTCTGTCTGGAAACGCTCGGGTGCTACAGCAATGAACCCGGCAGTCAGAAGTTCCCGTCGCCTCTATTCAAGCTGTTTTATCCGAGTCGCGGCAACTTCGTCGCTTTCGTGTCGGATTATCGGTCACGGTCGTTGTTGCGCGAAACCATCACCGCATTTCGCGGGAACTCGAAGTTTCCGGCTGAGTGCGTTGCAATGTTTCGCGGCGTGGCTGGCATTGGGTGGAGCGATCATGCGTCGTTTTGGCGTGAGGGTTACCGGGCCGTTATGGTCAGCGATAGCGCAATCTTCCGCTATCCGCATTACCACACCGCTCAGGATACACCGGACAAAATTGACTACGTTTCATTGGCCCATGTCACCGAAGGCCTCTGCGGTACGGTCGCGGCGCTGGCTTCCGAACGGTAACTCACTCGTGGCACCGGCCCTGCTCAACTAAGCCACTATCATGACGAACATCGATGACTATTTCCGTTTGATGGTGGAATGGAAGGCGTCGGACCTCCATTTGTCCAGCGGCACCGAACCGCGGTTTCGCGTCGCCGGGGAAGTGAAGGTGGTCGGCAAGGAGCCGCTTTCCGCCGAGGCGGTCCGGGCGTTGATCGACCAAATCCTGCCGGCGCGCAATCGCCAGGAGTGGGAGCAATGCCACGACACCGACTTCGCGTACCAAATCGAGGGCGTTGCGCGCTTCCGCTGCAACGTATTCGCCGACCGCAACGGCGTGGGCGCGGTGTTCCGGTTGATTCCGTCGGAGATTCGGGGTTTCAAGGAACTAAACCTGCCGGACTGCCTGAAGAAACTCTGCTTCCTGACCAAGGGCCTGGTGCTGGTCACCGGGCCGACTGGCAGCGGCAAATCCACCACGCTGGCCGCGATCATCGACTTCGTCAACGAGAACCGCACCGACCACATCATCACCATCGAAGACCCGATCGAATTCGTCCACAAGAACAAAAAATGCCTCGTCAACCAACGCGAGGTGCACTGTCACACGGAAAGTTTCTCGCGCGCCCTGCGCGCCGCGTTGCGTGAAGACCCGGACATCGTGCTCGTCGGCGAAATGCGCGACCTCGAAACCGTCCGCATCGCGCTCGAGACTGCCGAGACCGGCCACCTCGTGTTCGGCACGCTGCATACCAATTCCGCCGCCAGCACGATTGACCGGCTGATCAACCAGTTCTCGGCCGACGAGCAGCCGCAGGTGCGCACCGGCCTCGCGGAAGGTTTGCGCGGCGTCATTTCTCAGATATTGTGCAAGAAGAAGGGTGGCGGACGCGTCGCGGCGCTGGAGATTTTGTTCAGCAGCTACGCGATCAGCGCCAATATCCGCGAGGGCAAAATCCAGCACATCCCGATGGCGATCCAGACTGGCCGCAAGGACGGCATGTGTTTCCTCAACGATTCGTTGCTCGATCTGGTCGGCCGCAGCGTGATCGATCCGGTCGAGGCTTATCAAAAATCCATCGTCAAAGACGAATTGATCAAGCGCATGGCCGCGTTGCCGAATGCCCGGTCCCCCAAAGGCGCGGCGTGGACGGAGGAAGAACTCATCAAGGCCGCCGAGGGCGAGAACGACAGCCCGGCCGCGTCGCCGCTGATCCAGCCGCCCGCGCTTGCCGGCGTTACCGCAACGTGATATGAGTCGTCGCGAATGGCGACGCCAACCTTGATCTGTTGGCTGCTCGTCGCGGCCATGGACATCGACTCACTCTGGGACTTCGACGATCCCGCGGCTTCGGAGAAGCGATTTCGCGAGTTGCCCACCTCCGCCGAGGTGCAGACCCAGATCGCGCGCGCCCAAGGTCTCCAGCGTAAGTTCGACGAAGCGCACAAGACATTGGACGCGGTCGTCACGAACTCCCCGCGCGTCGAAGTCCGGTATCTGCTGGAACGCGGCCGCGTCTTCAATTCCTCCGGTAAGCCCGCCCAAGCCCGGCCGTTGTTCCTTGCCGCTTGGGAAAAGGCGCAAACCGATAAGCTCGATTTCTTCGCGGTCGACGCCGCACACATGCTCGGCATCATCGAGCCACCGGATGAAGCCTTAAAATGGAACGAGAAAGCCGTCGCGCTTGCCGAGAAATCTTCCGACCCAAAAGCGCAAGGCTGGATTGGGGCGCTGCTCAACAACATCGGCTGGACGTACTATGAAAAGCGCGACTACACCCGGGCGCTTGATGCGTTCGAGCGCGACCTGAAGTGGTTCGAGGATCGCAAGAAAGCCGAACCGGCCCGCATTGCCCGATATTCGATCGGCAAGACGTACCGGGCAATGGGCCGGTTCGAAGAAGCACGCGCGTTACAACAGAAGCTGAAACCGGACGGCTACGTGCTCGAAGAAATCGCCGAGTGTCTGCTGGCGTTGAAGCAACCGGAGAAGGCGAAGTCGTATTTCGCGAGCGCGTACGAGCAGCTCGCGAAGGACGAATGGTTTGCCGCCAACGAACCGCAGCGTCTGCAGCGATTGCACGAATTGAGCCGGTAACTTCTTGCCCGCAATAACGGCACCCAGTAAGATTCTCGTCGTATGACCAAATCGCCAACCGCCAAAGGACAGGCATCGAAGACGCTTTCCGAGAAACATCGCACGGCCAACCACCGCATGTTGCCACGGCGCGCTCTCAACGACGGCTATTCCCACGGCCTGAAACCGGCCGTGCCGCTGGACATCCGGCATATCCGCACGGCGGCAGAAATGGTTGAGGCGATGGGCAAGACGGCGTTCGGGGCACGCACGGTCGGCGAAGCGGCGGAAGTGCTCTACCGGATGGCGGCCGATCCCGAATGTTTTGTCGTGTGTACGTTGTCGGGCGCGATGACCGTCGCCAAGATGGGGCTGGTGCTCTGCGAGATGGTTGAGCGCGGCATGGTCAATGCCATCGTCAGCACCGGCGCGCTCATCACGCACAGCCTTGTTGAAAATGCCGGGCTGACGCATTTCCAGGCGCCAGCCAATTTCCGCGACGAAGATTTCTTCGCTGCCGGCTACAACCGCGTGTACGACACGCTGGAATTAGAAGCCAACCTCAACGAGACCGAACATTTCGTCGCCGCGATCCTCGACAAGTGGCCGGCGCGCAAGCCGGTCAGCAGCGCGCGGCTCTGCCACACCATCGGGCGCGCGCTGAGCCGGAGGGCTGGCGTGCGGGGCGTGCTGCGCAGCGCGTACCGGCGCAAGGTTCCGATCTTCATTCCGGCATTCACCGATTGCGAACTCGGGCTGGATTATGCGCTGCACAATCATGCCCGGCGCAAGGCCAACCGCCCGGCATTGCAGTTTGATCCGTTCGACGACCTTGAGGATTTTTCTGCGTTGTGCGGCAAGCAGAAGCGGCTCGGCATTTTCACCATTGGCGGCGGCGTGCCGCGCAACTGGGCGCAGCAACTCGGCCCGTATCTGGATTTGCTCGACCAACGCTTGGGCATCGGCAGCGGCTTCAAACCCTACCAATACGGCGTGCGCATCTGCCCCGACCCGGCGCATTGGGGACATTTATCCGGTTGCACGTATTCGGAGGGCGTCTCATGGGGTAAATTCGTCCCGCCGGAACGGGGCGGGCTTTACGCCGAGGTGCTGACGGATGCAACGATTGCCTGGCCGCTGATTGTGCGCGCCGTCAGCGATCGTCTCGCGCACGACCGCCGTCTCAACAACGGAAACGGCTCACGGCGTTTGAAGACCAAGCGCTAAGGCAATTCAAGATTGTTCTTCGACGCCCGCTTGGGCGGTTTGATGAAGCATCGCACGGCACAAAGCGCAATCGAAGCACTTGCGCAAGCTGGCTACGTCCTTGAGGAAATCGCCGAATGTATGCTTGCGCTCGGGCATCGGGAAGCAGCGAAGCCGTACTTCGCGCACGCATGCGAATCGTTCTCAAAAAGTGAATGACTCACCGCCAACGCATGAGCCTCAGAGGCTCACGCGGCTCAAGCAGTAGGCGGGCGTGTCGTCATCTCTACTCTGACCGGCTCCTTGATGTGCAGGTCGCGCTGCGGGAACGGAATTTCGATGCCGGCCTCCTTCAGATTGTCCCAGATGGCGAAGTTGAGTTCACTTTTCAGCACTCCCGGACGATGCGTCATATCTGCGGTCCACACGCGCAGTTCGAAATTCAGCGAACTGTCGCCGAATTCGCGAAACACAACCTGTGGTTCCGGCTCCTTCATCACGTGAGGATTGGCTCCCGCTACCTCGACTAACCCGACTTCCGCTACTGGAGGGGGACGGCGGCGTAAGTGGTTGATTTAGCGGGCAACCAACCCAAAGGTCGCCACTACAACGGCACAGGTGCTGTGACACCGCCAATAGTTCGCAGGCGCGGCGGCGGTTGCGCAGG
>CAZMKD010000026.1:0-3856 GCA_964566575.1 uncultured Verrucomicrobiota bacterium
CACGATGGCCGGGACGGGCATCACGACCGCGAACGGCGGGATGGCCCTGGGCGGCACGTACCCAACGCTCACACGGAGGCTCGACAACGCCAACAACGGGACGGCGACCTACACCGGGTTGGCCTACGGTTTCACAATCACCTCCCCGGGTGTCTTCAACAATCAACTGGGGTCGACCTTCGATCAGCAATCCGACGCACCGATCAGCGGAACGGGTGTTTTCAACAACCCGGGCACGTTCCTGCGCACTACCAGCGCCGCGAACGACTCGGTCTTTGTGACCTTCAACAATACGGGGGTCGTGGACGTTCAGTCCGGCACGCTGACTTTGAGCGGCAACGGCAACCACAGCGGCAGCTTCGACTCGACGGGAACGATACTCATTTTCGGCGGAGGAACTCAGACGCTGACCGCCGCGTCGTCCGTGACGGGCACCGAGGTCGACTTCACGAACGGCACGATCACGTTGGACGGCGTGTACAACCTGACCGGGACGACGAACGTCTCCAACGGGACCGTCACGTTCGGCGCCACGTCGACCGTGACGAACGTCGGATCGTCCCTCATCCTGACGGCCGGCACGATCACCCTCAACAGCGGCGAGACGATCGCGCCGGCGACGTTCACCTTCAGCGGAGGAACCCTCGACGGTTCGGACGCGGTGACGTTGTCCGGCCCCTTCACATGGACCGGCGGAACAATGACCGGTACGGGAACCACGACCGCGAGCGGCGGCGTTTCGATCAATGCGTTCGGCCTATCGCTCTCCCGAATCTTCAACAACGCCAGCGGGTCGAACGCCGTCATGAGCGGAACCGGGAACATGTCCCTGAATGCGCCGGGGGTGTGGAACAATCTTGCCGGGTCGACGTTCGACGCCCAGAATGATCTGTACATCTACGGAGACGGCACGTTCGCCAACGCCGGAACCTTCCTGCGCACGACCTCGGCCGGGACGTTCTCCATCCAGTGCCCGATGACCAACAGCGGAACCGTCGACTCCAAATCGGGAACGCTGCTGTTCAACAACATCAGTTACACGCAAACTGCGGGGGAGACGCGCCTGAACGGCGGCATCATCGAAGTGCCGTTCTTCATTTCGTTCTCGATCCAGGGTGGCGTTTTCGGCGGCGACGGGACGCTCGGCGGCAACGGCGGGACGCTCACGATCAACGGCGGCAGCATGGCGCCCGGCTTCTCGGCGGGATCGATCGTCGGAGCCACGGAGAGCTATACCCAGGGCGCCACCGGTGCCTACGCCGTTGAGCTCGGCGGCCTCATCGCCGGTACGCAGTACGACCAGATCGACTTCCAAACGGTAAACCTCAGCGGCGCGTTGAACGTCACGCTCATCAACGGATTCGTTCCGAGCGTCGGTGACGTCTTCACCGTCGTGAAGTCGCAGGGCCTAACGGGCACGTTTCAGACGACGAACCTCCCGGCGTTCGGGTGCGGCAAGACCTGGAACATCGTGTACACGGCGACCGACGTTGAGCTGCACGTCGTGGCCCAGGTCGGAACCGCGGATCTGTCTCTGACCGACACCGACGCGCCCGATCCGATCCCCGTAGGTGACACTCTCACCTACGCTCTCTCGGTCGCGAACGCCGGACCGAGCGGCGCAGCCAATACGACGGTCACGGACACGCTCCCGGGAACCGTGACGTTCCTCACCGCCGTTCCCAGCCAGGGAACGTGTGGACAGGCGGCGGGGATCGTGACGTGCGACCTCGGCACGGTCGCAACCGCTGGAAGCGCGACCGTCACGATCACCGTGACGCCGACGACGCCGGGCGTGATCACGAATTCCGCGAGCGTCACCTCGGACGCCTGCGATCCGAACACCGGGAACGAAACGAACATCACGGCGGACACCACGGTCCTGCCCGCCTGCCCCGATGCCGACGCGGATGGCTTCGCCGTCTGCGACATCACGTGTCTTCCAGGGGGCGGAGACCTTTGCGGCGATTGCAACGACACCATCGGTAGCTGCACGACCGATTGCAGCGACACCAACGGCAACTCGATCCCCGACTGCGCCGAGGTCTGCCCCGACGTCGACGCGGATGGCTTCGCCGTCTGCGACGGGCTCTGCTCGCTCGTCGGGGGCGACCAGTGCGGCGACTGCAACGACGCCGACGGCGCCATAAAGCCGGGTGTCGCCGAGATCACCGGCGACGGGGTTGACCAAAACTGCGACGGCGTCGAGACTTGCTTCGTCGACGTGGACAACGATGGCTACCGGCCGGACGCGACCGCGACGGTGGCCAGCGCCGACACCGACTGCGCCGATTCGGGCGAGGCCGTCGGGACCGATCCCACGACCGACTGCAACGATGCGGTCGCCGCGATCAACCCCGGCGCCACCGAGATCGTCGGAGACGGCGTCGACGAAGACTGCAACGGTGCCGAGCTCTGCTACGCGGACGCAGACAACGACGGCTATCGACCGGATGCGATCTCAACCGTGGCCAGCGCCGACACCGACTGCCTCGATGCAGCCGAGGCCGTCTCGTCCGATCCCACGACCGACTGCAACGATGCGGCCGCCGCGATCAACCCGGGCGCGACCGAGATCGCCGGGGACAACGTCGACCAGAACTGCGACGGCGCCGAGCTCTGCTACACCGACGCCGACGACGACGGCTATCGACCGAATGCGACATCCACCACGGCCAGCGCCGATACCGACTGTCTCGATGCGAGCGAGGCCGTCGCGGCCGATCCCACCGGCGACTGCAACGACACCAACGCAGCGATCAACCCCGGTGCGACCGAGATCGCCGGGGATAGCGTCGATCAGAACTGCGACGGCGCCGAGCTTTGCTACACGGACGCCGACAACGACGGCTATCGTCCGGATGCCGTTTCCACCGTGGCGAGCGTCGACACGGACTGCCTCGATCCCGCCGAGGCGGTCGCGGCCGATCCCATCGGCGATTGCAACGACACGAACCCGGCGATCAACCCGGGGGCGGTCGAGGTTTGCGATGGCCTCGACAACGACTGCGTCGGCGGCGTCCCCGCCAACGAGGCAGACGCCGATGCCGACGGCGTGCGCGTTTGCGCGGGGGACTGCAACGACGCCGTAGCGAGTTGCACCACCGATTGCAGCGACACCAACGGCAACTCGATTCCCGACTGCGCCGAGGTCTGCCCCGACGTCGACGCCGATGGATTCGCCGTCTGCGACGGGCTCTGCTCGCTCGTCGGGAGCGACCAGTGCGGCGAGTGCAACGACGCGGACGGCGCCATCAAGCCGGGCGTCGCTGAGGTCACAGGCGACGGAGTCGACCAAAACTGCGACGGCGTCGAGACTTGCTTCGTCGACGTGGACAACGACGGCTACCGGCCGGACGCGACCGCGACGGTGGCCAGCGCCGACACCGACTGCGCCGATTCGGGCGAGGCCGTCGCGACCGACCCCACGACCGACTGCAACGATGCGGCCGCCGCGATCAACCCCGGCGCCACCGAGATCGTCGGGGATGGCGTCGACGAAGACTGCGATGGCGCCGAGCTCTGTTACGCGGACGCAGACAACGACGGCTATCGGCCGGATGCGATCTCAACCGTGGCCAGCGCCGACACCGACTGCCTCGATGCGGCCGAGGCCGTCTCGTCCGATCCCATCGGCGACTGCAACGACACGAACGCAGCGATCAACCCCGGTGCGGCCGAGATCGCCGGGGACAGCGTCGATCAGAACTGCGACGGCGCCGAGAGCTGCTTTGCCGACGCCGACAACGACGGCTAGCGGCCGAATGGGACGTCCACCGTGGCCAGCACCGACACCGACTGCCTCGATGCGAACGAGGCGGTTTCGACCGATCCCACGACAGACTGCAACGATGCG
>CAZMKD010000027.1:0-21275 GCA_964566575.1 uncultured Verrucomicrobiota bacterium
CTCCTCCTGGGTGGTGGGAGCCGGATACGCCCCACAGGAGGTCTTTGGAATTGAAATCGAAAAAACGCATCACCGTGCTCTGGCCCTTATTTGACGGGCATCAACTCAACATCAACCAGTCTTTAATCGGACAGTAGTGACTCCAAATACAGAATCAGCAGGCTCACGATGAAAACATTCACATGGCCCCGCCACAGCGAATTCTCTTGTCCTGTCGGCATGAGCGGGCATTAAATCACATCGCTCGTGTGACAACAACAAACCTACAACCCGGCCAACGCCTCGAACTCGACATCACCGACATCGCGTTCGGCGGCGACGGCATTGGGCGCGTCGAAGGATTTGTCGTCTTCGTTCCGTTCGTACTCGGCGGCGAACGCGTCGAAGTCGAAATCGTTGACGTCAAGCGCCGGTACGCCACCGCCGATCTCGTCCGCGTCCTCACGCCGTCGCTGCATCGGGTCGCTCCCCGCTGCCCGCTCTACGCACAGTGCGCCGGTTGCCAATATCAGCACGTCGATTACCGGCACCAGCTCGAACTCAAACGCAAACAGATCATCGACATTTTCCAGCGCATCGGCGGCATCAAGACGCCGCCCATCGAACCCGTCGTCGCCTCACCACGCGAGTATGCCTACCGGAACAAACTCGTCGTCCACGGCCCCGGCCAGCCCGGCTTCTGGGCGGTGCGCGGCCGGTCGATCATCCCTGTCACCCACTGCCCCATCGCCCGAGACGAGATCAACGCCGAACTAGCCAAGCCGTTGGCCGTGGACAAACATCTGACGCTCCGCTGCAATTCCGCCGGCCATATCTGGGTCTTCACCGAGAGCGACGAAATCATCAACGAGGTCGTGCTGAACAAGACGTTGCGCTCGCCGATCGGCTCGTTCTTCCAAGTGAACCGTGAAGTCATCGAGCTCGCGCTCCAACACGCCCGGCAAGTCTTTGCCGCGAGTGGCTGCAAGATTCTCGTGGACGCCTACTGCGGCATCGGCCTGTTTGCGCTGCTGCTCGGCGACCTGGCGCAACACGTTTACGGCATCGAAGAGGACGCGAAAGCCATCAAAGTTGCCAACGAAAACGCCGCCCGTCTCGGTCTCGCTCGGTACGACTTCTACCCCGGCAAGACCGAGCGGCTGCTGCACTACACGCTCCGAATGTGCAAGCTCGACGAGACGTGCTTGATCCTCGACCCGCCGCGTTCCGGCTGCGGCAAGCCGGTGTTGAAGACGCTGCGCGAACAGAAGCCCCGCAAACTCATCTACGTTTCCTGTGCCCCGCCGATGTTGGCACGCGACATCAAGGAATTGCTGAAGTTTGGTTACCAGCTTGAACGCATCACACCGTTCGACATGTTCCCGCAGACAGCGCACTGCGAAGCCGTCGCCGAGTTGTCGCACCATGGCTGAACCCCTGGAAACTATCGAGGGCATCGTCGAGAAGATTCTGTTCTCGAATGAGGAGAATCACTACACCGTTGCGCAACTCCTGCCGGCCACGACGCGCCGCAGCGAGCCGGTCACCATTGTCGGCAACCTCGCCGCGCTCAACGTCGGCGAGTCCGTCCGCGCGCAGGGCCGCTGGGTAAACCACAAACAATTCGGGCGACAGTTTTCCGTCGAGCGCTTCGAGTCGGTGTTGCCCCGAACGGTCGTCGGCATCAAGAAGTATCTCGGGAGCGGGTTGATCAAAGGCATCGGCGAGACATTTGCCGACCGGATTGTCGAGAAGTTCGGCGATCAGACGCTGGAGGTCATCGATCATTTTTCCGGAAAGCTGCGCGAAGTAGAGGGTATTGGGCCGGAGCGCGCCAGGCGCATCAAGGAAGCGTGGACGGCGCAAAGGGGCGTGCGCGACATCATGATCTTTCTGCAAGGTCACGGCGTCGGCAGCGCGCATGCCGCGAAAATCTTCAAGCAATACGGCGAACACGCCATCGCCGTCGTGCGCGAGAATCCGTACCGGCTGGCGAAGGACATCACCGGCATCGGTTTTCGCACCGCCGACGGCATCGCCGACAAACTCGGCATTGCGACCGATTCGATTCATCGCCTTAAGGCCGGTGTCGTCCATACTCTTGAGCGCGCAACTGACGAAGGTCATACTTGCTTGCCTCGGCAAGAACTGATCGAAGCGGCGTGCGAACTTCTCGACGCCGAGATTGCTCCGGTTGAAGACGCCATCAGCTTGCTCGCGCTAGCCGGCGATGTCGTCGTCGAGGATGAGTGGATCTATCTTGCCGGCCTCTGCCGGGCGGAACGCGGAGTGGCGACGAAGATCAACGAGCTGCGCGCCGGCAAGGTCGAGTTGCCGGCCATCGATCTCGACAAGGCGCTGACGTGGGTGCAACAGCAAACGGGCGTCGAGCTCGCCGCAGCACAACAGCAGGCGATTCGGAGCGCGCTGACGTCAAAGATCTCTGTGATTACCGGCGGTCCCGGCGTCGGTAAAACAACGATCGTCAACAGCATCGTGAAGATTTTGCAGGCAAAGAAGTGTCAGGTGTTGCTCGCCGCGCCGACCGGCCGCGCGGCGAAACGGATGAGCGAAGCCACGGGCGTACCGGCGCAGACGATTCACCGGCTGTTGAAGTACAAACCGCAGGAAGGCTTCGTCCACAACGAACGCCGGCCGCTCGAAGGCGATTTGATCATCCTCGATGAGACCTCGATGCTCGATATCCCGCTCGCGTATCATTTGCTAAAAGCGATCCCGGCCAGCGCGTCGATCGTGTTTGTCGGCGACGTGGATCAATTGCCGTCGGTCGGGCCCGGTAATTTCCTGCGCGATCTCATCGAGTCCGGCATCGTGCCGGTCGTGCGACTGACGGAGATCTTCCGGCAAGCCAAGGACAGTTTCATTATCACCAACGCTCACCGGGTCAACGAAGGCCAGCTGCCGGAACTGGCCGCGCCCAATGAAGGCGATTTCTTCTTCATCGAGGAAGACGTGCCGGAGAAAGTGCTGGCGACAATCAAAGAGTTGGTGAGCGAGCGTGTGCCGCGCAAGTTCGGCTTGGACGTGCAAGTGCTGACCCCGATGCATAAGGGCGTCTGCGGTACTGAGAATCTGAACCGGGAACTGCAGGCCACACTCAACCCGACCGGGCCGAGCCTGCAGCGATACGGACGGACGTACCGGGTGGGCGACCGGGTGATGCAGATCCGCAATAACTACGACAAGGATGTGTTCAACGGGGACCTCGGTCGGATCAAGCGCCTCGACCTCGTCGAGCAGGAGTTGATTGTCGAGATGGATGGCCGGGAGATTCACTACGATTTTACCGACACCGATGAGCTGATGCCGGCGTACGCCATCAGCGTCCACAAATCCCAGGGCAACGAATACCCGGCCGTCATCGTGCCGCTGTTGACGCAACATTTTGTATTGCTACAACGCAACCTGCTCTACACCGCCATCACCCGCGGCAAGAAGCTCGTGATCCTCGTCGGCTCAAAGAAGGCGCTGGCCATTGCCGTGCGCAACAACAAGACCGCCGCGCGATTCAGCCGGTTGCGCGAACGTTTGACGAAATCCGATCGCTAAGCTCGCGCGTATCATTCAGCGGAGAGTGCTGAATGCAACGACGACCTGATTTCCGGTGCCTGACTGCCGCCATCACCATGGCCGGTTGTGGCCGTGGTTCAAACCCCGCCATCAGGTATTGAGTCGGCGCAAGTCGGTTCTGTGATCCCGCGCACGCTCAATCATAATTCCCTTGCGAAAAACTGCAACTCTTCCCGGAGTCGTTGCATCACATGACTAAGGCGTATTGGAGTCGCCCATCGTTCGTAAACAGCAATGAAACAAACAACCCAACCCCTAGGAGAAAAATCATGAGTGAAAAGTTCAACAAATTGCGCGTGGCGGCGGTGATCGCCTCGCTCGCGCTGACCGGTGGCCGAGCCTTAGCGGCCGACCACGCGGAAGCACCCTTAGTGGAATCCGATCAAGCGGCCGACATCGCCGATGTCTATGCCTTCCTTGATCCCAACGACAACTCGAAGGTGATCCTCGCCTTCGACGTGCACGGCTTCATCGTGCCGGGCGAGAATGGCAACCTCGGCGGGTTCGACCACGACGTGTTGTTCCGATTCAACATCGAGAACACCGGCGACGCCGCACCCGACAAGTCCATCCTCATCGCGTTCGACGCACAGACCTCACGTTCGCAACCGCAGATGGCGCACATCGCCATGAGCACCGGCAAGGGCAAAGCCAAGGCGTTGTTCAACGCGCCGACGACCGTGTCCTCCGCGACGGCGTCTAACGCCCCCACGCCGGTCATCACGACCGACGCGGCTACCGGCATCTCGTTCTTTGCCGGGCTGACTGACGATCCATTCTTCTTTGACATCCCCGGCTTCAATCGCTTTGCCGGCTCGGTGCTCGGCGGATCGCCCGACGTGAACCTGCTCAACCGCGGCCGCAACACGTTTGCCGGTTACAACATCCAGATGATCGCGCTCAGCGTCCCGGCCGAGATGCTCAAAGGTTCGGCGGGCAACGTCATCGGCGTCAGCGCCACCACGTTGCGCAACATGAACGTCCACTACTCCGACAAGCGCGACGCGTTTGGCTCCGGCAAGTTCGCGCCGATCGACCGCATGGGCGTGCCGGCCATCAACACCGTGCTCGTCCCGTTCGCGCGCAAAAACGAATACAACCGTGCCACCACGCAAGACGACGCCGCCGGCAAGTTCGCCAACGACATCGTCGCCACGCTCACCGCGCTCGGCACCGACGCCACCCACATCGGCATCCTTGCCGGCGTGGCCGTGACCAAGGGCGACTTCCTGCGCCTGGACGCCTCGCTGGCCAACACCGGCTCGCAAGGCGGCCTCAACGCGGGCGCCGGCTTCCCCAACGGACGCCGACCGGCCGACGACGTGATCGACACGATCCTGTTCCTCGTCACGAATGAGGGCCTTACGACCGGCGATCACGTGGACGCCAACGACGTGCCGTTCCGCGACGTGTTCCCATTCTTCGCCGCGTCGCAGCAGCCGTTCGATACCGGCGTGCTCGATGACAACACGCGCAACTAAACTCGTTGCCGTACTGGCTCTGGCCGCGCTGCCGCATACCGGCAGCGCGGCTGACGCCACGTTGCGCTTCCTCGAAACGCGCGTGCAGCAAGACCCGCTCGATTTCACCGCGCACAACCGGCTCGCAGGAAGTTACATCAAGCTCATGCGCGATACCGGCGACCTGGCGTATCTCGACCGCGCCACCACCGAGGCGCGCGCCTCGCTCGCCGCCGTGCCGGCAACGCAGAATGCCGGTGGCCTGACCGCGCTGGCGATCGCCGAGTTCGAGTCCCATCATTTTTCCGAAGCGCTCAGACTCGCACAACGCGCCTGCGACATCGACCCGCGTAACACCTCCGCGCTTGCGACCGTTGGCGACGCGCATCTGGAACTCGGCAACTACACCGAAGCCGGCAGCGTGTACGCCAAACTCGCCGCGGACAGCGACGCCCCGTCCGTCCTAGCCCGACAAGCCCGGCTGGCCGAGTTGACCGGCGACAGCCAGAAAGCGATTGAACTGTTGAGTCGTGCCGGCGACACCGATGGCTGGTATCACGTCCGGCGCGGCGAACTTTATTTTCGCGCAGGCCAGTTCGACAAAGCGGAGCGGGAGTATCTAGCCGCGCCGGAAAGTTACGCAGCCCTCGAGCATCTGGCCGAGTTGCGCGCGGCGCAAGGCCGGTACGACGAAGCCGTCGCGCGCTACCAGAAATTGATCGCCCGCGTACCGCGCGCGGAGCTTCTTCAGGCGCTCGGCGATGTTTATCAATTCATGGGCCAGCCGGCCGAGGCCAAGTCCTGGCACGAGCGCGCGCTGGCGGCGTACAAGAAATCCATCGAGCAAGGCAACGCGCACTACTTGCATCATCTGGCCGGTTTCTATTCGGACGCGCAGGAGAACCCCGCCGAAGCGTTGCGTTGGGCCCGCAAGGATTTGGAGGTGCGTCACAGCATCTACGCCTACGACTCGCTCGCGTGGGCGCTGTACAAGAACGGTGAGTTCACCGAGGCGCGTGACGCGATGCAGAAAGCGTTGGCGCTCGGAACACAAGATGCCCACCTGCTCTACCATGCCGGCCTGATTTACTCGCGCGCCGGCGATCTCGAACAAGGCCGCGCCCTGTTGAAACAAACCGTGGCCGTCAATCCGTCGTACAACACCTTTCACGTCCACCGATGAAACTCGCGCTCTTGATTTTACTGCTGCCGGTCATTGCCTTCGCGCATCCCATCTCGCAAGGCGCGATCGATGTCGAATTGATGCCTGGCAACCTCCACGTCCGCGCCCGCGTGCCGGTCGAGGAAGTGTTTCTCGCCGGTCACGCTGCGACGCTGGCCGACGCGTGGAAGGAACACGGCCAATACTTCCTGCAACATTTCCAGATCACCGCCGATGGACGCGATCTAGCCGGCCAATTGACCGGCGTGACCGAAGCCGACGCGGCGCATATCGTCTATGATTTCGACTACGCCTCACCGGCGATGCCGCGGCAGTTGAGTTTACGGCAGAATCTTCTCAACGAGTTGCAGTACGCACCCGGCAATCCGTGGGAAGCCACCTTCGTCGTCCGCGTCAGTGAACAGGGACGTCTGATGCACGAAGGTTTGTTGCTCACTTCGAAACAGCCGCTAGCCATTAGTGGCCAAGAGTCCGGCCGCGGCCGGATGTTCGGCGAATACCTCCGGCACGGCATCGCGCACATCTTGAGTGGCTACGATCATCTGCTGTTCATCACGGCGCTGGCGCTCGCGGCGGTGACGTTTTGGGATTTGATCAAGGTCGTCGGCATGTTCACGCTGGCGCACTCGGTCACGTTGACGCTGTCGGTGCTCAACATCGTGCGCCTGCCGGAGCGCGTGGTCGAGCCGATCATCGCCGCGAGCATTGTGTTCGTGGCAGTGACCAACGTGTGCTGGCCGAAACGCAGTCGGGGTTGGGTGCGACTGGCGGTGGCGTTTTTCTTCGGGCTATTTCACGGGCTGGGTTTTGCCGGCGGGCTGCTCGACGCGATGTCCGGTATGGCTGGCGTGGCGGTCGGCGTCGCCATCGTGGCGTTCAGCCTTGGCGTGGAACTCGGTCATCAACTGGTCGTGTTGCCGTTATTTTTCGGCCTGAAAGCCGCGCGCGCGACTCTCCACAACGATGCCGGGCGCGACCAATGGTCATTGGGCGCGATGCGGTACGGTTCGGCGTGCATCACGGTGGCGGGAGTGTTCTACCTCGTTGCGGCCCTGCGATAGTTGCCAGCCAATCGCCGTCCGCAACAACAAGACCGCCACGCGATTTAGCCGTTTGCGCGAGCGGCTTACAACCTCGACGTGACTTCCGCCGGTCGCGCGGTGTCGTTGTCCAAGCCTTTGGCGAGAAGTCGGCCGAGCGGCCGGCTCACCCACCAGCTAACCACACCGCACACCAACGCCACGAACACCGACCAAAGACCAACCTTGAGTGATTGTTCGAATCCCAGTCTCAGTGCCGGTTTGGCGGCAACGGCTTGATGGCCGTTCACGTAGTACACGGTCAGATTCACCAACCCGGCCAGGCCCTTCAACACAAAGGCAACGGCTGAAAGGCGAACGATGATTGTCCCCACTCCATCCAGTTTCATAGCTCTCCTTGTTTTGGCCGATCATACTGACGGCGGTCCCACAATCCAGATCAATCCCGCTGACTCCCCGATTTTTCAAAATGCCATTGACTTGACTGCGGGCTTTGGCATCATGCTGCGCGGTTCTCGAGGTTCTGAGACCGTTACGAATCCATGCCAAAGCTTCACATTCTGTCGGGCGTTCTGGAAGGTAAGGTCATTGACCTCATCGAGGAGCGCGTTACCATGGGCCGCGCGTTGGACAACATGATCCGCCTCGACGACGGCACAGTCTCCCACCACCACGCGATGCTCGCACTCGACGGCCACGACTACAAACTACGCGACCTCAACTCAACGAATGGCACACGCGTCAACGGCATGCGCATTGTCGAGACCAAGCTTCAAAATGGCGACGCCGTCCGCATCGGCTCGGTTGAAATGCAGTTCGAGTCCGACGTCAAGAAATCCAGCCAGCCTCTGCCGCCCACACAAGCCGGGGTGGACATCAACCAAGTCGGAGCCGGCAGCGCCCCTCCCCCGTCGTTCGGCACGGCCTCTCCGTTTGGCCGCACGAAGAAGGGCGACCGCAACCCGCTGGTCTGGGGCGTGCTCGGACTCGGACTGGTCGCGTTGCTGGCGCTCGGCTGGTTCGTCATCAAGTTCGTCGGCCTGAAGTAATCGCGTCCTTCCGTGACTCGGTACAGGCCGGTAAGTGAGCTAGGCTTTCAGCCACCGCGCCACGTCGGTGGCCCAATACGTCAGGATGATGTCAGCGCCGGCGCGGCGGAAGCCAGTCAGCGTTTCCAGCACGACTTGCCTTTCGTCGAGCCAGCCGTTGGCGGCAGCGGCCTTGACCATCGCGTATTCGCCGCTGACGTTGTAGCAAGCAACCGGATACGCAAACTTCTCCTTCACGCGTCGGATCAAATCCATATAGGCCAGCGCCGGTTTCACCATCACGATGTCCGCGCCTTCCTCAATATCGAGCGCGACCTCTCTCAACGCTTCCTCGGCGTTGGCAAAGTCCATCTGGTAGGTCTTGCGGTCGCCGAACTGTGGTGGGCTTTCGGCAGCCTCCCGGAACGGTCCGTAAAACGCCGACGCAAACTTCGCCGCGTAACTCATAATCGGTGTGTTAGCAAACCCAGTCTCGTCGAGGGCGGCGCGGATCGCCGCGACCCGGCCATCCATCATGTCGCTCGGCGCGACGATGTCGGCGCCGGCCTCAGCGTAGGCCAGCGCGGATTTTGCCAGCACTGCCAATGTTGCGTCGTTGAGGACTTTCCCTTTCTCGACGACACCGCAATGGCCATGGCTCATGTATTCGCAGAGACAAACGTCGCAGACGACGATCAGCTCTGGCAGTTCCTTCTTCAGCGCGCGAACCGCTTTCGGTACAATGCCGGTCGGCCCATAGGCGCCGGAAGCCTTGTCGTCCTTCTTGTCCGGTATCCCGAACAGGATCACCGCCGGCACCCCGAGCTTGTGAGCTAGCTCGGCTTCCTTCACCACTTGATCGACCGAAAGTTGAAATTGGCCAGGCATCGAACGAATCGGCTTGCGGACGTTCCTACCTTCGCGCACGAACAGTGGCTGCACGAGATGCGCGACGGACAATTCGGTTTCGCGCATCAGCGCGCGCAACGCGGGGCTTTGGCGAAGACGACGGGGCCGGTATTGGGGAAAGCGCATGGTCAACGTTCGCTGACGGACACGAGATCGAGCACATTCTCGGATTTCTGGGCCGCATTGAGTTGGTCGAGGAACGACGGGTGATGAATCATCCGCGCAAGCCGGCCGAGCAGTTGGAGGTGCTGCCTGACGTTGGGCGCGCACAACAGGAAAAAATGCTGCACCGGTTTGCCGTCGAGCGCGCCGAAGTCCAGCCCGGGATGCCGGCCGTAGGCGATGACTGCTTTTCTGACCAAGCCGACGATGGCGTTGCGCGAGTGCGGGATGGCGACGCCTTCGTCGACGCAGGTCGAGCACAACGCCTCGCGCGCCTTGAGCGCCTTGACTAGCGTCTCGACGTCGCGCTTGCGGCGCGGGTCGACGACGAGCATGGCCAACTCGCGCAGCACGGCGTCCTTGCTCGCGCCGGCGAGGTTGAGTTTGACGCGCGGGCGGCTCATGGCGCTGGCCACGGTCAGTTCCACCGGCAAGCCGGTCGCTTCGGGCGGGAGCGGTTCGTGGGTGACCCGGGACGATTTACGGGTGATGCGGGCAGTTTCCATAAGAGTGTAGTGAATTGTTCGTCCGAATACTATGGTGGAACGTGCTTGTGTGCAAGGGACGAGATTTGACATAACCACCGGCCA
The DNA here is from genome assembly GCA_964566575.1 of uncultured Verrucomicrobiota bacterium. Classification (GTDB taxonomy): domain Bacteria; phylum Verrucomicrobiota; class Verrucomicrobiia; order Palsa-1439; family Palsa-1439; genus CAZMKD01. The sequence continues at coordinate 9,943 of CAZMKD010000027.1, forward strand.
TTGATGAAGCGCTACGCGATCATACTGCTGGTGGGCGTCCGCGCCTTCGCGGAAGACCCGGCGCTGCCGACGATCCGCTCCTTTGCCGGAGAGTTCCTCGGTGCGCGCGATCACAATTATTTCGTCGAGTCGGAGCTGCGGGTGCCGCTGGTTCAGATCGACCCGGTCATGCTCGCCTACGATTACCGGGAGTCGACGCCGTTTTTGCGCGAAGAAGGCGGCATCCAAGCCGACGTGTTCGCGCGCCGGCAACAGGCGGAACTGCACGTGGCCGCGAGCGAGGGGCTGCGATTGATCGGCGTGGCCGGTTATCGGTCAACGTACAAGGTCGACAGGCCGGGCTTTCTCAGCGCGTATGCGATCGGCGGCGGGGTCGGCTCGCCCTTGCCGCGCGACGGCGAACGGCTGCAATGGGCGCTGACCGGCGGCGCGTTCCTGTCGCAACGCAATACCCGCAACGATTGGTGGCTGGACTTGCATGGCTCGTGGCGGGCGTTCAACTTCGCCGAGGAGCGGTTTGGCGACATTCCGTTTCGCGCGTCGCTGATGTTGATCGCGGACTTCGAATTCGCCAACGACGGCGACCGGCTGCAGCCGCACTACACGATGGGACCGGCGGTACAACTGCTCACCGCCCACGGCAACCGCGCGCAACTGCAGTTACTCTGGTATCACACCGACAACAACGAATTCTATGGCAAGAACGAAAACTCCTTCCTGTTCGGCCTGAACATCGTCTCGTCGCTGGAGACGAATTTTACCGCGCGCAGTCCGGTGGAGCGCGACCGGGGCTGGTTCCCGCTGATCTGGGGCGAATACGATCTCGGCTTTGCCGCGACCCGCAGCATCTCGCGCTTCGCGATGAACGCGGAACTGATCGACTTCGCGATCACCGAGCAACCGTTTACCGGCGTGGTCGAGTACGAGTCCCGGCAGGAATACCGGGTCGGCGACTTCGACAACATCGCCTACTCCGTCGCGCTGGGCTTGCAGACACCGGTCGGACTCGCCTCGGTCGCGTCGCACGACGATCCGCTCGTGGCCGGTGTGGATTTTTTACATCGCAGCGATCACGCGTTGAACCCCAGCGGCTCGCGCGTCGCGCCGGGCACATTGCTCGTCAACGGCAGCCACAACTTGCTTCCGCGACTCCGGCTGCAGACGACCGGCTGGGATTTGCCCTACCGCGATGCGCAGATCTACAACCCCCGGACCGACTGGCTCAATCTCTTCGACTGGCGCGCCACTGCCGGCTGGGACATTAACGATGACCGGCACCGCGGCAAGTTCGCCGGACAGATCGGTTTGAACTGGGATGTCGCGACGGTGGAAGGTTACGTGGTTTACGTGCGCGGCCTGGGCTCGCTCGGCAACGAATCGCCCGACTGGCTCGGCGAGTGCGGCGTGCGCCGCCCGGCCGGCAAGATCTTCACCCGCTTCGAGAGCTATGGGATAAACGAAGCCCTCGCGCACGGCGACACGTTCGTCGTGGGCTTCGGCGTGAACCTTTAGAGTTTTCTCTCGTAGCTGCGAATCACACCGATGACTTTGCCGAGAACGCGCGTGCCCGTCTCCACCGGGATCGGCTGATACCGGGGATTGGCCGGTTGCAGGTATAGTTTGCCGGCGCGGCGCGCCAGTCGTTTCACGGTCGCCTCGCCCTCGACAAGCGCGACGACGATCTGCTCCGGCTCGGCATTGTCTTGTGCGCGAACCACGACCAAATCGCCGTCGCGGATGCCGGCTTCGATCATGGAATCGCCGCGCACCTTCAGCGCGAACGTTTTCTCGCCGCTGAACTCACCGGTAAGATCGAATGTGCCTTCAATGTTTTCCTCGGCCAACAATGGGCCGCCCGCCGGCACGCGTCCCAAGATCGGCAACGCCCGCCAGAGATTTTCCGGAAAGAGACCGCGCGACTTACCGGCGGATTTGCGGAGGTAACCCTTCGCCTCGATGGCGCGAACGTGATCGCGCACGGTGCCGGTCGAGCGAAATCGAAACGCCTGCCCGATCTCGCGAAAGGTCGGCGGATGCCCCTTTCTGCGGATGTGTTCCTGAATGTAGCTGAGCAGTTTCGCCTGGCGTTCGGTCAGTGGCTGCCGCATGAGGAACGACTACCACACAGGCGTGTGGTGCGACAAGTGGAAACTTACCGGTGCTGTTCCAACGCGTGAATGATCTGGCCGAGTTCCTCGATCCCGAACGGTTTCTCGACAAACGCGTGCGCGCCGGCACCGATGGCATCTTCTTCGGTGGTACGACCACCGGTGATGATGATTACCTTCGCATAGGGATCTTGCTGGGATAACCGCGTGGTGCAGGTCAAGCCGTCCATGCGCGGCATCCGCACGTCCATGAGCACGACTTCGGGATGAACACGCTCGTATTGCTGCAACGCCTCCTCGCCGTCCGTCGCCGTGGCGACGACTTCGTGTCCGAGATGTTCCATCGCCAGCCGTAAAGCGAAACAAACTGAGTCCGTGTCTTCTGCAATCAGAACTTTCATACCGAGGACACTACTTAGCAGTGGCTATGCCAACGCGCTCGACAGCATCCGCTTTCACCCAACCTTGCTGTCCGTCCACGCGCTCAACGAAAAACCACTCGCCGCGATCCTCGCGAATGGCCACTTTTGCGCCTTCCAGCAATTGAAAGTGCACGGTCGCATCCGCCGTCGGAGCGAACCGTGCCTCCGACTTGCCGGCGACAACGATCGCTGTCGGCGCGCGGCGCATCTGCAATACCAGCACACTGACGGTTGCCGCCATCACGATACCGGCAACCACGGCGATCAGAATCATCCCCGCCCACGCGCGCGGCAACCAAATCGCTCCGGCCACGGCCAGGACTGTCAACCAGAGCGCGACCAACTGGTACCGGCTCCATTCACCCAGTGTGCGGCTCTCGACCACCGAATTCAAAAGCCTCTGCCACGCCTTCGGCGGCGTATTCATCTCTTCAACGCCCAATCGTTGTTGGGTGAACCGGACGTTCGCGAGAATGTCGGGGTCGCGGGGCGCAAGCCGGCGCGCCCGCTCGTAGTTCAGCTCCGCGAGGCCGTACTTCTCCTGCCGGAACAGCGCGTTACCGAGATTGAAGTACACGTGCGCCGACTTCGGCTCGATCTTCTCGTACAGCGCCTCAGCTTCGGCGAACTTGCCGGCATCGTAGAGCGCGCCGGCGGACTGGAAGTCGCCTGCCATCGCCGGTCCGACAATAAGCAGGCTACAGATCAGCGCGTTCCAATTCATCAATCACCTGCTCAACCGTTTGCTTCAACGCCGCCAAATCCATGGCCGCACCGGCAAAGCGCGCCGCATCGCACGTCTCGAACACTTCTCGCACCTTGCCCGGCAACTGCTTTTCGTCGGCGACCGACGCGGTGATGCCAGAAGCCGGAATGTTGAGTCGGTCCCCAAGATAATTCTGTAGCGCGCGTTGCACGTCGTCGCAGATCGCCGCCGCCGCGAGTTGTTTACGCGCCGCGCGGGCGGCGCGGCTGCGACGGGCGTACGCGACATCGCCGCGCAGCCGGTCACTGCGGCGTTTCCATCCGACCGCGCCTGCTAACGCGAGAACGGGCGTGAGGTTCAACGCCCAAAACGTCCGCCATGGAATCACCGCCACGACCGGGCCGAGGTCGCCCTTTAAGTAGACGATGTCCTCGCCGAGTTTCTCTGCGGACCGCGCGCGTGTCGCTCCGCTGAGAACCGCACTCGCGCCAGCGCCGCCGGCTTTGACGACCAACTTGATCGGGGCTTGCCCCACGGTCTTGTAACCTTTCGCAACCGGATCGAAGTACGAGAGGCGAATCTCCGGTAATTCTGCGGCGTCGGTCGATTTGGGGACGAGGACTTGCTGGAAGACGCGTTCGCCGGTCGTGCTCAATTCGTTCTTCGTCGTCTTCGAAGTCGGATCGTACGTCTTGAAGTTGTCGAGATTCTTGAGCTGGGGCGTGGCCACGGTGTCGATGTTGCCGTTGCCGGCAATCTTGATTGTGAGGGTGATCGGGTCGCCGACGGCGATCTCCGTGGGCTTGGCGGAGACTTCGAGTTTCCACTGCCCGACTGCGCCGGTAAAATCGGCGGGCCTGCCTTCGTCCGGCAACGGCAACACTTCGATAGGAACTTCCGAGACGGTCACGGGCTGCTCGCGCACTTCGACGCGGTTAAAGAAGTTATCGAAGAAATCGTCGCCGAATTGGCCGCCGCGACTCTTGCGCTGGACAGCCAGTTGCGCCTTGAGCACACACGGGCCGAACGCCAGCTTGCCAGTGCGGGTCGGGGAAATCGCGCCTTCGATGAGGTGAAGGTTGAACGTCTCGCCGTTGATATTCTTTGCCCCCGATTTTAGGTTCTGCAGAAATTTGTAGCCGAGTCCATCCGCTTCGTAACTGTAACCGCCCACGCCCTTGAGCGGCGCGTTCGCGCGGGCAAACAACACGACGTCCAGCGGCACGGTTTGCCCGAGATAGATCTGTGACGCGTCGAGACGGATCCGGGCGAAGAGAGACTGTTGCGCGTCGGCCTGCGCTTCGTCCTGCGCCGCGGTAAGCTTGATCGGTTGAGTCTCATAGGCTTTGCCGCCCACGGCGACTGAGATTGGCGGAATCGTGAATTCGCCCGGCCGCGTCGGCGTGACCTGGTAGGTGAGACTCACCGATTGGCTCATCGTGCCGTTGACGATGGAGACGCTTGTGTTGACCGATGGTCCGGCAAAGGTCAGACCGTCGATCTTGGGGATGGCCGGTTGCGGGCTGCTGTGCGTCCCGTTGACGGTGAGGACGAATGTGACCGACTCGCCAAACGACACGCGACTCTGATCAACCGAGGCCGTCACCGACACATCCGCCAACGCCGGTGCGGCGAGGCCGAGCATTCCGATGAGTAGCCAGAGCCTTGTCATCACCAATCCTTGGCGGGTTCGCCGCTGTCTTTCAAGTCCTTCATTTGGACTTCGGGGAAGAAATTCCAGTTGCGCTCGTCCTCGCGCAGATTGTCGAGCAATGCCTTCGCCTGTTGTCTGTCGAGATTACCGGGTTGTGGCTGTTGCGCTTGCCGTTCTCGCGGTTGCTGCGTTGGCTTTGATTCATCTGGTTTCGGCTGCTGCTGATCCTGCTGCTGCTTGTCTTGTTGTTGCTGGTTCTGTTGATCTTGCTTCGGCTGTTGTTGATCCTGCTGTTGTGATTGTTGCTGCTGATCTTGTTTCTGTTCTTTCTGCTTGTCTCGCTGATCTTGATTCTTCTGGTTCTGCTGCTGTTGTTGCTGTTCCCGTTGTTTTTGCAACTCTTCGAGCTTCTTCTTCACTAAATCGCGATTGAACTTCGCGTCCTCATCTTTCGGGTCGAGCGCAAGCGCTGTCTCATAGCTCTTGATCGCTTGCTCCCACAATGGCTGCGCCTTTGTTGGGTCGACTTCGCCCAGCCGGTAATTTGTATTGCCGAGATTGTAGAACGCGCGTTGCTGCAACGCCCGATCGGGTGATGCGGTGGCTTGTTCGAACGACGACGCAGCGGCGGCGAAATCGTTGCTCCAGTAGGTGGTGACACCGTCGTTATAACGAACCGGCCATGAGATTGCCGCCGCCAGCACCAGGCTAATCATGACTTCCTCCGGTCGCTGACAAACGCTTCCAGCACGAGCAACGCGAAGCCGATTCCGAGCGGCCACTGGAATCGCTCGAAGTACCGCTTCTGCAGCTTCGCTTCCGCTGCCTTGCGTTGAAGTTGGGCAATGCCCTTCTCGTACACCGTGTCCATCCCAAAATCGCCGGACGCGCTGCGCACATAGATGCCTTGCGTCTTCAGTGCGAGTTGCTTCAACGTCTCCTCATCCAACCGCGACTTCACGACCTTGCCTTCGCGGTCCTTGAGGAACTCCATTGCCTTGCCATCCTCCCGCACCGGTATCAACTCGCCGTCCTTCGTCCCGACGCCAATGGCGTAGATGTGCACGCCCGCCTTCGTCGCCTCGTCCGTCGCCGCCAGCGTGTCGCTCTCGGTGGACTCGCCGTCGGTAATTAACACAATCGCCCGGTCGCGTCCCTCACCGGCCTCGAACGCTTTCATCGCCGTGCGAATCGCGGCGCCGATCGCAGTCCCGCCTCGTGGAATCACGGCGGGGTTCGCATCGTGCAACGTGAGCCGGAACGCCTCGTAATCCACCGTGAGCGGGCATTGCACGAACGCCGTGCCGGCAAACGCAATCAACCCAATCCGGTCGCCCTCCAACTTGTTGAGTAAATCCTCGCAGGCAAACTTCGCCTGCGCGAGCCGGTTGGGCCGCACATCTTCGGTCAACATACTCTTCGACACATCGAGCAGCACGAACACGTCCACACCTTTGCGCTTCACCTCGCGCCACTCGTAGCCCCAGCGTGGCTGCGCCAACGCCAGCGCGCCAAAGAGAATGCCGGCCACAAGCAACACCGCCTTCCATCGCCTCGCCGCTCGGCTCACAGACGCCGTCAATCGTTCCGGCAGGACCGCAAAATGTTCGAGCGCCCGATGGCGCGCCCGAAATGCCCAGACCAGAAATACAATCAGCACCGGCACGGCCGCCAGCCACCAGAAGTTTGTGGGATTCCCGAACTGCATCAGGGCAACCTCCTCAGCCGCGTGTTACCCAGCGTGACCACGAGCAGCAGGCAGCCGATCCCCGGCATGAGAAACCACGGGAACAACTCGCGCCACTCTTCGTACTTCACCGTCTCAACCTCGCGTTTCTCCAGTTTGTCGATCTGCCGGTAAATCTCGCGCAACGAATCGGTGTCGGTCGCGCGGAAATACTGACCGCCAGTCAACTCGCCAATCTGCTTGAGCAGAGCCTCGTCAATCTCCACTTGCATCGGCTGATACCCGACGATGCGCCCGCCCATCATGACCGGCATCGGCGCGACGCCTTGCCTGCCGGCGCCGATGGTGTACACACGCACGCCGAATTCCTTCGCCGCCTTCGCGGCATCCATCGGCTGCACCTTCCAGACGTTGTTGACGCCGTCGGTGAGCAGAATCACAACGCGGCTCTTGGCCTTGGGGTCGCGCAGACGATTCACCGCCGTACCGAGGCCGGAGCCGAGCGCCGTGCCGTCTTCGATGAGACCCACTTTGACCCGGTCGAGGTTGCGCTCCAGCCAGTCGTGATCCAGCGTCAACGGACTCGCCACATAGGCGCGCCCGGCAAACGCGACCATGCCGATGCGGTCATTGGGCCGGGCGTCAATGAACTCTTTCACAACTTGCTTCACGACGGAAATCCGGTCGAGCGGCTGACCGTTCACCTTGAAATCCTGAGCCAACATGCTGCCCGACACATCCACAGCCAACACGATGTCGATCCCCTCGGTCTTCCACCGGCTCTCGTTCTTGCCGACTTGCGGTCGCGCCAACGCGATGACCAACAGCGCCAGTGCCGCACCGCGCATTGCCAGCAGCAATGTCGGTCCGAGCACGCTCCAAAACGAAGACGTCGCTTGCGCGGCTGAGATCGAGGAGAATTTCAGCCCGCCGCGCACCGCCGTACGCCGTTCCCACCACAGCCATGCCGGCACGAACAGCAGTAGCAACAACAGCCACGGATCGTGAAACTTCATGAGCGCGTCTCCCGCACAAATTTCTCCGCGGCCTCGAAGGCTCGTTGCTGGTCAGCCGCGGCAGGCTGCAACCGCGCGAACTTCACGAGGTCCGACTCCTGAAGAAACACACCGAGCAATGCCATGTGTTCCGTTGGCAGCGAGGCTTCCGCCAGAAATTCTTCGGTGGTGCGCTCCGGCGCGTGTAACCCGAAGTGGCCCTCGATGTATTGCCGGACGACGTCCGAGAGTCGGGTGTAGAATTGTTCCACCGATGGGCTGTCTTGCCGGAGCCGCTGCAGCGCCGCGATCGCGATGTCGAAAGCTGATAGTGGCACAGGCGTCTCGCCTGTGGCTGTTGGTTTTCGCCGTTTCCAGAACCACCACGCGACCGCTCCGACAACCACAACGGCCAAGAGCACCCATAGCCACCACCAACTGTGGGGCACCGGCACGAGTCCCTTGATGTCACGGATGTCTTCCATCAGCCCGGTATTGACCATATCCGCACCACCGGCGTTGAGTCCAGTATTCAGTCGCGATTGAGCCAGCGGAACCCAGCATCAGCAACGCGCAGAACTGGAAACCTCAATGCTTATGGTCACCGTGCCGAACGCAAATGCACGCGTACTCCGCGCGCTTGCATGTCCCGCAAATCGACTCGTCATAAGCGACCCTGAAATTTTGCGGCTTGCCGTCGGCCGCGGACTTGAGTTGCACCATCACGTTGTAGCCGTCGCCCTCTGGCAGTGACGTCTTCGAGACGAGCACATCGCCATCTTTTTCCATCTCCAATTTCACGCTGCCGGTCTTGGCGTCGGCCCAGACGACGGCGGTTTGCGCGCCGGCGGCGACCGGTTTCATATCCTCGCCGTAGAATGCGATGACAACTTTGCGGTCGCCAACCACGAAGAACTCCGTCTGCGCGTCGAGCAGCTTGCCGCCTTTGGGGCCGGGGATGGGTTTCTCGGCGGCGTTGACGTTGCCGGCCAGCAGCAGCGAGGTGATGATGAGGGTGAGGTGTTTCATGGTTTGATCTCCTTCATTTCGGGTTGTTGGTTTCGAGCATGGAACATTCTATACAAGCCCGGCAACACCAATAACGTCAGAATTGTAGACGAGATAATGCCGCCGATGACGACCGTCGCCAGCGGGCGCTGGACTTCGGCGCCGGTGCCGGTGGCGAGAGCCATTGGGACGAAACCAAGCGAGGCGACCAACGCCGTCATCAACACGGGACGGAGCCGGGTCAGCGAACCTTCGGTGATGGCGTCGTCGAGGGGTTTGCCTTCGGCGCAGAGCTTGTTGATGAACGAAATCATCACCATGCCGTTGAGCACCGCCACGCCGGAGAGGGCGATGAAACCGACACCCGCTGAAATGGACAACGGGATGTCGCGCAGCCATAGCGCGGCGACTCCGCCGGTCAGCGCCAGCGGCACGCCGGAGAAGACGAGCAACGCGTCTTTGACTGTTCCGAATGTCATGAACAGCAGCGCAAAAATCAGCAGCAGCGAGATGGGAACGACGATTTGCAGCCGTTTGGTGGCGGAAATCAATTGCTCGAACTGGCCGCCCCAGGCAATCCAATAGCCCGCCGGCACGTTGATCCTGGCCGCAATCACCTGCTGCGCTTCCGCGACGAACGAACCGAGGTCGCGTCCCCGGACATTGGCAGTGACCACGATGCGGCGTTTGCCGTTCTCGCGGTTGATCATGTTCGGGCCGGGCGCGATGGAGATTTCGGCAACCTCGCCCAACGGAATGAACGATTGCGAATTGGACACGCGGATCAAGCGCCCGGCGTCGTTGTCGCTGCCGTCGCGTTTGGGCAACGGCACCGGCAAGTGTTCGAGGGCGTCGATGTCCGTGCGAAGATTTTCCGGCAGGCGCAGAATGATTTCAAACCGCTGGTCGCCTTCAAACACTTCGCCCGCCGCCTTGCCGCCGAGGGCGATTTCGATGACTTCCTGGAATGTGGCAATGCTCAAGCCGTAACGCGCCAGGGCTTCGCGTCGGGGAGTGACGCTCATCAGCGGCAGGCCGGTGGTCTGCTCCAATTTGACATCGGACGCGCCGGGAATTGTTTCCATGATTTTTTCGAGTTGCTTACCCACTTGCTCCAACTGCGCCATGTCGTCGCCAAACAATTTGACGGCCACGTCGCTGCGGACGCCGGCAATGAGTTCGTTGAAGCGCATCTCGATGGGTTGGGTGAACTCGTAATTGTTGCCGGGAATTTCCTTCACCGCCTTTTCCAGTTCCGCGACCAGTTGCGCTTTGGGCTTTTTCGGGTCAGGCCATTCGTTGCGCGGCTTCATGATGATGAAGCCATCGGCAACGCTGGGCGGCATGGGATCGGTCGCGATTTCCGCCGTGCCCATTTTGGTGAAAACAATCCTGACTTCCGGGAACTGTTCCAGCCGGCGTTCGAGGGCGTGTTGCATCTCGATGGCCTGGGTCAGGCTCGTGCCGGGAATGCGCAACGCGTGCAAGGCCACGTCACCTTCATCCAGACTCGGAATAAACTCCGTGCCCATGCGCGCGACAACGATGCCGCTGATCACCACCAAAAAGAAGGTGGCCAGGGTCGTGGCCACGCGAAACCGGAGGTGAAAGTTCAACGCCGGCAGATAAAGCGTCTTCGCTGCCCGCATGAGGATGTTTTCTTTCTCCGAAACTTTCCCGGTAAGAAACAGCGCGATGGCGGCGGGAATGAATGTCGCCGCGAAAATCATCGCGCCCGCCAGCGCCATGATGACGGTGTAGGCCATCGGGTGAAACATTTTACCCTCGACGCCGCTCAAGCTGAGGATGGGCAGATAGACTACCATGATAATGAAGACGCCGAAGAAACTCGGGCGGACGACTTCCTTCGTGGCGTCACGGACGACCTCGAATCGCTCCGGTCGCGTGAGCAGGCGTTTCAGCTTGTGCTGTTCCTCGCCCAATCGGCGGATGCAATTCTCCACGATGATGACCGCGCCGTCCACGATGAGGCCGAAGTCGAGCGCGCCGAGGCTCATCAAGTTGCCGCTGATTTTTGCGCCGACCATGCCGGTGATGGTGAAGAGCATCGAGAGCGGAATGACGAGCGCCGTAATGAGTGCTGCGCGGATGTTGCCGAGCAGCAAAAATAAAATCACGACCACCAACACCGCGCCTTCAAAGAGGTTTGTTTTCACCGTCTCAATCGCTGCGTTGACCAAGTCAGTGCGGTTATAGACGGTTTTGGCCACGATGCCCTCCGGCAGGGACTTGTTAATCTCCGCCATTTTGGTGTGGACACGCTCGGACACGGTGCGGCTGTTCTCGCCGATGAGCATGAACACCGTCCCGAGCACGACTTCCGTTCCGTTCTTGGTCGCTGCGCCGTTGCGGAGTTCCTTGCCGAGGAAAACGTCGGCGACATCGTGGATGTGCAGCGGCACACCGTCGCGGTTGCCGACGACGATGTTGTTGATGTCCTCCAACCCCACGACCTGGCCGGGGCTGCGGATCAGGTATTGTTCGTCATTCCGCTCGATGTAGCCCGCGCCGATGTTGGCGTTGTTGTCGGCCAGCGCCGTCATCAGGTCGCGGAAGGTTAGGCCGTAAGCGCGCAGTTTGTCGGGATGCGGCGTGACGTGATACTGCTTGACGAAGCCGCCAATGGAATTGACATCAATCACGCCGGGCACATTGCGCAACTGCGGTTTGATGATCCAATCCTGGACGGTGCGCAGGTCGGTCGGCGTGATCTCACTGCCATCGGCGTTGCG
>CAZMKD010000028.1:0-8517 GCA_964566575.1 uncultured Verrucomicrobiota bacterium
CTGACGTTGTTCGAGAAAATGCCCATTTTGCACGCCTTTGCTCCATCTCCACCCATTGACGAAACGCTCAACCTCACAAATCAACTGTGTTTACAGGGTTTTTAATCGGACAGCAGTGAAAGCAGATTTATCTCGACTCCGTATCATGCGGCCACCGGAAGCGTTACAAGACCCATGTGCCAGGTGCCACGGCAGACCATTGCGGCTACTGCGTTCCTTGTCTTTACCGGCAAGCCGCCCTGCATCGGAACGGGTGGCCTGTCGGGGATTACGGCGTGAGGATCGAAGACTCCGGATCGTGGGGTAAATTAGATTTGAACGATCCGAATCAAAGCCTCTGCGCGACGAAAGATTTCGTCCTGAGACGAGACTCCGAACGGGAAATATGGAGAAACATCGTGGCGAACGGCCGTGTTCCACTCTCCGATAAGCCTCGATACATTGCTTTGGTACAGCGCCAGCGGACCGAGCTTGAGACATGGCTGATCCAGCTTGGCGTGCTTCCCAAAACTGTTGAATGATTGATACACACTGTCACGTTGACCTCTTCACCGATCCGGTTGGCACCGCACGCAAGCTGGAACGCGAGTTGACCACGTGCGTTGCTGTCACAATGCTGCCAAGCCACTTCGAGATGGGACAGAGGCATCTTGTGGCGTTCCAACGAGTAGTGGGCGCTCTTGGCCTGCATCCCCTCCGCGCACATGAAGCGCGCAAAGAAATTGAAAGATTTACTACACTAGCTGCGAAGACGAATTTCATCGGCGAGATTGGCTTGGATGGTTCTGCACAAGGGAAGTCTTCACTTGCCTTGCAGAAAGAGCTTTTCACCGAATCGATTTGTTCTATCCGACCGGGTGCTTTTGTTACTGTGCATTCGCGAGGTGCGTGGAGCGAAACTCTAGACTTGCTGCGGACGCACGGAGTGGGGCCGGTGTGCTTTCATTATTTCACAGGTGGGGTGGAAGGCGCGAGAGCAGTCCTTGCAGAGGGACATTATTTCTCAGTCAACTACCGCATGGTTAGTCAAGGCAACCGTCATCGACTAGTCGTCGCCGAAATGCCACGCGAGCGGGTGCTGATCGAAACCGATGCACCATTTCTCGGCAATGGTGACCCGGTGGCGCAATTGGGAACCGTATATAGGTTTTTTGAAGACGTATGGCGGATGGACTCGAACAATGTGCGGATGACCGTCCGCGAAAACTTCTGTCGATGCCGGATCACTGAGTCGAAGTCCAGGTAGCACGCTGCGCCTCTCAGCAAGATCACACATTCGCAGCGATACGTTTAGTTCCCAGACGGGAACACCCGCCTGTCGCAGGCAACGTACATTCGCGCGATATGGCTACGGACGGCCAACCAGCAAACACGGCGATTCTGCCCCAGAAGGAAACGGAGCGGCTGGCGTATTCCATTGCCGAATCGGCTGAACTCCTCGGCGTTCACTATTTCAGCGTGTACCGGCTCATCCAGCGAGGGAAATTGCGCGCTTGCCGGGTCCTGAGCGGCAAACTCCTCGTGCCGCGGTCTGAACTCCTCAAACTGCTGAAGACCGAATGATCACTCCCGAAGGACACGCATGATCAAGAGGAAAGGCCAACAGCGGGACGGTGTCGCACCGCCGTCATTGAAGAGGATGAGCGACACGGAATACGCGGCGTATTTCGAGGCATTCGGCGCGATCAAGGGCGATTACCAGGCGTTGTGCTTGATTGGCGATAAACTGCGCGAGGTGGAGGCGACGGCCCGTGGCATCGGCACGCTCGATTCTCAGGCGCAGACCGGCCACGCGGAATTGCCGGATTCCGCCGGGGATCGAAGCCCGTGGGAGGTCTGCACCCCCTTGATGCGGTTGAACCACAATGAGGTTCTCCTGTGCAAACGGGTCTGCGAGCACGGCCTTGAATACGCGGTGATTGATCACACGCCGGTTGCCTCCGCATACGCGAAGGCGCACGGGCCGCTGGATGTTCTGCGCACCGGCGACAACCCGCGCCAGGTGCTCCGGGATTTCCTGCGTACTGAACGCGAGACCCTGCAACTGATGGCGAACGACATCACCGCGAGCGTGCGGGAAGTCGTGAAGGAGCGTTTCCCAAAACAGGATTTACGGCGCGTGGTGAACGAGATCACGCAGATGTGCAAGAAGGTCGTCCGCCTTGGTTTCTCAGAATCGCCGTCCGAGTCTCCGAGCCAAACGCTGAAACCCAAGCATGGCATACGTGTCTAATGCTGCTTGCGATTAGCATCACGGATGCAGCAGCCGTTCTGTCACATTTTCACCGGCCTGTATCGGAAGTGTGGCCTAATCCTGAACTTGCTCCCAAACGGTTCGCGGCGATGGTGAGCACTTCGCTGCCCAAGGGGTGCTGAAGGGCAGCCAGTTTCAAGGCAAAGGCCATAAACGCCTCACGGAATTTCGTGGAAGGTGCAAGTGCCGTCCAGTGCTGATCGAGAAGCAATCGCAGAAATCCCGCAATGGCGTCACGAGTACTATCATCGTCCCAGAAACGGTTATCGTTGATTCCCACATGCTCATGGAGCCAGCCGAGTCCATCAAGACGTAGATTCTTGGCAGAATCGGTTCTCAGGAAATAAACGAAGACGCGCGCTTCATGGTCGCTGCGAATGTTGCGTCGTGCCCACCGCTCAAGATGGGACCGGGCTGCCTCGACTGCTGGAGATAATCCTGCGTGCCAGAAGTCCGCTCCGAACGGCGAAAGACCAAGAAGACGCTTCCGTGTATCATTCAAATCCCATGGGCGACGGCCCGCTGCCTGCCATGCGGGTGAAGTCTCGGCATAGGCGAGCATGGTCAGCCATTGCTCGATGAAAACGGGCGCGATTGTCTCGTGGCCAGCCGCTTCGATCAACCAGTGGCCGACGAATGCGTCAATCCAATGGCAACCGGCCGCACCGAGCGCAAAGATTGGCTCCCAGAACGGGCGATGCTGTTCCCCGGGGGCTAGGCGAGCAACTATGCGTGCGATGCGATGTAGAAGTTTGGTCTCATCATCGTAAGGCCAGTGCTCCCGAAGGTCGTCATATCGCTCATCATCAGGTTCGGCAGGCAACTCGGCAAGCCGCTGTATCCGACACAGGGAGACCAGCAGCGATTGGCGGTGCAAGTGAAGCCACGCAGTCCGCTCGCTTGAATCGTTGGCGGTGGATAGGTCTTCCGCCCAAGCCAGTGCGGCGTTGCTGTGCCCGACATCGAAATCTGAAGCGTGTCTGTCACGGGGTTTGCGGCGAAGTCCCAGTGTCTCAGGGCCGGGAAGCTCCGTCCACGACGCAGGCAATTGTGGCGTGCGGCCTGTAAGGAAGTCCTTCAAGTGCCGTTCGCCCCATGATTTCAGATCGAAAGTCTTCTGTGGGCCGTGCATCTGCAACCTTGCATGAGCGAGTGCAGGTGCGGCGCGGATGGTGTGCGACAACAGTTGCTCAAAATGTGGTCCCAATCGGTCGCGATGGGCCGCAGCCACACGCATAACGCGCTCCACCACAACGTAACGATCCCACAAGGCAAGTGAACCGACTGCCTGTCGCAGGAACGAGTCTTCAGGCTGTTCTATCCACAGTGTTGTTGCCGCCCAAGCGGCGAAGCTGTCCCACTTGAAATCACAGAAGTTGTCTTCTACGGGCCAAAACCTAGGAGGCGGTCGCTCGCCCACTTCCCTCAAGATGGCTAAGGCCTCAGCTTCGCGAGCGGGATTGGCAGTGAGCCACACGCGGTGGCGCACGACGGCAACAGCGACAATGCCGCACAGCGCATCTTCTGCATCATGCAGGCCACGCTCGGCATCGGGGACTGCGAGAGCTCGCACGGCATTGAGTTCGGCCCACCAAGCAGCCACCTTCTCCTCGGGACATTCTGCTTCTCCCATCAAGACCCGCCGGCACTCAAACGGGAGCAAACTCAATTTCTCAAAACGCCTAAACTGTTCGGCTTCCTCGGGCGTGGGCTGTGGCAGATTTTGAGGCGGTTGAAACTCGATTACGACACGATCTTGTTGGAGGCGAGGATGCCAGTTGGCTAGGTCAAATTGGGCCACGATACTCGGTAGCCACTGGGGAGCCGGTTGCTCCGTTGTCGCTGTCGCGAGCCGCGCCTGCCAAGCAGCGTAAAACCCCGTAAACATCTCGCGCCATTCGGGACGCGCCAATAGCATTCTGAACGCAAACTCGTGGATCGGTTCCTTCCGGTGCGGCATTTGCATCCACTCACTCCATGCTTCGCGCATCGGTTGTGATCGGTCGAGCATTACAGTCGCACGAAAGCCACTTTCGCCACTCCGATGAGCCAGCTTTTCAAGCCAGTAGAAGTCTGCGGTTGCTAGCAGCGGTCGAAGCGGGCCTAGAAATAGTTCGGGACGGTGTTTACCCACGCACAGGAGCATCGATGCAAAAGCAATGGAATGGCTTTCGCGCAGAATGGTGGCGATATATGCATCCAACGGTTGACCATTTTCGATGAGCATATACAGCCATTTTTCCAGCGATAGTAAGGCGCAGCAGACTGCCTGCGGACCAAACACATGGCCTTGGTGCCACAGCCAGGAGTATTGGTGGCCGCGCCAGATGCGGGTCTGCCCCTCGAATGCCACGGGCACCTCAATCGGCGCCCGCACATCGCTACCGAGTTCAAGGCTGCGATCGGTGCCAAAATCAACGAACCGAATAATCGCGGATAGCGCAACTTCAGGATGGATGCGGAGAAATGCAAGGAATGGGCCATTCGTCCAAAAGCATGACTCGTGACGCAACTCCCCGGCGTCAAAACCGTACTCGTCAATGCCGTGATGCCGACTCTCTCTCGGATGCACGCCCTTGCGGGGAATGTCGAGCAGCACGGCGAACAGCACTTCGGCAGCGACCTCAGGAAGTGCCTTCAGAAAGGGCGCAGCGTACGTAGCATTCATGAAAGCCTGACGAAACACTGGTGCACACGGTCGGCGTGGCCCTTCTGGCCACGGTATCGGCGGTCCCTGGGGAGGAAGAACCCGAGAGCGCGAAGGTTCCGGTTCATTGGGCAGACCATCGTTGTCGTCCGGCAAACGACGACCGCTGAGTTTCAAAACGAGATCCGTTACCTCGTCAGGAAGTATTGGCGCAGCAGCAAGCAGCGCCTGGCAGACTTTTTCCTCTGGTGATACTTTGCCTGAGTGCGGATACACGCGTTTACCGCTACGATACAACTTGCGCGCCGAAGCGACGGCCAGGTTCGCCGCTTCCTTCATACCCCACGGAATCGCAGCGTGCAGCGGAAGCCAGAGCAGGCAGACTTCAGCCACCTCGTCGCGAGCTAATGTGATCACTTCTGCGCAATGCGCATCGAGAAAACTAAGCACATCGTGCCAGTAAGGAGCCCACGGCAGCCGGTAAAGTGCGGCGATGTCCAGTAGAAGATCGGGCTTTCGTTCGCGGTAGTGGGCCAACATACGCTCGTCAGGAATCGTCGCCACTCGTAGGAATTGGCGCAGAGACCGACGGAGCAGTGCGCCTTTATCGAGAACCAACGCTGGCCAGAGTTGTTCCAACGCGGCGCGCTGCTGCAGCGCAAAAACCGGCGCTTCGAGAAGAAGATTCCGCGCCATCTCGTCTGCGGGGTCGTTTCCGGAAAACTGTAAAAACACGCGCTGCCAAGCAGTGCAGTTCGGTTGTTGTTCCAGCAAATCAAGCCCGTAATAACGCACTGCACGATGCCAGAGTGGAGACTGCAGCCGCGATTTCAGGAAGGCAGTCGCGGCTTCGCCTTGCACGTGCAATTCGTGTGACCGTGCCCAATCGGCAACCAAATCGTGGGTAAATCGGACGGTCTGGTGCAGAGGATCTACTTCAACGTGGTGCTCGCGGGCCAGTTCCGCCAAGGCTGCCGATTCGTCAGCCTCAAAATCGCTGAGTCGTGCGGTGGCTGTCAACCGGTCGGCAAGTTGTGTGGCGAGCTTTCGGGCGGCCCGGTCACGGACACTAATCGCTTCGTCCTGACAGATTGCTGTTTGCCAGAACCAGCGGGCGAAGCTGGACTCGGTCGTCCAATCCGGCGATGCCCCGCTGCCACGCCAATAGGTGACCACGATATCCAGAGCTTTCGGCCAGCAAAGCAGAGGGTGCAAATGCGGTCGCTGCACCAGACTTTTCAGCGCGGGTAATTGCTGGCAGACGGCGCGCAGTTCCGTTACCGAGAAAGGGCCGACTCGGACCGGAGCGCTAACGAAATGCACATTCCGACGCAGAAGTTGCCGTTCAACACGCTCCCAGTCATCCGGGCAACAGGTCAGAACCACCTGCCACCGATCGCGTGACTCCGGTGCGAGCGCAGATTGCAGCAACAGTGCGACTTCGCCAAGGGCCGCCTCATCGAAGCATCGGTCAAGGCCATCAAGGACAAGTCGAGCAGGTTGCGCGGCACTTGCGCTAAATTCCAGCAAGCCATGCCGCAGCCCCCAGTGCGTCCGTAAGCCTCCTTCGCAAGCGAGGTCAGCTGCACGCACCCAGATAGACGCGGCATTCTCGTCTGCCTTGACCCAATCGTATGCCAGAACGCTCTTGCCGTTCCCGGAATCGCCGAGCACTACGACAATACGCTGACGCTCTGCACCCTCAGTGATCCGGTCAAGCAGCTCTCGCCGCTCCACCGCCACCGTCCCTCCGATTTGTGTAGGGAGGACGGCGAACCTCGCCGTGCTTTCAGTTAGAATCGCTGACCAATCGGACGCATAGTCAGGATGTTGCTTCAGTGGGAATCGTGCTGCGAACTGCGTCAGCAAGTCTGGCAGGGCAATGCAACCGCCCTTCTTTCTAATCTGAGCTGCGTAGCTAACCATCGCCTCCCAGAGTTCACCAGCACGCCTACGTGCAGAGTCTGTAAGAGCCTGCTGACAAAGTAACGTGGCGTGTGCGACGCTCTGCGAATCAGTGTGATGGAAGTCGTGCTCCTGAAAGCTGAATTTCTGTAGCAAGCGGGCGGTTTCGGTCGGGTCATTGGAAGCCGATACACTCAGATCTTGAGAACATCGCATACTGGCGAAGGCTGCTCGGCAGAGACTCGATGGTTCGCTGCCTTCGACCTGTCGCCTTGCGAACTGCTCCGGTTCCATTACGCGCGCGGCGCCCAGCAATCCGTGCCAAGCCTCTCGCACTTCAGGGGCGGGGGCTGCCGCAAAGATCGCCAACGAATCCCGATCACGTTGAAATGGGCTGGGTCGTGCACCCAGCCACTGCCGCCATGCCGCTGCAGCAAGCTCGGCAGAGGCGCCGCCTGTCTTGCCGAACACGGGGAAACTTTTCACCGAGCAGGCACAACAGTGTGAGCGACCATCGCGCTCCGATTCGACCAGCAAGTCGTCGAACTCCCAGCCGTCCTGCTGCATCTGACATTTGATGGATTGAAGCGAACCGGCGTGTTGATTCGGCCACGGGATTGCTGCTAGTAGATGACAGGCTAGCCAAGCCGCAACGGCATCTTCAACCGCGAAGCCCTCCCCCGCGGTGCTTTTTATAGAAGCCGGCTTGGGATTCTTTTGCACCAACTCAGAAAAATACCAAAAACTGTCGACGAAGTGAAATCAATATGCCCTCGTGAATGCGTCGAATTCCACTCCGTAGGAGCTTCGATTAGGACTTTTTCTCGAAGAGTGCAAGAGAGCGAAATTTGATACTGCCATTTGATACTCCATTGGTTTTTTGGGGCATATTTGGGCTAAACCGGGCAAAGGCGAAAGTGCAGAAAAGCCCGTAAACATTGGGGAAACTAACGATTGCTAAGCGGGGCAAAAGGGCTTTCGTCACACCCCATGCAAGTGCGCTACCAGGCTGCGCTACGTCCCGACGCACGCACTCTAGCAACGTCCGGGCTTGCTGTCACCAGCCATTTTGCTTAGCATACGCCCGCTATGGACTCGCTCCTAAAACTTCTCGAAGAACACGCCCTGCGCTCACCCGTCGACCTCGCCAAGATGCTCAATCTCCCCCCCGACGAAGTCGCCCGACGCATCAAGCAATACGAAGACGACAAAATCATCCTCGGCTACAAGGCCGTGATCAATGACGACAAGGTGGACACCGACCTCGTCAAAGCCGTCATCGAAGTGAAAGTCCAACCGGAGCGCGAAGGCGGCTTCGATCGCATCGCCAAACGCCTCGCCAAGTTCGACGAAGTCACGAGCCTATTCCTGATGTCCGGTGGCTACGACCTGTTGATTTTCGTCGAAGGCCGCTCCCTCCGCGAAGTCGCCCAATTCGTCGCCGAGAAACTCGCCACGCTCGAAGGCGTCACCAGTACCGGCACCCACTTCATGCTCAAGACCTACAAAGAGCAAGGCGTGATGATGGAAGGCAGCGAAGAATTCGAGCGCCTCAAAATCAGCCCCTAGCCCCAATGCCCGTAAGGTTAGGTTGTGCTGACGGGAAGGATCTCATAAGCAATCGCTCCATGAAATGATTCATTCTTGGTCAACCGCGGCCAGCCCGTGACCGGTTGGCGCACCGCCCGCGGACAACTCCGCGCCCGTCGCG
>CAZMKD010000029.1:0-14662 GCA_964566575.1 uncultured Verrucomicrobiota bacterium
CGTACGGCGATCTCGACGCGCTCGACCGGGCGCTGTCCAAGAAAGACGTCGCCGCCTTCATCGTGGAGTGCATCCAGGGCAAAGGTGTGCGGATACCGGCCGATGATTTTCTGCCAAAGGCGCAGGAGATTTGCCGGAAGCACGGGACACTGTTCGTCTGCGATGAAGTGCAGACGGGCTATGGGCGCACCGGCAAGCTGTTCGCGTTTCAACATTGGAATCTCGAGCCGGACATCATTTCGACGAGCAAAGCACTCAGCGGCGGCTACGTGCCGGTCGGCGCGATGATCACGCGGCGCTGGATTTATCAGAAAGTGTTTCACCGGATGGATCGGTGCTGGGTGCATTCGTCGAGTTTCGGCCGCAACAATCTCGGGATGGCGGTCGGGTTGGCGACGTTGCACATTTTGGAAGAGGAGAAGCTCGTGGAACGGAGCGCGGTGCAGGGCCAGAAGCTGCTCGATGCTCTCAACGCGCTCAAGTCCAAGCACGAAGTTCTCATGGAAGCCCGCGGCAAAGGCTGCATGATCGGCATCGAGTTCCACGAGCCGGGGAGTCTCAAATTGAAGATGGCGTGGAAGATGGTCCACGCCGCGCACGACGGGCTGTTCGCGCAGATGGTGGTAATGCCGTTGCTGCAGAAACACCGGGTGCTCACGCAAGTTAGCGGCAACCACGGTGACATCATCCGCATTTTACCGTCGTTTGTGATTACCGACGAGGACATCGCGTACTTCGTGGGCGCGCTCGACGATGTCCTCAGTGATAGCCACAAGTTGCCAGGACCGATGTGGGACTTGGGCAAGAACTTGGTGAGCGCCGCCCTCGCTAACAAGTCCAAGAAAGAAGCCGAGCCAGTGTCAGTGTAACGGCGTCAGTCTCGGACGCGACTGGGCCCATGCGACGAGAACGGTATCTAGCCGCACTAGCCGATGCCATTGCCCGCTGGCCGTGGTTGTTTCTGGTGGCCAGTGTCGGGCTGGCTGCCGCCGCCGGCCTGTACACGTGGCGCAATCTCGAATTCAAAACCAGCCGCAACGATCTCATCGGCCGTGATAGCGAATACTGGCGACTCTACAGCGAATACGCGCGCGAGTTCCACGCTGAGGAGGATTACATCGTGGTGGTCGAGGGCAAGGAACCTGCGCGCAACCGCGCCGCCGTGGATACGTTGGTGGCCGAACTGCTCGCTCCCACCAACAATCCGTATCCGAGTGATCCTCGGCATGCCCAGATATTCGAGCGGGCCGACGTCTTCCACCGGGTCGATCTCGAGCAGTTGCAACCGTGGTTCTTGTACTACCTGTCCACCAACGATCTCGCCGCGATCCGTGATTCGTTGAAGGACTTCCAGCAGTTGGTCGCCATCCTTCAGCACAAACCGAAGCTGGCAACATTTGTCGACTCGATGAGCCAGATGCTCCAGCAAATGGAGAGCGCGGCAGCGGCGGAGCGCCGGTCGATGGAAGCGTTTGTGCCGACGATTACAGCCGTCATCCGGCAACTGAACGAGTATCGCCCGGAACAGGAAAAGACCGGCTTGCTCTCGCCGTGGGCCGGCGCATTCTTCAGCGAGGAGATGGTCGGCGAAGCCGAGCAACAAATGAAGTGGCAAGGCTACCATGTTTTCCGCAAAGGCCATATGTATATTGTACTCATTCATCCTCGGGTGCCGGAAAACGTCAGCAGCCCCGACCATCACGTCGCGACCATCCCTAAAATCCATCGAATCATCGACCGCGTCCGGTCACAATACCGGGAGGTGCGACTCAGCCTGACCGGCGAGCCGGTGCTCGACAACGATGAGATGGTCGTCTCCGAGCGTGATGCCACGCGGTCGTCGATCCTAACCGTCGTGCTGATTGGGATCGTAGTTATGGCCGGTTTCCGCGATTGGCTGCGGATGTTGCTGTCGATTACCTGTCTGATCATCGTCATCCTCATCACGATGGGATACGCGACGTTGACGATTGGACATCTCAACATCATCACGATCACATTCACGGTAATGATTCTCGGGCTGGGGGAAGATTTGGGGGTGCAATTCATCTCGCGCTTCGAGGAGGAACTCGACAAGGGTGCGGACCGCGTTGGCGCGGTGCGCGGCGCACTCCTGTACACCGCCCCGAGTATCATCACCGCCGGTGTGACCAATGCCGCGGCCTTCTTTGCGATGGCCTTGAGCGGCTTTACCGGCGTGATTGAACTGGGCGTGATTGCCGGCGGTGGGATGCTGCTGGCGACCATTGGGATGGTGACGCTGTTGCCGGCCATGATTCTGACAATTCGCCGTCGTGCGGAACCGGTCCGCGTGCCGGCTAAGTCGCAGGTCACGGCCGTCGAACGCATCCTGCTCAAGCGTCCGCACGTGACGTGGATCGTCTGCGCGATCATCACCGCCGGCGGGCTGGCGATGTCGTGGCGGGTTGGGTTCGACTACAACGTGCTCAACCTGCAGTCGGTCGGCCTCGAATCGGTGATGACCGAGTTGCGGCTGTTGCAGGCCGATGCCGAGTCCACGGTCTACGCGGCAGTCGTGGTGGACAACCTTGACCAGGCACGCGCGATGCAGAAGAGTCTGACGAATCTGCCCAGCGTTGCGGTGGTGCATAGCATCGCCGAGTTGATTCCCGAAGAGCAGGAGCAGAAGTTGCCGATCATCCGCGAGATCCGGCAGCGGGTCGGATACGTGAGTTTCGAGATACCGGCGCCTGATCCGGCGGATGGCGAGGTGTTGGTCCGGTCGCTCGGCTCGCTGCGGTTACATGCCAGCAAGCTCGCTCGCGACGCTGGGGAACGAGGCGACAAGGCGGTGGAGAAGGTGTTGTCGGCTCTCGGTGATGCGGTGAAGTCGGCTCGCGAGACCCTTCAGACAATGACTACCCAGGCGTCGGCACAGTGGTTAGCACAGTATGAGAAGGGTTTTTTCGGCGATCTGGAGACGCAACTGACCTTGCTGGCGACGCAAGCCGACCGGCCGATGGAAATCGCAGACGTGCCGGCCGATCTGCGACAGGTGTTGGTGGGACGGACCGGCAAGCTGCTGCTGCGGGTGTTTCCCGCCGATAACGTCTGGGAACGCGCGCCGTTGGAGAAGTTTGTGACCGAAGTCCAGGTGGTTGCCCCGAAAGCGACGGGCACGCCGCGAGGATTGTACGAGTTCATCGACATTCTACAACGCGGCTATATTCGCGCGGCGTTGTGGGCGTTTCTGGTGATCGCAGTGATGGTGTACGGCGATTTGCGCGGGTGGCTGGCCACAGCACTGACGATGCTGCCGTTGGTGGTGGGCATCATCTGGATGATTGGCGCAATGGTTCTGTTTGGGATTCGGTTTAATCCCGCTAACATTCTGACCCTGCCGCTGATGGTCGGAATTGGCGTGGCGTATGGCATCTACGTGGTGCGCCGGTTCCGCGAGGACGGCGAGGCGACGTTCTACGGCAAGAGCACCGGGCGAGCGGTGATGCTGTCAGCGCTCACCGCGGTGATCGCGTTTGCGAGCCTGTTGATCGGCGCGCATCGCGGCATTCGCAGCCTGGGTCTCGTCATGGCCATAGGAGTCGTCGCCTGTTTACTGGCGTCGCTCGCGTTACTGCCGGCACTGCTGGAGATCGCCAAGCGCAAAGGCTGGAAGGTGTAGGAGGTTGTCGTCATGAAGGCAGCCGGACTTCTGATCGGTATGACGGGACCTGCTACTGAAGATCGCGCGCCGTAGCCGCCGGAAGTCGAATCTCTCGCACGGCACGCTCGAGAAAGCGGGCGAGTGACTGACCGGAATTCTTCGCCCGGTACCCCAACCGCGCCAAATCCGCCAGCAGCCGTGGCCGACGCATGCACGCGGAAACAATGCGCGAGGGCTGAAGCTGGCCGACGATGAAAAAATCGTTGAACTCGCGTGGGAGGTTTTCGTGGTCTTTGTCGGTGATGCACCGCACGGCGAGCATATCGGTGTCGTGCGCCGCGCAGACAGCCGCGACGGCGCTGGTCTCCATGTCCACGGTCAGCGCTCCGGTCGCCCTGCCGAGCCGCATCTTATTTTTGGCTCGCAGCACCATTTCATCTGCCGTCAGCATCTTGCCTCGATGGATGCGGAACTGTCCGTTGGCATCGGTCAATTCGCCGTGTTCCGTGAGCCGGTACGTCGAACGCCAGTGGACGTCCTTGCCGTCGTCGGCGCAAAGATCGAGCACGTCCGTGCCGATGACGATGTCGCCGGCGCAAACATCGTCGACCAATCCGCCGCCGAAACCGGCACTGATGACGAGGTCGGGCCGGTAACACTTAATCGTCATCTCGGCGGCGATGCGCGCGCATTCCTTGCCCACGCCGAGGGCGAGCAGGGCGACCGGCTGCTCGGCGAGCGTGCCTTCGTAGAAGTCGAGGTGTTCCTGCCGGACCACGTGTGTGGCGTTGGCGCGACGCAGGATGGGGCGCAACTCTTGTCTAACAGCGACCAGAATTGCGATCAAGCGCAGGTACTGCCGTGTTTCTCGGCGGCAACAGCGGCGGTGACTTCGCGTTCGGCGAGGACTTGCTGAATGTTCGCTTGCACGGAGTCTTTCTTTCCGGTTAGATGGCCGCGGCCGCTTGTGACGCCGTTGTAGGCGTCGACGTGCGAGGCGTCGGTGACCGGCTTGGGCTTCGCACCGAAGTTGTAGCGGATGAGTTTCCACGTGTCGCCGACCTGTTTGTCGATGCCGAGCGATGGGGTCGGCTCGTAGCCGCAATGGACCATGCAGTTCTCGCAACGGGGATCGCGAGCGATGCCATCGAAGACGCCGTACTTGTCCCAGTCGACCTTTGCGAGCATTTCTTGATAACCCTCGTAATGGCCGTCGGTCATCAGGTAGCAGGGGGCTTTCCAGCCTTTGACGTTGCGGGTCGGGATCGCCCACGCGGTGCAATGCAGGTCACGCTTGCCGGCGAGAAACTCCAGATAGATGGGCGAACCGAATAGCGTGTACTTCTGTCCCCACTCAACGACCTTGGCAAATTTCTGGTTCGTCATCTTGCGGGTCAGGAAGAAATCTTCGGGCTTCCTGTTGAGCCGCTTGATCATGTCCTTCTTGGCGGCGTCGTACTCATAGCCGGGGCTGATCGTGTGGCCGTCCACACCAAGGTTCGAGAGGAAGTCGAACATCTTCTCGATCTCGTCCATGTCAGTTTCTTTGTAGACGGTGGTGTTGGTGGCGACCTGGTAGCCGAGGATCTTAGCCATCTTGATCGACTCGATGCATTCCTTGAACACGCCTTCGCGTTCGACGATGAGGTCGTGAACGTATTCGAGGCTGTCCACGTGCACGTTCCAATACATTCGCTTCGACGGCGCGATGCTGGGCCGGCCGTCATTCTTGCCTTTGCGGATTTCGGCGGCTTCCTTTTCGGTGATCAAATTCTTCGCGAGCAACTCGGCGAGCTTCGGCTCGGTCTTGCCGGCGTTGTAATTGCGAGCGAGCCATTCGCGCATCTTCTTCCGCATAAACATGCCGTTGGTGCAGATGTAGACGATCCGTCGCTGTTCGAGCAGGCCTGCGACGAGTTCCTCGATCTTCGGATAAATCGTCGGCTCACCGCCGCAGATGGAAACCATCGGCGCGTTGCATTCTACCGCGGCGCCGAGGCAATCTTCGAGGCTCATCATGTCTTTCAGCGAGGTCGAATATTCGCGGATGCGGCCGCAGCCGGTGCAAGTGAGATTGCACGTGTGCAACGGCTCAAGCTGCAGCACGAGCGCGAACTTCTCGACGCGCTTCATTTGGTTCGTGATGATGTGTTTCGCAATCCTCGCGGACAATGCGAATGGGAATCTCATGGTATTTGCATCTCCTTATACTTCGTCCAATAACGCCAGCGCGCGCAAGCGCGCGACTTTACGGTACAGGCGCGGCTGCCGGTAAAACTGCTTGATTGCGCGCGATTTTTCCAGTTCGCGCGGGACTGGCGGAAACTCGCGCTGCGTCTGCCGGGCATACATGCCCAAGGCCATCAGTGGAAAGTAATGCCGGTAGTAATGGTAACGCAAGTAGAACACCTTTGGGAAGCCGGTGCCCGTGTACCATTCTTCGTCCCACGTGCCGTGCTCGTTTTGCGCTTCGGTGAGATACCGGATGCCGCGGACGACTTCCACTGAGTGTGTCTCGCCGGCGCTAATCAGCCCCATGATGGCCCACGCCGTCTGCGACGCGGTGCTTGGGCCGGTACCCTTGAACTGCGGATCGTCGTAGCTGCGGACTGATTCGCCCCAACCCCCGTCAGCATTCTGGATGTTCTTGAGCCACGCCACGGCGCGACGGGTATACGGTAACCGCATATCTTCGCCGATTACGCGTAAGCCGCGCAAAACCTGCCATGTTCCGTAAATATAGTTCGTGCCCCACCGGCCGAACCACGAGCCATCGGGGCATTGGTCGCGTTTCAAGTAGTCGAGTGCCTTCTCCACGCAGTCGTCTTCCGGTGTGAACCCGAAATGGCCGAGGCATTCAAGCACGCGCGCGGTGATGTCCGACGTGCTCGGGTCGATCATCGCGTTATGGTCGGCGAATGGTACTTGCGTGAACAGCCACTTGTTATTGTCCTTGTCGAACGACGCCCAGCCGCCGTCCTTGCCCTGCATTCCCAACACCCACCGCGTACCGCGGCGGATGGCCGCCGACTTCTCGCGGTCGAAATCAGTCTGCGTGCGGTTCAACGCCATCAAGACCATGATCGTGTCGTCGACGTCGGGATAAAACTCGTTGTCGTACTCGAAAAACCAGCCGCCGACCGGCTTGTTCGGTTCGGTGTAGCGATGACTTTCGGAATGTTTAATGATCCAGTCGCCGGGCCGACGGACCTCCTTATCGAGCAGCCAGCGGGACGCCTGCTGCAAAGTCGGATGATCGCCGCCGAGACCGGCTTCGTTGAGTGCGTTGACGCTGATCGCGGTGTCCCAGACTGGCGAGAAACATGGCTGCAGATGCAGCGAGTTGTTTTCTTCGATGCGCAGCCGCTCCATTTCGGTGATGCCGTGGGCAACGAGGTAACTCTCGTTCGTATAGCCGAGCGCGCGCAGCGACATGACGTAGTTCGCCATGGCCGGGAAGATCGCGCCAAGACCGCCAGGCGTGCGGCCGTGTTCGATGATCCAGCGCTCACACTTGCGCATCGCGTACCGGCGGACGGGCCGGCACGGATGCTGGCGATGTAGAAACTTCAGGATGTGATTCCATGCGAGAAAAAAGTTGTGCCACGTAAAGGTCTCTTCGTCACGTGGAAGCCGGATGTCCCGGTTCGCCCAGAGTTCGTCAATGTTCCACTCCGAGCGTATGGGCCTAATCGGCTCGGTCGAACGAATGACAGACAGCGGCACGAGCATCGCCCGCGACCACGCCGACATGTTGTAGATGCTGAAGCTAAACCATTTCGGGAGTAGAATCAGTTCGGGCGGGATTGCCGGGCAGCCGTCCCACGGATACAGGCCAACCATTGCGAGATAAATCTTGGTGAATGTGTTGCACTTGGTGATACCTCCCGCAGCAAGGATGGTTTCGCGGGTCTTGACCATGTGCGGCGCTTTAACATTGTCGCCGGCCATCTTGAGGCAAAGGTACGCCTTGACTGAACCACTGATTTCCATTTGTCCGCCAGGGTAGATAGCGACACCGCCTTCCGTCAGGAGCTTTGAACGGATGTAGTTACCGGCTTTGCGGATGGTTTCAGATTCGAGTTCGCCAATGAAATGGAGGTAAATGAGGTATTCCGACTCCAGAATGGTGTCGCCCTCCAGCTCCGCGCACCAATGCCCGTCGGTGGCCTGCTGTTCCAGCAGCCAGTCGCGGGCGGTGGCGATAGCGGCGGTCAGCCACTCGCGCGTGCCTAGAGCATAGTTTTCCCCTGCGTGAACCATGTAAATTCCCCGGCCTAGCCTCCCCTCAAAGTGTCCGAATTATAGGTTGTTTTCTCGTCAAGTAAAGGCATTTCATTTCCGCCTCCAGAAGCGCCTTAATTCCTCCTCCAAATTATTGCAGACCAAGCCATTCGGCTGACCGTTTGACCAGTCGGACGGGAAGAGCGTTGAATACTGTGGGTGGGCAAACCGTTGACAGACCAAGACCGCCACTCCGCAGTCGGTTTCGGACCGAATCAGCCGCCCGACCGATTGGATGACACGGTTCATTCCCGGATAAAGATACGCGAATTCGAATCCCTTGCCATACCGGCCGTCGTAGTATTCCCGCATCAGTTCCCGCTCGAAACTCACCTGCGGCAATGCCGGGCTGACCACGATGACCCCCGAAAGCATTTCCCCGACGAAATCAACGCCTTCCGCGAACAATCCGCCCTGCACGGCCAATACGAGTTTCGGCGGTTTGTTGGTCTTCAACGCATCCAGCACCTCCCGCCGTTGCGCCTCGGTCATCCGGGCCTGCTGGGTCATCAGATGCCAGTTACCCGCCGGCAGTTGCTCGGCAACCGCGCGCATAAAATCGTAGCTCGGAAACAACGCCATGTAATTGCCGTGGCGAGTGGCAGCCGTCGTTGCGATAATCTCAGCAATCTTACCCGTATTGGCTGATCGATAGCGGAACGTCGTCGAAACCCGTGGCACAACCAGAATCCGTCGATTCTCAGGCGGGAAAGGCGAGGGGAGTGTGATGTGATCCGTGCGCTCAGGATCGAACCCAAGCATCTGCCGGTAAAACTCCATCGGCTCAAGCGTCGCCGACATTGCGATGACGCTATGAAACCCGTCGAGCCGGGTCGCCAATTGCCGGGACGGGTCTTTGCAGACAATCTTCACCGTCTCCTCGGCGGCATCGTAGACATACGAAAACTCCTCGCCTTCCATCGCCAACACGCCGCAGAACTGCCCGAAGTCTGAGAAAAACTCCTCAACCGGATCATCCGATATCACCCGCCCGCCGCTGATCTTGTCGAGGGCATACCGCATCGAGAGCCGAGCAAACTCCGGCTTCAAGCCGTCGAAATGCGGTCGCGGTGGGTCGATCAGAAACTTACTCGCATCCCGCCGCATTGAATCCTCGACTTGGCTGAACTCATCCGGTTGCCGGCTGGCCTGCCGGCGGAAAAAGTCATCCAGCTCTCCAAAAAACGCCTTCAAGTCGCGCCCGAGCGATTTGTCCAGATGCTTCACGTTCTTCATCAAGTCGCGGACTTGCCGGCGATGCAGGCTCGGCGAGTAGTAATCCATCGCGCGTTGCACCAGATTGTGCGCTTCGTCAATCACGAGGATCGCGTCCGAGTAATCGGCATCCTGAAAGAACCGGCGGAAGTACACCTGTGGGTCGAACACGTAGTTGTAGTCGCACACAATTACGTCTGTCCGCTCCGCTGCGAGCAATGCCAATTCAAACGGGCACAACCGCGCGCCGCGGCCTGCGTCCATCATTGCGTCCGGTACCACGAGCCGTTGTTCCAACAATCGCCCGAGGACGTTCGTCTGTTCGAGTTTCAACGCGAAGTCGCGCAAGTGCTGGCAGAACTCTTCCCGGCACGCGTACGTGTCGTTGATGCACATCTGCTCACGCGCGCGAAACGCCACAGCCGTCGGCAAGCCCATCTTGCGCAAGGTTTCGACCGCGATGGCTTGCTGCGTGTTTTTGGCGGTGACGAAGAAGACGCGCATGTCGTTGGCGAGCGCATGCCGGACCGTCGGATACAGTGCCCCGGACGTCTTGCCAATACCGGACGGGGCGGACACCATGAGATGCCGGCTTTTCACGAGTGAATTCTCGACGGCGGCGATCATCGCGTCTTGATGCTTCCGTGGTTTGTCGTGCGGGAAACGCAACTCGCTGCCGCGCATCCGTCGTTGGGCGCGCTGCCAGTCTAAATCGCGCGCGTTGGCGATCAACGCCCGCACCCGGTCGGTAATCAATCTTTCGCAATCGTCGAACGGCGGCTGCGTCTCGATATCCTTGCGCGAGCCGTCGATCACGTTGATGTACACCAGACGCCCAACGACGTCCGGTGCTTGCTGGCGGGTGAAGAAGCAGTAGAGCCGCAGTTGTTCGAGATAATGCGGATGCGAGTTGGCGTCGAGTGCGGCGAACATCAACGGCGGGACGACGGCCGATTTGATCTCTTCAACGATCCACGGCCCACCGTTGCTCGGCTGGTAAACGCCATCGATGCGGCCTTGGATCTTGACGGTAAACTCGTCGATCGTTGTCGTGTACCGGACAAAGATCTCCTTGGCGTAGCCGGGCTGAAGCACCGATTGCGCCTCTTGATGCTGTGCATGAACTTCCCGGCCCATCGCCAGCCGCGTCCAGGTGCGGATGCCGGCGACGCGGCCGGCATTGACCAGCGACTCGGCGACGAGGTCGCCGACGCCGAGGGCGATGGTCTTTTTCTGCAGATGAATTTTGACAGCCATCCGCGCCTCACCATACAGTAAGCGACACACGCGATGAACTTGTTTTTAATTCTCCTGGTCGTCGCCACGCTGCCGGGATTCGAGGATTTCCGGCGAATCGACGGCATGCGCCGTTTGACCAGGCAACTGCACACGGCCGAGTTGTTGAACGTCAGCCAGATCGACGCTGATCTCATCCTTCGCACGGCCGAGCGCAATGCCGGTGACGGGAAGCTGCTGTGGGGCGCGGCGGAGTTGCTCGTCGACTGGCCGCGCCGACGAGCGTTGTTTGAAGCTGCCGTGCGGGCTACCGACACCAACATCGCGGCGGCCACTCGCTTCGCCTGCGCGGCCGCGAAACAGGGCGATACCGACATTGCGCAGACGTGGTTGCGATATTGTCAGCAGAAGGACAGCGATAACACCGTCCCCTGGCTCGCCGAACTGTGGATGCTGCGCGAGCAGAAGAAGCCAACGGTGTTGTCAAACTCGCCGCCGATTTGGGCGACTAACTTTCGCGATTACAGCGTGGACGCGATTCGCGCCCGCATCCGGTTGCTCGAAGCTGCCGGGTACTCGCCGTACGCCGCTCGTCGGCTGGGGTTTCAGCCGGACTCGATCGCGTTGACAATGACTCGCGACCTGTGCAAACCGCCCGTCGGTGAACAGACCGCCGCACTTCTGAAGGAGGCCGCGCAATCGCTGCAATTGAGCCGGCGATTCTTGCTGGGCGAGTTCATCGGCCAAACGATTGAGCGCACCCTCATGAAGCTAAGACCGGACGCCGACACCGACGTTGAGATGCGCTACCGGAGCGTCGAGTTGGACAAACGTCGCGAGGAACTCAAGGAACTGCTCGCGGCCGTCGAGCACAATACCATCGACTACGCGACGGAGGCCGAAATGGTGCGCTACTTCGACGACGTGCTCGACAACGGCGAGGAGACCGCGATGAAACACCTCACCGAAGCTGTGCGCAGAAAGGCCGACACGCCGTGACCTTTGCGGCGACGCGTTGGACGATGGTGTTGGCCGCCGGCCGAGGCGACTCGCCCCAAGCCGCGCGCGCATTGGACGAACTCTGCCGGCTCTACTGGTATCCGCTCTACGCCTACATCCGCCGTTGCGGACACGAAGCGCACGAAGCGGAGGATTTGACGCAGGAGTTCTTCGCGCGGCTGCTGGCGAAGAATTATCTCGCCGATGTGGAACGCGAGAAGGGCAAGTTCCGGTCATTCTTGCTCGCCTCGTTAAAACATTTTCTCGCCAACGAATGGGATAAGGCCCGTGCCCAAAAACGCGGCGGCCACCACACGTTCGTTTCGCTCGACGCCGAGACGCGCTACCGGTCGGAGCCGGCGGACGAGCCGAGCGCGGACAAGCTGCTCGACCGGCAATGGGCGCTGGCCTTGCTCGATCAAGTGCTCGCGCGCTTGGCGGCCGAGGCCGACGCGAAGCAATTCGCAGTGTTGAAACCGTTTCTCACCGCCGGCAAAGACGTGACACATTACGCCGATGTCGCCGTCAAGCTCGGCATGACCGAGGGCGCGGTGAAAGTGGCTGTCCACCGCCTACGGCAGCGTTACCGGAAACTCTTGCGCGAGGAAATCGCCCACACCGTTGCCAGCCCTGCCGGGGTCGACGACGAAATCCGCCACCTGTTCGCCGCCTTTAACGATTCCCGGTAACCTTTCGCCCGTTTTGCTTCTGTAACGGGTGGAAGCAATCAGGTAGAAAGGATTCACGGACATGAACGATGAGAAGCGATGCGGCCAATGCGGGGCAGTCTTGCCGGCTGAGTCGCCGCAAGGACTTTGTCCGGCGTGCTTGTTGCAGCGTGGCCTGGCGACGGAACCAAGCGCGCGGACCGATTACATTCCACCGACGCCGGCGGAACTGGCCCGATTCTTCCCGGAGCTTGAGATTCTGGAACTGATCGGCCGCGGCGGCATGGGCGCGGTGTACAAGGCCCGGCAGAAGCGACTCGACCGGTTCGTCGCACTGAAGATCCTGCCGGCCTCGGTCAGCCGCGCCCCCGCGTTCGCGGAGCGATTTGCCCGAGAGGCCCAGGCACTGGCGCGGTTGACGCATTCACACATTGTCGCAGTCCACGACTCGGGCCAGGCGGACGGTTTGTTTTACTTCCTCATGGAATTCGTGGATGGAATGAATCTCCGGCAACTGCTTGATGCCGGCAAGGTTGCGCCGAAGGAAGCGCTGGCGATAGTGCCGCAGATTTGCGACGCGCTGCAATACGCGCACGACAAAGGCATCGTCCACCGCGACATCAAGCCGGAGAACATCCTGCTCGCCAAGGATGGCACCGTGAAGATCGCCGATTTCGGCTTGGTGAAACTGGTCGGCCTCGAAGCGAAGGATCAGACGATTACCGGTTCCCACGAGGTCATGGGCACGCCCCATTACATGGCGCCGGAACAGGTCGAACATCCGCAGCACGTTGATCACCGCGCCGACATCTACTCGCTCGGCGTCGTGTTCTATGAAATGCTCACCGGCGAGCTTCCCATCGGCCGGTTCGCGCCGCCTTCCCGGAAAGTCCAGATTGACGTGCGCCTTGACGAAGTCGTGTTGCGTGCGCTGGAGAAAGAACCGGAGCGCCGTTACCAGCAAGCCAGCGAGGTCAAAACGCAGGTCGAAACCATCGTCACCACGCCGCCGGAGGGTCGCGCTTCGTCGCGACCGCAACCATCATCCGAAGCCGCTGACGAGGCACACTGGCTGGAATGGGAACGCCGCGCCCCCGGCTGGCGAATCCGGTGTCGGAAATGCGGCTTCACGGAGCACTGGGGCAAGTATGGCATTCGTCTGCTGGCGGCTGGGACGAAGTGGACCGTGGGCCGCTGTGCACAGTGTGGTCGCTTCCGGATTCATGTCATCGAAAAAGGGCCAGTGCCCAGGAACGTGGCAACGACGGACGGGACACGCGGGACGCGTGCGCTCCCGGAAGCTCGCCTTTCACCCACAGCCTTGTTTGGCGCTTGCCTGGGAATCTCGTTCCTTCTCACCCCTGTCGGGTTGGCGTTGATGTCCGGTTTTCGGTGGGAGCGAATGGCTCCCGGTTGGTTCATCCTGCTGCTTGGTTCGTTTACCACAACTTTGGTCGGCTGGGTTGCCGTCTCGCAAATCCGACGCTCGGCGGGGCGACTTTATGGGCTGGGCTTGGCAGTGTTCGATGGATTGTTGTTTCCGCTGCTCGCGCTGGATGGCTTGATCGCGGTTCTCTTTCGGTTTTTGGGTGCGGGCATCGTTCTTGGCTTTGGCCCGCCTCACAACGCGCTGTTGAGCACGCTGCATGTGCTCATGGTGATTTGCATCGTGGTAGTGGACTGGCTGATCATTCGCGGTGTCTGGCGCGCAGCCAACTCGCTTCGACCAACGAGCAGTTCTCGTTCTTGAAGTCCGACCCGAGATTGCGCGAGGCTGCAGAGTTGCGCAGCGACGCCACCCCGCTTCGGCGGCAGACGGCTTCCGTCCAATCCAAGACTGCCCCGACCTCGCCAGCGTCCGGCCTGGCAAAACTGATGGGTGATCCCAGCATGAAGGACTTTTTGCGCCAAGGGGCGATGAAAGAATTCAAACTCCGGTATGCCCCGCTCGCTCAGGCGCTGAAGCTCACGCCGGAGCAGACCGAGAAATTCATCGATTTGTTCACTAAGCTTTGGTTTGACATCTACGTCACGGCGGACACGCTGCCGGGCAATCCAGACCCGGCCAAAGCTGCGGCAACCGTGGCGGCGGCGAAAGCGGACATCGAAAGTCAGTTGCGCTCGTTATTGGGGGAGTCAGGCTTCGCGCAATTCAAGGAGTTCACCTTGGAAATCCCGGCGCGCGCCACGCTCGATCTGCTCTACGGTCAATTGGGAGACAAACAACTGGCCAGCGATCAGGACGCGCGTTTGTTCCAGATCATCAAAGCCGAACCGTACGAGCTGACCCACGGCATCGAGGGCGACGTGAACAAGGCCTTTTTCGGCTCTCCAAGCCAGGTTGCCGACTACCTGCAACGGCTTGCCGAGAGCAATCAGCGCGTGATCCAACAAGCCAGTACCATCCTTGCTCCTGAACAATTGGCCACACTCAATGCCGTGCTGGCCAATGGTGTGAAGGCCCGTCAAGCTCAAGCGGCGGCGCTGCTGCCAAAACTGCGGATTTCGGTGAAAGTTACCAGTGATTTCGCTTTTATGTTTCCACCCATCGGAGCGCAGCGACGCTGGCAGTTGTGTTCATAAGAAAGTGGAATCTTTCTGTCAAGGTTGCGTGTTGGTGTTGGGTCGGAGTCCT
>CAZMKD010000030.1:0-1704 GCA_964566575.1 uncultured Verrucomicrobiota bacterium
GGCACGATGGGTGCCGCGTTTCACCGCGCTACGACTCGCTGCTCGCCAAGGTGATCGTCCATCAACCGACTCGCCCCGAGGCCATCCGTTGCATGCAACGCTGCCTCGACGAGTTCATCATCGAACCCGTCAAGACGACCCTGCCCCTCTTGCGCAGAATGATGGCCCACCCCGATTTCGTCGAAGCGACCATCGACACCGGCTTCGTCGAGCGGACATTTTGAAGACGAGGCAATGGGCAATAGGCATTAGGCACGAAGCGACGAAGGGACGAAGCGACGAAGGGAAATCAATAGGGTGTAGACCGTAGGCAATGCGCAAGCGCGGTGCCTGATGCCTCCGTGCCTCGCCCTTTGACCCGTGTCAGGCTTCTGAGTTCCCCCTTTTAGTTTCCAGTTTCCAAATTACGAAGCGGGATGGGGCACCCAAGTTGGACCGCCTTCGCGGTTTGCGGTAGAGAAAAGCCGTGGGATCGTGGATCGCTACAATACTCGACCGCTGTGAACATTGCAGCGGAATGGTCCGGACGAAACGAGTGATCGTCGATCTGCGGCGTGGGACACGCCTGTACATCTTCCGCAACGTCCCGGTCGGAGTGTGCGCGAAGTGCGGCGAGCGGTATTACCCCGGTCCGCTTCTCGAACAACTCGACGAAATCGCCCAACACGCCGTCAACGGTGCGAAGACGATCAAAGTGCCGGCGTTTGACTACGCCCAGGTCGGGTAATCTCCCACCACCCCCAATGGCGCTCAATCTACTTTCGGTGCGCCTCGAGTAGTTCGAGGATACGAATGATTCTTGGAGAAAGCGGCGCTTCGAGGACGAGGGGTTTTTCGAGGATGGGGTGCATGAGGGCGAGGCGGCGGGCGTGAAGGGCCTGGTGCTCGATCAAAGGTTCGGGGCTGCCCGCACCGCTCAAGTCAAACTCGCTCACGGGACGACCCCCGTAGAGTTTGTCGCCGACGATGGGGTGGCCTATCGAGGACATGTGTACACGAAGCTGGTGCGTCCGGCCCGTCTTGGGGAATAGGTTTACCGCCGTGTAGCCGCGGTAGCGCTTTTCAACCCGATATTCGGTGATCGCCTCCTTGAACATCGCCTGCCGAGGCGGCATGGCGCTCGGACGGCCAGCCGTGTTGCTAGGGACCATCCGCTGCGTCGTCTCCGGATGCGGGGCGAGCGGCTTGTTGATGATGTCCCCGTCGAGCTTGACCCGGCCCTCGCAGATCGCGAAATACTCCTTGCGAACCGTACGCCGCTCGAACTGCAACGAAACCCGCCAATGGGCCTCATCGGTTTTGGCGATCAGCAGCACGCCGGTGGTGGTCTTATCCAGTCGATGCACGATGCCCGGTCGGAAGGGGTCCTCGCCGCGGCTTAACGTCGCCGCGTGAAAGGCCACGGCATTGGCGACGGTTCCGGTCTGCGATGCGTAGGCCGGGTGGCACACCATGCCCTCGGCCTTGTTGATCACGATCAGCCACTCATCCTCGTACACGATGTCCAGAGGGATGTCTTGCGGGATCACCTCGCTGGGCGGCGGAGGCGGGAGGATGATCTGCACCTCGTCACCCGACGCCGGCTCGTAGCTGGCCTTGGTGGGCAGACCGTTGACCGTCACCTGACCCTGCTTGATGTAGCTTTGCAGCGATGTCCGCGAGATACGCGGGTACCGGCTGTGCAAGAATTTATCGAGACGGCGA
>CAZMKD010000031.1:0-2747 GCA_964566575.1 uncultured Verrucomicrobiota bacterium
CGCGCACGTTTTCAACCACCATCGGAATCTTATGCCCCGCGGCCGCGCTTGCCTCGCGCTGAATGCGGAAGCAGGCGTCGAACAGCGCCGTGAGGTCCGCAAGCGTGCGCGAGCCTTTGTAGCCTTCTGGAAATTCGTCCATGCCACGCAGCGCGCGCGCAATCTGTTTTCCGCGCTGCCAGGGCATCGCCATATAAGAAAATTCCTGGCAAGGGGGCGAAGCCACAATCAACGCCGCGCCGGCAAATTGCGCGCCGTCCAGCGCCAGCACGTTTTCAAGCCGAAGCTCGCCGGGGTATTTCTCCTCGCCGTATTCGTGCGCCTCGATGTCGTAGCCAATGACCCGATAGCCTTCAGCCATGCATCCTTCCGACCATCCACCCAAACCGCAGAAGAGGTCGATGGCGAGCGGAGCGATCACCTGGCCAGCCATCTAGCCCGCTTTGCCAAAGGCAACGCCACCAGCAGCCGTATCGCCAGCGCCGCCGGGCCGCTTGGACCTTCGGCGGCGTAGGTCTGCGCGGTGCGGCTCGGCCCGGAAGCCCTCCGTGCGCCTTGCACTCATGGAATGCCTCGCTGGAACACCACGCCCTGCAATTCCAGCCATGCCACCGCTTGCTGAACAGACGCACACTCGGCAAGCACGGGCACCCCAAGCGCCCGCAGCCCTGCCTGAGTGCTTTGTTGCGCCGAGGATAGGCGTCCGCCCGGCGCTTTCATCTCGATACCAAACACGTGATACGAAGTAAACACGAGTAGGTCCGGCATCCCAGGCAGCATCCCCTGAGCGAGCAATGCAAACGTCTGGTGCTTCGACCGACTATGGTTGGTGACGGCCGCGACCAGCGAGCCCGGCGGCAAGCGCCGCCTCAACGCGACCACAACCGCACGCTGCAGCGGGGCCTCGAGCTTACGGGGCGGTTTTCGCGGCTGTCTCTGAGGGTCCAAGCCGTCCAGCATGTCGGGGCTCCCCTGTGCGACCGCCTCCCATGCTCTGGCGACTGATTTGGAAACGTCTGATTTACGGGGCATCATCGCCTTTTTTGATTTTAATCAAGCAGAGGTCTAGTAAATCAAGCACGCACACGATTTGCCGCACAGCGTAGTCGTAGCTGTGCCGCGCGCCGCCCTCAGTGCCCCGCATCTGCCCCATGGTCGGGCGGGCGCCTGTTACCACATGGCCATTAAACGCGAACAGGCGGTCAAGGACCGTCATTCTCTTTCTCCGGGTGCTTGGCCCCGTAAGCACCGAGATTCGGGCTGTACGAACCGTCTGGGCGCATACAGCGGCATCCCATAGCTTCGCATGTGCATCCCCCCTAGAGCCGTCAATCTTGCCACGGTAGCCGCCTCCGCCGCCTGGCTGGCTTCGTTCGATTGCGTTTGCGTACCAGTACGCGGCGGCGTGCTGGTCTGGCGTTATCGCGCCGATGCCCATGAGGTGATCGACTGCCCATTTCGGATTACGGCGGCGGCGTTCTCCTGTGCGTGCTTCCTGCAGCCGCGCGTCGCGTTCGGCGGCGGCGGCGGCTTGCTTTTCGCGCTCAGCGCGGCGCAGCAAGGCGGTTAGTTTCGAGCGCCGGGCCATCTCACCACGCTACCGCACGCCGAGCGCGGCGTGCGTGGTTTTCGTCCAGGTACCCTATGAAATCGGCTTTATGCTGGTTTACGTAGCGGTAAGGAACATTAGGAACGCCATGTTCTGTAAGCCTTGCACCCTATGTACCTTATGTACCTTATTTTTATATATATAGAGAGTGTGATGCATAGGTACCTATACTGTATACGTACATATCCTATAGAGTGTTGAGGCTGTTTTAACGGGGAACGGGGTACGAGGAGAAAAACAATATGTAATCAGTTAGTTAGTGTCGACCCCATAGCTTTACCCGTTCCCTCTAGACGGGGTGCACTTATCGTGATAGCCAAAATTCATGGAAAAAACGGTGATCACTCTCCCCATAAAAGACGGGGCCTGGCTGCGGCACTGGATGGCAAACCGGCGGTATTCCCAAACAATTTTGGCGAAAAAGCTTGGTGTCACAACTCAGACAGTACGCAATTACCGAAAATATTTACGGGTTTTACCAAAGCGTGTGCTCTTAGTGCTGAGCGCAATCGACGCGATGGACGTTGTTGTGATAGCGGAAATGCAAAAAAACAGGGGTTAAAACCGTGACGAGTCGGCTTGGAAAGGCCGCCGTTGCGTATGCGCGGCGCGGGTTTTTTGTGTTTCCGCTTACTCCTGGTGGCAAACAGCCGCTTGCAGCGCTTGTGCCGCACGGCGTCAAAAACGCCTCGTCGGACCCGGATCAGGCGGCTGCGTGGTGGGCGGCGGCGCCCGATGCAAACATCGGAATCGCCACGGGCGCGAGCTCTGGCTTTTGGGTTCTCGACATAGACGGGGTGGCTGGGGAGGCGAGTCTCGCGGCATTGGAAATCCCGCTGGGCGCGCCTGCCCAGATTACGGGCAAGGGCCGGCACTTGCTGTTCGCCTGGAGCGCGGGCGCGCCCGTGGGCAACACGGCAGGCAAGCTGGGGCCCGGTCTCGATACGCGCGGCGAAGGGGGGTACATCGTCGCCGCGCCGTCTGTGCACCCTTCGGGGGCGGTCTATGCGTGGATCGCAGGCGGCGCGCCGCTGGGGCCAGCGCCTGCGGCGTTGCTCGCCTTGTTGGCGAAGAAACCGCCGGTGGTTTCTGTGTCTGTCCCTAGTTCGTTCGCTGACCGCAACGATGGCGTTCCTGC
>CAZMKD010000032.1:0-9883 GCA_964566575.1 uncultured Verrucomicrobiota bacterium
GCGATTTTACAGATTTCGAGCCTGACGTTGTTCGAGAAAATGCCCATTTTGCACGCCTTTGCTCCATCTCCACCCATTGACGAAACGCTCAACCTCACAAATCAACTGTGTTTACAGGGTTTTTAATCGGACAGCAGTGCATCGAAATAATTGCGCTCCAGCCCGAACGAGCCGAAAGCGTCCACCAGCAACCGCACGCGCACCCCACGTCGGGCCGCCGCCGTCAGCGCGTCCCGAAATCGGCGACCGATGTCCGAGTCGCGGAAGGTAAACGTCTCCAGACAAACCGACGACTGCGCCCCGTCGATGGCGCGCAGCTTGGCATCCAGCAAACCTTGCCCCGTGCCGTGCCAGGTGAAACTGTGGGCGTCAGCCATCGCGGTGGATTGTCAGGCACGAGAGCCGATTGCCCGCCGGTAGTGCTGGTTAAACATTTCCCCCCTTTTCTCCCTGTGCTCCCGAAAGAGCCTCGATGCGGCGCAACGCAACCACCGCCGCCAGTACCCCCACAACCAAGAGCACGGTGAGTCCAACCTTGCCCGAAGCCCAGACGATTGAGTCCAGAAGAGTCCAAACACTTCGGAAGATCAGAATCGAAGCTCCGATGAGTAACATTTCCAACCAGATGATTTTTTTCATATTTTTGCCTCAGTCTGAGTATATGCTGGCGCGACCGCGTGACAAGCAGATCGGAGACGACAGCGACCGAGCTTGCCCGAACAGGCGGAATCAGTTAACAAATAATCATCATGTCAAAGCGAGTTCTCATCATTGGCGCGGGGCCGGGCGGGTTGGCTTCCGCGATGTTACTGGCCAAGGCGGGGCTGGATGTCACTATCGTCGAAAAGCAACCGCGCGTTGGCGGACGCACCTCGGCGCTCGAAGGCGATGGCTACCGGTTCGACCTCGGGCCGACGTTCTTCCTCTATCCGCAGATTCTGGAGGAGATCTTTACCGCGGTCGGACGCGACCTGCACCGCGAAGTGCCGATGAAGAAGCTCGACCCGCAGTACCGGCTGGTCTTCGGCGCGGGCGGCGAGTTGAACGCGACGCCCGATGTTGAGCGAATGGTCGCCGAGATTGCGAAGATTGCGCCCGACGATGCGCCACAGTTCCGGCGGTTCATGAGCTACAACCGGGTGAAATTGGAAAAGTTCGCGCCGTGTCTACAAGAGCCGTTCCTCGGTTGGACGAGCCTGCTTCAAGCCCGGTTGCTCGCGGTGCTGCCGTACTTGAAACCGTGGAAATCGCTACATGCGGAACTGGCCGGCTACTTCAAAGATCCGCGGCTGCAATTGGCGTTCACGTTCCAGTCGAAATACCTCGGCATGTCGCCGTTCCAGTGTCCGAGCCTGTTCTCGATCCTGTCGTTCCTGGAATACGAGTATGGCGTGTTTCACCCCATCGGCGGCTGCAACGCGCTCTCCACCGGCATGGCACGCGTCGCCACCGAACTCGGCGTGAAGATCCGCTTGAACGAGCCGGTCGAGGAAGTTTTGTTTGCAGGCCGCCGGGCGGTCGGCGTCCGCACTTCGACCGGCGAACACCGCGCCGACGCCGTTGTCATCAACGCCGATTTTGGTCACGCGATGACGAAGCTCGTGCCGAACCGACTGCGCCGGCGCTGGAAGGACCTGACGATTGCGAAGAAGAAATTTTCCTGCTCGACGTTCATGCTCTATCTCGGCATCGAAGGCCGGTACGACAACCTGGCGCACCACAATATTTACGTCACGAAAAACTACCGGCAGAACCTCGACGAGATTGAGCGCCAGCACGTGCTCACTGAAGACCCGTCGTTCTACGTTCAGAACGCCAGCGTCACCGACCCGACGCTCGCACCGGCCGGGCACAGTACACTCTACGTCCTCATTCCGGTGAGCCACCAGCACCCGAACATCGACTGGAGCAAGGAGCGCGACCGTTACCGGCAGATCGCGCTACGCCAGCTCGCCAAGCTCGGCTTCGAGGGTGTGGAACGCCGCATCCGGTTCGAGCGCGTCGTGACGCCGGTTGACTGGGAAAACAAAATTGGCATCTACAAGGGCGCGACGTTCAACCTCGCCCACAACCTCGGCCAGATGCTCCATCTCCGCCCCCAGAACCGGTTCGAGGAATTCGAACGGATGTATCTGGTCGGCGGCGGGACGCATCCCGGCAGCGGCTTGCCTGTCATCTTTGAATCCGCCCGAATCAGTAGCCGGTTGCTGCTGGAAGATTTCCGTATTCCGGCTTCGCTGTAGTCACGCCGCTCTGCGGTGTGTCGATTGTGGAATGAACGGCTACAACAGGAAATAGATGAAGACAGGTCTACGACAAGTCTTGATGCTGTTTGGTTTTCTGCTCGTCACTTTCGCCGTCGCAGGAATCAGTGGCGCGGCAACCAGCGGCGGAGTGCATTCGTGGTATCCGACGCTCGCCAAGCCGACTTGGAATCCCCCGAGTTGGGTGTTTGGACCGGTCTGGACGATTCTTTATGCGATGATGGCCGTGGCCGCGTGGTTGGTGTGGCGGCGGGCCGGCTGGGGTGGCGCGCTGCTGCTCTTCGGTGTTCAGCTCGCGCTCAATGCGGCATGGTCGCCACTGTTCTTCGGGTTGCACCGGATTGACCTGGCGTTGGTGGACATCGTGGTGCTGTGGGCGGCGATCGTCGCGACGACGGTTGCCTTCTGGAAAGTGACGCCTGTGGCGGGCTGGCTGTTCGTGCCGTACCTCGCGTGGGTCAGTTTCGCAGCAATGCTCAACTTCGCCATCTGGAAGCTGAACCTGTGAGCGTCAACGCTATTACGTCTCGATGAAACCGCCGTCGAGATACTTTTTCATCACATCATTCTCGCCGCCGGGGGACATGCCGGACGCGCCGGGCTTCCATGCGCCTTTGCCGCCGAGGCCGCCGTCTTCGGCTTTCGTGATGCGGACCAGCGTTTCTTTCGGGACGGTGTTGACCCCGATAAGGAATCGGGGCAGGCGGCGTGGTTGCCCCGAAAGCTTTCGGGGAGATGTAGCTCAAACTTCGATGTAGCCACCATCCAGATACTTCTTCATTGCTTCGTCTTCTGTGCCAGGTGACATACCGGTTGTTCCCGGCTTCCATGCGCCTTTGCCGCCGAGACCGCCATCCTCCGCCTTGGTGATGCGCACGAGACATTCTTTCGGGACGGTGTTGACGGCGTGATTGTCGGCTTCGCCGCCGAAGATGTAGGTCATGCTCGTCTTCTGTTTGTGGAAGAGCGTGTCGGTTTGGTGCATCGGCATGTGCCAGTTGCGGGTGATGCTTTGCTGCGAACCGAACCGGAAGTTGGCGAGGTAACCGTTTTCGGTCAGCGCCATGCCGTCGGGCCGGTCTTGCTGCGCTTTGACGCTTTTCTCGGTGGCGATGTA
Source organism: uncultured Verrucomicrobiota bacterium (assembly GCA_964566575.1). Classification (GTDB taxonomy): domain Bacteria; phylum Verrucomicrobiota; class Verrucomicrobiia; order Palsa-1439; family Palsa-1439; genus CAZMKD01. Next base: position 3,382 of record CAZMKD010000032.1, read on the forward strand.
CGTGCCGTGTTTCATCATGACGACGTTGTAGGGGTAAGCTGAGTTGTAAGTGACGCGTAACATGAGCCGCGCAACTTTGTAGAACGGATCGTCGGGTTTCGCGCCGATGTAAGGGCGGTCAGCGGGATTGGCGTCCACATAGACGTAATCGCCGTCCTTGAGGCCGAGGTCCTGCGCGGCTTGCGGGTTGAGGTGAATCTGATGCTCGCCGACGCTCGGCATCCGTTTGTCCACGCGCCACGGGTCGCCGAAGTTGGAATCCCAGATGAGATGCCAGTCCACGTTCGACCACGTCGAGTGGACGCGATGCCGGGACTTCGGGGTGAGACAGTAGAACTGGAAACCTTTTTCCCAGAGGAAATTCTTCGTCGTCTTCGCGTCCTTCCACGGCATCTTGACGTTGCGGATCGTGCGCTCGTCCCAATGCTCGGCGTCGAGCGGGATGCCGTAATCGTTCGGGCGAACCCACGGGTTGGAGCTGACAATGACGTTGGGCAGATACGGCGTGGCCTCCGTGCCTTCGCGGTGGACGATGAAATTCTCGCCGCAATCGATCGCGGTCGGATCGTCGCTGTAGGCGTGGAGGCGGCCGGTATCGGTGTAGAACGGGTAGTTGTCCTTGATCTGTTCCCAGAATGGGATGCGCGGATACGTGCGGAACAACATCAGCACCTGGCCCGGCACGCCGTACTTGCCGGAGATGATGTCGTCCACGTTGTAGCCGGCAGTGGTCGTGCAGGAATCAAGCAAGCGCTGGATGTACACCTTGCGTTTGCCTTCCAACTCGAACTTGAAATACTCGTCGAACCGCTTGTCGCCGGTAACTTTGCCGAGCGCGTGCGCGATGCCGGCCAGGATCGCGAGATCGTCCTTCGAATCGTACAACGGTTTGATGCCGCCCTTCCAGATTTGCAGGAACGGATTCGAGCAGCTCGCCGTGATCTCGTAGCTCTCGAATTCGACCCACGAATTGGCCGGCAACCCAAAGTCACTGTACTCGACCGACGCGGTCATCTGCATGTCAACCGTGCAGATGAGTTCGACGTTGGGGTTGACGTTCTTGATGACGCCGTAGGCCCATTTGGCGTTGTTGATGAGGTTGACGTTGCTCGTGAAGATCGCTTTGGTCGGCGTGGGCATGTGGGTCTTGCCGGTGAAACACTTGCGGCCTTCCTTCGGCGTGTCGACGATGAGCGGCACGTCGCCGTGATCCCAGTACGCCGGCTCCTCATCCTTGCAGTAATTGTGCGCGTGAATTTTGCTGCCGTGCGTCTTCTCATCGAGGTTGGCCTCGAACGGATCTTCCGCCACCCAGCCCTTGAAACCCGGCCCCGTCAGCTTCGATCCCTGGAATAACGCCGCCTTGTAGTTACCGGCCCAACCGTGCACGCCCGTGCCGGGTTTGCCGATGTTGCCGGTCAGGATGATCGGCAGGTACGCGGCCCGGTTGGACTCGGTCGCGTGAAACCAGTGATTGATGCCCTCGCCCTGATGAATCGCTGCCGGTTTGATCGTCGCGATGTCTTTCGCGAGTCGTTCGATCAACGCCTTGGGCGCGCCGGTAATCTCCACGACGGAATCGAGGTCGTAGTCTTTGAGATGCGTCTTGTACATCTCCCACAACGTCATTACCTCGACCTCGCTGCCGTCCACGAGTTTGACTTTGAACGTGCCGTCGAGCGCGGGGTTGCCGGGTGTGTTCGCGCCAATCTGATCGCGCGTAATCGCCTTTGGCCCGTTGTCCCAAACGACGAAATCGCCGAGCTTGTCGTGCTGCTCCGGCTTGAGTCCCTGCACCCGGTAACTCGGCCCGTCCGGCGAGCGCGCGCTCTTGTAGTTCGGAAACACCTCCGCCGCGCGCAGTCGCTTGAGATTGTCGGTGCGCACCAGCAACGGGAAATCCGAGAACTTCTTCAGGAACGCTTCGTCGTACCACTTGTTGTCGATCATGATTCGCGTCACGCCGAGCCAGAGCGCCGCGTCCGTCTGTGGCCGGATCGGAATCCAGTAATCGGCCTTCGTCGAAGGCGGTCCGTACTCGGGCGCGATGACGACGATTTTCGCGCCGCGTTCCATCGTCTCGATGAACCAGTGCGAGTCCACGAGTTTGTTCTCGACGAGGTTCTTGCCGTTCATGATGATCAGCTTCGAGAAGCGCAGATCGTTGAAGTCGCACTCGCTGTTTTGCAGCCCGTGCACCCACGGATGCCCCGGCGCCTGGTCGCCGTGCCACGTGTAGTTCGACCAGCACCGGCCGGCCTTGGCCTGCTCGTGATCCACGCCACGAATCTTCTGGTCGAGCAACGCCAGCGAATTGCACAGCCGGTACATCCCGTACTTGCCGATCACGCCGAGCAACCCCATCCCGCCGCGCATCTTGATCGTGCGCGTACCGGCCCCGCCCATGTCGTCAATCATCTCCGCCGGATAACCCTGCGTCTTCAACAACTTTGCCCCGCCCTCGCCACTGTACCGGCGCGAGATGGAATCGATGCCTTTCGCGAGATAGGCGAACGCCTCATCCCACGAAATCTTCTCGAACTTGTCCGTGCCGCGCGACGCGAACTTGTATTTCTCCTTCAATTCGCGCGTCAGTTCCGGGAAGCCAGCGTCCGCCCATTGCTTCCAACCGCGGCGCACGATGGGATGCTTCAGCCGGTACGGCCCGTACACGATGCGGTGATACGTGTAGCCTTTGCCGCATTGCCGGGTGCCCCAGTTCCACGTGGCCTTGTTGCCATAGAGATCGCCGGTCTTGCCCATGTCGTACTGATCGCCCATGCGGACGATGACGCCGTTACGCAGGTAGGCTGAAGCCCGGCAATTGTGCGTGTCGTTCGGTGCGCAGATCCAGTAGAACGACGAGTCATACTTATATTGGTCCCGGTACAACTCCTCCCACCCGCGATTCGGATAGAAGCCGAGCGGATTGTCGATGCCGGGCTTGGCCTGCAAAAACTTCAGCGGCAACGCATACAGCGCGTACGCTCCCGCACCGGCAACACCTGACCGCTTGATGAAATCGCGCCGAGAAAGATCGGAGTTAATCATGGCTTATTTCTCCAGCTTCAGATTGAACCAGGTGCTAACGGCTTTCTGGCCGTTTCGGTCACCGTGCTCACCGGCCCAGACGGCGAAGGCGACGGGCACTGTGTTGCCGGCTTTGAATTGCTGATCGTTGGCGTCCTTCGACGCAAGGTCGCGGACGAAGAGCACGCGCCACCTGCCGTCTTTCCACGCGCCTTTGCCGGTCACGTTTTGCTCGGTAGCCGGCTGGGCTTCAAGCGTGCCGAAACCGACAGCGTTGAGGTCTTCCACAGGCGTTGTGCGTTTGTCGGCGGCGAACAAGTTGCCGGCCGCGCGCGCGGTGACGAAGATTGGTTCGCTGCGAGGGTAATCATCCACATGCATGGCCGGGTACTCAGTGTTCACATCCGCGCGTTTGCCGTCGGCTTCCGCCTGCCAGTCGCTCTTCCAATGCCAGACATTGACCGGGCTGTCTATGTCGCCCATGCCGAGGAACGTGTACGCGCCGGTCATTGAGAACTGCACCGCCGCACCGTCGCGAAACTCTTTCATGCCGACCGATGCGTACCGGGGCTCGGGCGCGTCCCATTCGAGGGAGATGGCGAGTTGCTTGCCGTTATGAGCGGCGCGGACGTGGACGCCTTGCAACGGATGCGGACACGGCCAGAGCGCCATGACCGGAATCTGGAAGTCAGGCGTCTTCGCCAAATCAATCGAGCCGCGAACGCGCTTGGCAGTGATGAGGTTGCTTTTCGGCGCGGTGAATTCCTCGTGCGGGACGCGCAGCGATTGAACGTAGTGCACCAAGTGCCAGCGTTGTTCGTCGGTGAGTTGCTCCTGGTACGATGGCATCGGCGTTCCGGTCATGCCGGTGGTGAAACGCAAGTAGAGATCCCGGTCGGTCGGGCCTCCCAGATAGATGCCGGTGGTGAAGTCGCGAACTGTGATCGGGTAATCCCAACTATCTTTCAACGTCGCAGCCGACGGGCCGTCGCCCTTACCGGTTTCGCCGTGACACTTGAAGCACTGCATCTTGGCGTAAAGTTGTTTGCCTTCCGCGATCGTGACCGGGGTGACGGGCGGTTCTTGGCCGACTTCAATGGGCTGTGGCGGAGTGTCGGATTTGCGTTTGACCAACGTCTTCACGTATTCGACGAGCACGTGCCGGTCGGCTTCGGTCAAGTACGCAAAACTCGGCATAGCGCTGCCCGGCATGCCGCGGGTGACGGTGTTGAGCAAGTCCGCATCGGTCGGCATCGTGCCGTCGGGCGTGGAACGCACCTTGAACGTGCCGCGCGTGAAGTCGCGCGGCTTCGGGTACAGATAACGCGCCGAAGGTCCGTCACCGGTCCCCTGGGGGCCGTGGCAAGACGCGCAGTGTTGGGTGAAAAGCTGTTGGCCGTTGGGAACGGCCGCCAGAGAGAGTAACCCGGCGGCGAGGATCAGAATGTGCGGACGAGCCATGATGGTCTCCTATTCCTGCAAAGCAGATTACCGCGCTGGTCGGCAGGGCGTGTTGACTCAGGTCAACAAAGTGCGACGCGGCTCAGCCTTTGTAGTGCTGGAACATTCCGGTCAACAGGATGAGTTCAGGATGGGCTGTGGAGAGTTTGGGCAGAATTAACCGGATACGACCGCGATAGCCCGCGAGTTTGTCGCGGAGCGGTTGCAGGTCGTCCACTTTGTCCCAGTGCAGCTTGTTCAAGTCCAAGACCAGCCGGCTCTTGCTGCGGGCCAGGGAATCCTGGATGCGTTGCGCCAGTCCTTCGGCGTTGGCCGCGGAGAGTGCGCCCTCCAATCGCAGCCACACTTGCTGCTTGGCGTGCTGCAAATCAACCTGAACAGAAAAATCCGGCAGCGAGAATTTTTGCGGGAGTTGTTCCCAGAGATCAAACGCCTGCCAACTCTTGGTCGGCATCCGGTAAGTTGTGCGGACCAGTTTGGGATGCTGGAACAGATCCAGTTTCAACGTCAACCCCGTCCACAGCGCGGCCCCGACGGCCAGCACAGACTGGAATCGCTTGGCGAGTCCGGGTCGGCCCAGCGCCGAGTAAATGCGCTGCTCCAACTCGCCAATCCACCGCCGCACCGCGCGGTTGGGACCGAGAAGTCGGCCGGCAAGAAACACGGGAGAGGCCTTGCGCAGGTGTTTGGCATAGGCTTCGGCCTTCGCGCGCAAGCGGGGATTCGGTGAGTCCTTCAGTTTCTGGTAGCCGAGGAACCGGCTTTCGAGAGAGCGGAAGACGCTGGGGCCGAGCCGTTGAAAATCCTGCTCGAAACACCATTGCTGCAGTCCCTCGATCTCCGCGGGCGACAACGTCGGATGCTTCATCATGGTGGTGAAGCCGTCGGCGTGCCGGTGCATCAGCGCGGGGTCTTGCACGTACTTGTCGTGCATCAAGTTTTCACGCATGACCCGTTCATAAAACGGCGTGCCGGGCGGAGGTCCGTAAATCAGATACTGACCCAGCGCCGGCTTGAGCTTCATCAGTCCGTCGAATTCCTGCGCCACGACTGCCGGGGTCTGATAATCAAACCCGACGATCATCGAGGTCAGAATGGTGATGCCGTGTTCGCGGAATTCCGTGAGAATCTCCTCGATCGGCCGGCCTTGCTGTTTGGCGTAATTGGAGCGCGTGCCCTCGTAGCCGATCCAGAACCCGTCGATGCCCATCTCCAAGATATCTTCGACGGTGTATTGGCTGATCGCCTTGACGCTGGAGAACACGAAGATCGAGAGGGTCTTGCCGCCCTCCAGGACGCAGTCGCGGAAGGCCATCGCCCGTTTCTTATTGAGCAGGAAGTCCTCGTCGATGATGAGGAACGACAGGCTCGGATCCATGGCATGGTAACGCTCCACCACGGCGTAGATGTCTTTGCCGTCCGGCAGCAGCTTGATGTGTTTGCGCTTGAAGAAGTGCGACGTGCAACAGAAGTCACAGCCGTTCGGGCAGCCCAACCCCGCGAAGATTTTTCCTGTTCCCGACACCTTCAACCCAAACACTTTCTTCCAGCTCACGATCAGCGGGTGCTTGTACGGCATCGGGATTTCCGGCTCGTCCAGCAGCCGGCGCATGAACCCGACGCCTTCCTCGCGGCAGATGAAGTCCGCGTAGGGCTTGAGTTCTTCGTCGCTCAGCACCGTGCCGTAGCCGCCAAGGACGATCTTGGTGTTGGGCGCGTACTGGCGGACCAAGGCGACCATTTCCTTCACCTTGTGGAAGATCGCCATCAGAAAGGAAATGCCAATGTAGTCGTAGCCCTTCTTGAGTTCCCGGATGAGCTCGCGCTTGGATGGGTACTGCAAGACCACCGTGGGCGCGTCGAGGTTCTCGGCAATATAGTCCAGCGAAAACTGAACGCTCACCGTGCGCGGGCTGAAGATGCCCTGCGCGCGCGTCACCTGGCTGTGCAGCAATTCATAACCGACCGACGGCGCATCACCATACTTTGGCCCCAAAGGACGACACACACT
>CAZMKD010000033.1:0-1555 GCA_964566575.1 uncultured Verrucomicrobiota bacterium
TTCGTCATGGTCATACATGAACCCCATCCGTTCTTTGTTTCCGTTGATCCGGGCGACGCCGTTTCGGAATGCCGTCACCAAGTCGTCCACCGTGGCGAACAGCACATTGGCCAGCACGGTTCGTTTCAGATGACCCCACAGCCTTTCAATCAAGTTGAGGCTCGGGCAGTAGGGCGGCAGCCAGAAGACCTCGATGCGATGTCGATTGGCCCTCAGCCACGCCTGTACCATGTTCGTATGATGGAATCGGCCGTTGTCGCAGACCAGCCGGACCTTGCGACCAGCGTAGGCCTTCACCAGCGCAACCAGGAAGACAAGGAATTGCGTTCCGCACTTCTTGTCGGCCACCGTGTAGGTGATCCGCCCGCTGGCGAAGTCGACGCCCCCGTAAACCACCTTCTTCTCGTTCTTGCCCGGAGCGGGGACTTCGGGCTGGACGCCGACCGGCGCCCACATGCGTGTGAGCGTCGGATGACGATGAATCTCAACCTCGTCCTGAAACACCAACGCCTCGCAAGCGTTCTTTCTCAGGGCTTTTTTTTCAAGCGGACGAGCTGTTTGCGGGCCTTTTCGTAAGCTCTTTCGTCGCGTTTTCCTTTGAGGGTGTGCTTGGGACGATGAAACGAGAATCCTTCTTGACGAAGCAATCGCCGCATCTGATCGTCGCTGAAGCGAATGCCGGTGACCTTGCCCAGGTGGACCGCCAACCGACCCGCCGACCAGGTCGAGAAGCCGTATCCCAGAGTCATGGGGTTGGCTTGGACTGCCTTCTTCATCTGTTTGAGAAAGGCCGGCGTGGCCCGCGAGGATCGCCCCGGAGGTTTGATCGGTTGCAGAGCGCCAACGCCGCCCATACGGTAGAGCTTGCGAATCCGTTTGACCGTCTCGGCACTGCATCCCACGTCCCGGGCAATCGAGGCAATAGTTTCCCGCGAATCGGACAGGAGAATGATCAGACAGTTGCGGAAAACGTCCGCCGAAGGCGTCGTGAACCGCACCCGATCGAGTTCGTTCCATTGTTGTTCCGTCAGTTTGACGCCGTGTCCCATGGCCAACTCCCGGCGGCTCCGCCGCCAAAGAGAAATTCGACCTCGGACACGGAAAAGGGTAAATCATTCTGCGTTCCTACTTAGGTACTTTCGAAAGGGGCGCGATCGCTCACGGCGTCGGGTGGCCGCCATCGCGAGATCCAACAAATCGCGAGCCAGGCCCTTGTCCTCGGCAATACGCACCAAGACGGCATCTTGCTCGTCCTTGGAGAGTGCCTTAAGCGCGGTGTAGAAAACTTCGGCAGTAGCTTCGATTTCGCTCGTGCACTTCCATTCTAACAACGCAAAGAGATCATTCAAACACCCGATCACGCAAAGTCAATGTCGTTTGAAGTACTGAATCTCGCGCTCGTGCTTTTCGGCAGCGGTCCTGGACTTGAAGGTCCCAAAGATTCGCCGCTTTCAGGTCTTGGGATTCTTTTGCGCGAATACAACAGATATTCGCCCGATTTGAACTTTCTGATCATCGGGGTGTCCTCCCTTCGGGACAATTTTGATCAAGCAGG
>CAZMKD010000034.1:0-3375 GCA_964566575.1 uncultured Verrucomicrobiota bacterium
AGGGACTTGATCAGAAGGGACTGACGGGGCGGGAGCTTGCGTGAGGGGATCCTCCAAACGCCTGTCTTAAGAAAGTTGAGTACCTTCGGGATCATGGGCCATTGTACCGAAATTGGAGGGGAACATAAAATATTCCATTCCCCATTTCTTCTGAACTATAATCCTCCCATCATCTGAGCAGGTCGCTGGATGAAATTCGCTTGAGAGGCTCCGCCCGTGTATCAGACGCTGCGCAAATTCCGAAAGCAGAACAAGGTCAGTCTCTCCGAACTCTCCCTAAATACCGGCCTTCCCCTCCGCTACCTGGTCCAGATCGAGGATGGCAATGTCCAGCCTCCCAAAGAACATTACGAACTGATCCGGCACGCGATCGGCACTTCCTGGACAGGGCACGACGTAGCGGACCTGATCTTTCGCAAACTTTCACTTTAAAACACTGGTGCTTCCCCGACTTTTCCTCGTAATATTATTACTGCTATCCTTCGGCGGCGTGCAAACGGCCTCCGCCGATGACACTATCACGCTCGTCGTGATCAAAAAGGGGGACAAGATCCGAGTGAAAAATGAAAAAATATCCAAGTCCGATGCCGAATGGAAAAAGTCCCTTCCGCCCGAAGCCTTCCACATCCTCCGGGAAAAAGGAACGGAGCAAGCTTTCACGGGAAAATACTGGGACCTGCATGAAAAAGGTGTCTATCTCTGCGCCGCCTGCGGCAATGAGCTCTTCAGCTCGGAGACCAAATTCGATTCCGGCACCGGCTGGCCGAGCTTCTGGCAGCCTTTAGCCGATAGCAACGTCCGCACCGAGGATGATCGCAGCCTCTCCACTCACCGCACGGAGGTCGTCTGCAGTCTCTGCGGGGGACATTTGGGACACGTCTTCGATGACGGCCCGAAACCCACGGGGCTTCGCTATTGCATCAATTCCGCCGCCCTCAAATTTAATAAAAAGGATAATAAAGGAAAATAAATGAACGCACCTAAGATCTTGGCCTTCGCGGGGAGTCTCCGCGCCGATTCTTTCAATAAAAAGTTGGTAAAAATAGCCGCTCAAGGGGCCCGCTCTGCCGGAGCTAAGGTTACTTATATCGACCTGAGGGACTATCCTCTTCCCGTCTTCGATCAGGACCTGGAAGCCAAGGACGGTCCGCCGGGGAGCGCGAGGAAATTAAAGGAACTCCTGAAGGCCAACGAGGGATTCCTCATCGCCGCTCCCGAATACAACAGCTCCATCACGGGGGCACTCAAGAACATGATCGACTGGACCTCGCGCCCCGCATCGGGTGAGGCACCGCTTGCCTGCTTCGATGGTAAATCGGTGGCCCTGATGAGCGCTTCGCCGGGAGGATTAGGAGGACTGAGAGGTCTGGTTCACTTGAGGTCGATCCTGGGCAATATCGGAATGCTGGTACTTCCCGATCAGGTCTCCGTCCCCGCGGCGCACGAAGCGTTCAATGCGGACGGTTCCCTGAAAGACCCGAAAAAGCAGAAAGTGGTCGAGGACCTGGGGAAAGACCTGACCGATCTTCTTAAAAAGCTCGCTTTCTAGTTACCCCGCATAGCTTTCCGGTAATACTCGACGCAGGGGGCGCATGCGCCATTTTCGGCCACCCAGTGGGGATTACTTTTTTTGATCTCGGTAATAATGTGGTCTTCGCCGTGGCTCAAGAACAGGATCAGATCGTGCGCCATCGTCTCGTTGCATAAAGGACAGGTGTAATTAGCCATTAGCGATCTCCTTTAATTTTCAGCTTGGATAACGCCGCAGGCAATACGGCCTCCGGCATTCCCGGTCGGCTGTCCGAAGTCATCAGTCTTTTCGTGCAGGACGAAAGAACGCCCGGCCACGCCGTACTTCCCCTCTTTCAGTGTCAAGCCAGGTAAAAGCTTCTCGAGCGTTCCATGCCCATCGGCATCGATCGTAATATTCCCGAGATCGCCCGCATGCGCGTGAGTGAAGCCATCTTTCGCCAGGTCACCATGAGAAACTCCGTCTGGATTGAAATGTCCTCCGGTGGCATTACCCTCGTCCGAGCAGTTCCCATTCATGTGGATGTGGAATCCATGAAGCCCGGTCGGTGCGTTCTGGACCTCGGCCCGCACCTGAAGGCCTGCGGGTGTTTCTTCCAGCGTTACTTTACCAGTGATCACAGATCCGGGCTGGGTCGGCCCGAGAAGTGCCGTTGCTTTTGAAAAACCGGCTTGCTCTTCTGCGTAAGCTCCCTGCGCAAAACCGCACGCCACTGCCAATGTCACAATGAAAGATCCAAACACTGCTGAGATTCGCTGAATCATAAATCCCCCTTGTTATGGCCTATTGTAAACTTGCTGACCTTAGAGAGCGGCCTTTTCCAGCCGGAGCGCGTTGGCAATCACAGAGACTGAACTAAAGGCCATTGCGGCACTGGCGATAATAGGGCTTAGCAAAATACCGAAAAAGGGATATAAAATACCGGCCGCTATTGGAACCCCCAGCGTGTTATAAATAAAAGCAAAAAATAAATTTTGGCGGATATTGCGCATTGTTGCACGGCTTAATTTTCTTGCCTTCGCGATACCTCGCAGATCACCTTTGATAAGAACAATTCCAGCGCTTTGCATGGCCACATCTGTCCCGCTTCCCATAGCGATCCCCACATGGGCCCTTGCCAAAGCGGGTGCATCATTGATCCCGTCACCAGCCATGGCCACCTTGCGGCCCTGTTCCTGGAGTTTCCGGATATGTTTTTCTTTATCTTGAGGCAAGACTTCTGCCTGAATTTCATCAATACCGACTTTTTTACCCACTGCTTGAGCGGTTTGAAGATTGTCTCCGGTAAGCATCACTATTTTTATTCCTTCAGAGTGCAATAGCCGAATGGCTTCAAGGGTCGATTCTTTGATGGGGTCAGCGACACTGAGAAAGCCAGCCATCTTCCCATTGATAGCAATAAATATCACCCCTTGACCCTCACTGCGAAGTTGATCGGTCTTCGTAGAAAAATCGGAAACGTTCATTCCTTTTTCTTCCATGATCTTGGCACTCCCGATCAAAACCTGTTTGCCCTCTACCAAGCCTGTGATTCCTTTCCCTTTTTCATATTTGAAATCTTTCACCTCTCTTAAGGTAAGCTTTTTTTCTTTAGCCGCGCGAAGGACGGCTTCGGCGAGCGGGTGTTCGCTCTGTTTTTCAAGGCTCGCAGCTAGACTTAAAACTTCATCTTCAGAAAATCCCAAAGCCATCATCGACATCAGCTTCGGCTTTCCTTCGGTCAATGTGCCGGTTTTATCCACCACAACCGTATCGATCTTTTCAAAAGTTTCGAGCGCCTCGGCATTTTTAATTAACACTCCCGCTGTCGCACCGCGGCCAGTCCCCACCATGATCGACATAGG